>CAMJYG010000010.1 GCA_946409935.1 uncultured Clostridium sp. | reverse complement strand
TTAATACATAAATCAAGCATAAGCCAACTTTTGCCTACTTTTGGAGCTCCACAAAATATATGAAGTCCTGCTGGCAATATTTCATCAATTATAAATTCACTTTCATTTAATGAAGTATATAATAAGTTATCTGCATTAATAATTTTTAAATCTTCCAAATTTTCCTCCTTTCTAGCAAGTAGCATTACATCAAAAAAAGGCTTCGCTTTTTTATAAACGAAACCTTATATCAATATCTATATACCAAAATAAATCCCTATAAAAGCCATTAAATGATACAGAAGTTCCGTTTACTCTTACTGAAAAATTTTTGCATACTTGCATAAAATTTTTCTTAACTTTTTTGAATATCAAAAAAGTCATAAGAGATATCTAGAAGTCTATTTAATCCACAATAAACAAACATACTTCTTTTCTAAAAAAGTATCTTTTAATAAGCCCAATACATATCTGTTTTTGGACATTATTATATTTTTGTTTACTGTGAATTAAATAAGACATCTGTAGCACTTACGACTTCCTATTACTTCTATCTATTTGTTGGAGATTATTATATTATAATCATAGTGATTATAAAAACCAACTCGAGCCTACGAAACTAACAAAAGGGCTCCATATACTTCTGGCTTCCGATCAGTAGGGTAAAGTATTTTCTTGCGAAGTACTTTTTTAACTATTAATAGTTAACCACCTTAATCATAATGCAAATTCATGTCTCAACCTACAACAGGGAAATATCTATATTTAATTTTTCAGTTGTATTCCTATTGAATACACTTATTTTATACCATCATTTTCGCAGATTGTCAATCATTTTTACAAAAATTTACAAATCGTTTCAAATTTATCAGCAGTTTCTTTCTCCATTTTCTCTGTTACCCTTACATAAATATTATAAGTTATATCAATATTTCTGTGTCCTAATCTTTTTGAAACAGATTTTATATCTGCTCCTGATTCAATTAATTTTGTTGCATGAGTATCTCTAAAATCATGAAATCTACAAGGAATACCAAGTTCATAGTGAATAACTTTAAAAGGGTATTTACAGCTATCCGTCCCCTCATATACTCCATTTTTCTTTACAAAAACAAAATCCACTTCTTCCAATGCAACATCAATTTCTGAATATGCATTTACTATTTTTGTTTCAGTTTTGTTATTATATAGATTTATAACACTCTTTTTGTAATGTTTCATATATGTATCACCATAATTATTTTTATTTTCTTCTTGTTCTTTCTTATAAGTTTTTAGGGCATTTAGTAAAGTGTCGCCTATTGTTATAGTTCTATAACTTGTTTCTGTTTTACAAGTTCCAAAATACCATACTGTAGTTGAATTTCCACTTATATGTCTTTTCTTTGTTCCACCTACTTGATTCTTCTTCAATATATTTTTATTTACACTGATTGTCTTATTTTTAAAATCAATATCATTCCAAGTAAGTGCAAATACTTCTGAAGCTCTTAATCCAGTACAATATGCAGTTAAAAAAGCATAATATATACAATGATTGTTTTTAAACCTATCTAAAATAAGATTTATTTCTTCATTTGTAAATATATGAGCTGGGTCATTTGGTGGAATATCATATTTTGGTAATGTTAAATTTAATGCGGGATTAACTTTAACATATTCATTGTCTGTTGCATAATTAAATGAACATTTTAATACTTTTCTAATATTGTTTAAAAAATTCTTACTATATCCTTTTTCAACATATACCTTATTCAAAAATTCTTGTAGAGTTGTTTTAGTTATTTGAGATAGTTTATAAAAGCCCAAATTAGGTTTTAAATGATTTTTAACTATATTACTATATGCTTCTATGGTATGATATTTTAAATTGATTTTACAATGATTATCTAACCAGTAATCCAAAAAATCTGAATAACTCATTTCATTAATCTTAACATTTCTTCCTGTATTCAAATATTCATTATAGGCTATCGTTCCTTGCTTTAAAGCCTCAGCTTTTGTTTTAAAACCAGACTTACTTACTCTTTTTCTTTTGCCTTCAATTTTAGCAACATCAAAACTGTACTCATAAACATTACCTCTTTTTCTTACATTTACCATTTTATTTTTCCTCCAATCTGCAAATAACGATTGTAAGAAAAAAGACTGGCATCTTTTACAATGTCAGTCAATATAAATATTTTTATATTTTATTTTGTCGCCAAGTTTATATCTATTGATAAATAAGTACTTTCGAGCATTTTTGGCAACAGATTTTATTGATTTGGCGACAAATTGGCAACAAATGCTTGATTTTTGCATTTATGTCAATTTGTATAAATCTCTGCAGCCCTTGATATTATTGATTTCTTCCACAGCAATTCTTATATTTCTTCCCACTTCCACATGGACATGGATCATTTCTTCCTACTTTAGGTCCTTCATTTCTAACAGTTCTATCTACATCTGTGCCAATTTTAGAACCACCATCCACACTATGAATAGCTTCTAATGCTGCACCTGTAATTTTTACAGTTTCTTGTCTTTTAGCTTCTCCTTGTTGTCTAATATGCATTAATATTTTTGTTACATCTACTTTTATGTCATTTATCATTTCATCGAACATATCAAATCCTTCTAGTCTATATTGTACAACTGGGTCTTTTTGTCCATATGCTCTAAGTCCTATTCCATTTTTCAATTCATCCATGCTATCGATATGATTCATCCATTTTTCGTCTACAACCTTAAGCATTACAACTCTTTCAAGCTCTCTCATTTCTTCAGAACCAATTTCTTTTTCTTTGTTTTCGTATATTTCCATAGCTTTTTTATTTAATTCTTCTGAAATAGCTTGAGAATCATTTTTATTTTCTTTAATATAGTTTAACATTTCTATTCCAAAGATGTTTAATATTTCAGTGTTTAGTGATTCTATGTTTATTTCTGATGTTTCAACATTTACAAACATATCTACAATATTGCTAGATACAAAATCAATCATAGAAACTATACTATCATGAATATTTTCTCCGTCCAATACTTGTCTTCTTTGCTTGTAAATTATTTCTCTTTGAGCATTCATTACATCATCATATTTTAATACGTTTTTACGAATACTGAAGTTTCTTCCTTCAACTTTCTTTTGAGCATTTTCTACGGCATTAGATATAATTTTAGTTTGAATTGGCATATTTTCATCTGCACCTAAAGTATTGTAAACTTTAGTTATAGTATCTCCACCAAATATTTTCATTAAGTCATCATCTAATCCAATATAAAATTTAGATTCACCAACATCTCCTTGACGACCAGAACGACCACGTAGCTGATTATCAATTCTTCTTGATTCATGTCTTTCTGTACCAATTATTTTTAGACCACCAGCATTTATTACTTTTTCTTTTTCTTCTTTAATTTGCTCATCGTATTTTTCTACTAGTTTTCTGAATTGTTCTCTAGCTCTTAGAATATCTTGGTCATCTGTTTCATAATATGTATCCGCTTCTTCTATAAATTGATGTGGAACTTTATTTCTTCTCATTTCTTCTTTAGCTAAAAATTCGCTGTTTCCACCAAGCATAATATCGGTACCACGACCAGCCATGTTTGTAGCAATTGTTACAGCTCCAAATTTACCAGCTTGAGCAACAATTTCCGCTTCTTTCTCATGATATTTTGCATTTAAAACTTCGTGTTTTATTCCTTCTTGTTTTAAAAGCTTGCTTAATTTTTCAGACTTTTCAATAGATACAGTACCAACTAATACTGGTTGTCCTTTTTTGTTACTTTCTTTAATGCTTTCTACTATTGCTCTATATTTTGCATTTTCATTTTTGTATATAACATCATTTTCATCATTACGAATCATTGGTTTGTTTGTAGGAATAGCAATAACATCTAAATTATATATTTCCTGGAATTCTGCCTCTTCTGTCATAGCTGTACCTGTCATACCAGATAATTTGTCATACATTCTAAAGAAGTTTTGGAATGTAATTGTAGCAAGTGTTTTAGATTCATCTGCTATTTTCACATGTTCTTTTGCTTCTATTGCTTGATGTAATCCGTTATTATATCTTCTTCCATACATAATACGACCTGTAAATTCATCAACAATTAGAACTTCACCATCTTTTACTATATAATCAGTATCCTTTTTCATAACTCCGTGTGCTCTTAAAGCTTGGTTTACATGGTGTACTAAGTTAGAGTTTTCCAAATCGTTAAAGTTTTCAAGTCCAAAGAATTCTTCTGCCTTTTTTATTCCCTTACCTGTTAATGATGCAGATTTTGCTTTTAAATCTACTATATAATCATAATTTTCATTATCTTCTGCCTGGTTAAAATCTTTAATATCTTCTTCAACAATAACTTTAGGAGTAAGTTTTTTTACAAAGTTATCTGCTTTTTTGTATAAATCTGAAGATTCATTTGCACGTCCAGATATAATAAGTGGTGTTCTTGCTTCATCTATTAAAATACTATCAATTTCGTCTACAATTGCATAATGTAATCCTCTTTGAACTAATTGATTTTTGTATATTACCATGTTATCTCTTAAATAATCAAAACCAAATTCATTATTTGTTCCATAAGTTACATCAGCATTATATGCTTCTTGTTTTTGAACAGGTTCCATTCCAGCAATTACTAAACCAACAGATAACCCTAAAAATTTATATAGTTTTCCCATCCATTCGCTATCTCTTTTAGCCAAATAATCATTTACTGTTATAACATGAACACCTTTACCTTCTAATGCATTTAGGTAAACTGGAAGTGTTGCAACTAATGTTTTTCCTTCACCAGTTTTCATTTCTGAAATTCTACCCTGATGTAATATAATACCACCTATTAATTGCACATCAAAATGTCTCATTCCTAATACTCTTTTTGAAGCTTCTCTTACAACAGCAAAAGCTTCTGGTAATATATCATCTAATGTTTTACCTTCTTCTAATTGCTTTTTAAAATAATCTGTTTTTCCTCTTAATTCACTGTCACTTAATTTTGACATTTCTTCTTCTAATCCATTAATTTTCTCTACTAATGGCATTATTCTCTTTACTTCTTTCTCACTATAAGATTTGAATATTTTGTTTAATATACTCATTTTTGCATTCAATCCCTTCTTAAGTTTTTTTAATCCTTTTTTACATTTGTTACTATATCACTAAAATGTTTTTTTATCAAGCTTTTTTAGAAAATATTCAATCACTATAACATTTTGCGTTACCAGTCAGCCTTAAAATTCCGTTGTCCTGCTTAACCGTGATTAGTTATTCATGGATGACTATTAACCATTTTGTTCATATAATCATTAATACACTCATATATTTTAATAAATAGAAATTTAAAGTGAGGAATTATTATGTTTATTTATAATTTAAAAATAAATGGCAGTAAAGTTTATAAATGTTTTTTCATTTCAATTGTATTTGTAGTTATTTTAATTATCGGAATTATATGTTTTAAGATTTTTAATGGTGCAAGTGCCGCTTCTTCTAATTCATCATGTTTACCCAAAAATAAAATCCTAGAAATTTCCTCTTCAAATTATACAAATGTATTAAAAAATGTTCATGATAATATTGAAGATTATATAGGATTAAAAATTAATTTTACAGGATATGTATATAGAATTTTAGATTTAAAGGAAAATCAATTTGTTTTAGCTAGAGATATGATTGTTTCATCTGATTTCCAGTCTGTTATTGTTGGTTTCTTATGTGAAGCTGATAATGCTAGCAATTTTGAAAATGATACTTGGGTTAATATTAATGGTGAAATTACTAAAGGCGAGTATCATGGCGATATGCCTATAGTAAAAGTAACTGAAATAAAAAAAGTGGATAAACCAAATGACGAATTTGTTTATCCACCTAATGAAAGTTATATTCCTACAAATGGAATATTATAAAATAGTATAAAGTAACATACTACAAATTTATTAGCTTTCCGATTTGTTCAATAGGAAATGGTTATTTTCCTATTGTATGAAATGAAATAAACATTAACTTGAGTGTTTATAAGAGATTAACCTTTATTTAACTTTATATAAACACTTTTTATTATTTCATATCTATAATAAATTATCTTTTTGTAGAACTCTTTTCTGCTAACTGTCATACATTTTATTTCATCTATTAAATTATTGATTATATCTATATTTATTTTATTAAATACTCTTTTTATAGCCCCATTACATTCTTCATTTTTCATACTATTGATATATGACATATAATTTATTTTTTTTGCATTTTCTTTTATGCAGGAATAGCAATTAATTGCTAGATTTTTAATTTCTGTTTCACTTATATTTTCTAATTTGCTATCTTCTAGCATTGGATTCAAACATGAACCACAATCATAAATTGGGGCAAATTGTGCACCATGATTTTTTGTATCTACCAAAATTCCCCAGTTGCCATTATGTCTATCTGTATTTCCAATTAAACTGTCTATAATAAACATATCCCAAAATTTTTCTCTGATATTATCATTTAACATTATATTAATTTGTTTCATGCTTTTAATTTCTTCTATAACTTCCATAATATCTGATAATTCTGTTTGAATTTTTTTATCAGGATTTGCACTTAATGCTAAATTTTCAAATTCATATAAAGTATAATTCTCATTTGTAAAATCTTCACATGCGCAAACTATTTTTTCCTTATCTTTATAGTTATATTTTCCTAATAATACAGTTTGTGTTTTAAATCCTATTGCTTTGAATATACTACTTCCTACATATTCTGAAAATGTATTATTTATATAAGATACATTTTTATTTTTTTCTCTTATTGGATCTGGAAATTTTACCAAATATTTTTTATTGTTATAAATTAAAGTTTTCTTTTTTTCAGAACCTTTATAGCTATTTAATTCTTCTATTGATTTAGAAAAGTCAATCATGTTATATAGTCCTCCAAATAACAAAATTTCTATATTTTTATATAATTTAACACTGTATTTTTTAATCCACTAATGCAGTATCTTTTAATAATATAATATTTTTAATATTTTCATTTAACTCTTTTAAAATTTGACAATCGTCATCTATTACAGCTATTAAACAGTTTTCATTATTTAAGGATTTTATATAGTTTAATTTTAAGTCTTTTGAATGTTGGAAATCATTGCTTTCTCTGTCTAATATTACTCTATTTTCTTTTTTAAAAAAGGGGGCATATTTGTCAAGCCAATAATTTTTTTGTTCTATTCCTTCTGTCATACGACATACTGATAAAATATATAATTCAATATTACTTTCTTTTGAAATTTCGTTCAACTTAGAAATATTTGAAAATAATGGTCTTTTTTCATCATAATTGCTTGGTTTTCCAACATCATAGTCAGCAATAACTCCATCCATATCTACAAATAGCTTAATTTTATCATTTTTATAATTTTCAAAAAAATCTTTTATATACATTTTTTAATCTCCCCTTTTATATTCTAACAAATGAAATATTATAAAATAATAGGCTCATCTCTATTTATTTTTTTTTCTCTAAAAAACAGACTTGCGATTGCAGAAGTTGTACCTTGTTTAACCGCCTCTCTTCTTGAAATATATTTTCCATTTCCTACATCATGCAATCCAGTACAACTCCTTTTTCTAAGATATTGATCAAGATCTGTATTTTTTATTTCCTCAATATCTTCCTCTGGAATAGTCCAAGAACTACTTTTTCCAAAATGATATGAGTCACTTTCAGAATTGTAGATACATACAATTTGCTCACTTGTATATATAGGAGTTACTATACCTTTAATAATTGTTTTATTTGTGTTATCAATTCCAGCTTCACAACTTACATAGTAGTCTGCGGAAATTCCTTGCTCTTTTAATACAGTTTCATATTTTTTTCTAATATTAGTTATTCTATTATATGCACCTTGATATGTATCATCTCCAAAAGGTTGTTCTGGAACACCAGACTCAGCCTTTCCAGAATATATTTTAACTTCAAATTCACTTTCAGGGAAATATTGAAGAAATGCTTCTTTTATCCCTTCTATCTTGTCAATAGATGTAGTTGCAATTACAATTGTCATATTCTTTTTCATAATAAACCTTCCCTTCTTTTTTTATAGACACAGAACAAATCGGAACACCAATAAATTTATAGTATGTTATTTTCAACTCTAAATACAAATTTGTAGCCACTTCTAAAAAATTAAGATTTTCGTTAATTTGTGTATGCTTTTATGTACCATCATAAAAATCAAATCCATCTCTATAATGCCCTGCATATGGTACAAAACGAGGTCTTTTTTCTTCAAATTCTTCTTCGCTAAAAGGTCTTATTATCTTTTCATCAACATCAATTAAAAATTTTTCATCACCTAGAGTAACATAAAAACATCTTATTTCTCTGGTTGATTCTCTATTTTTTCCATCTATTCTTTTTAAAACTTTTTTTCTTTTTTCTGATCCTATTCTAATATCTGATATCTCTTTCATATACTCAAATAGTCCTTGAGAATCAAGATTATATTTTTCAGATGCTATTTTTAAAGCTTTTTTTAGAAATTCTATATCATTAATTTCACTAATATTTGAATCTTCTGCACTTATATCTTCTTCTATTTTTTTATAAGCATATTCACTTCTTCCATCATTAAATTTATCTAAGGCATTTTTAAAAATACCATTATTGTCTTCTAAAATAGTTATACCTTGAGCTGTTAACCCAGCCTTCAATCTTGTTAAATCTTTTATTTTAAAGAAATCGTCTGTATCTAAAGTTAAAGTATATTTACTACAAGTTAATCCAACAAAATAATGAGTAAGATTTTTGTTCCAAATAATACAAATATTATAGTCATCATTATCTTTAAATATTTTTGTTAGTGATTTAGCTAGATATCGAGCCAATTCATAGCAAACCCTTCTATTATGTTTTTTTCTATTTTCTTCCCATTCTTTATCAACAGATCTACCATACCAATCAGGTACGTAAAATACATTTTTATCAATTTGTCTTAAATATGATATCAAATTGTCATCATAAACATAATCATTACATATTTTCTCATGCACACTTATAATCTTTTCTTCATCACTTAAGTTTTTATTTTTAGATAACATATCAGCATGTGTATTAAGCGTTTCTGGAATTTTCCAAGTCACTTCATCATCTATAATATCTTCATCTAAAAATTCCTTATGTTCGTCATGTTCTTCAGGGTCTAGAACCATTTTAAGTTTATTTCTAGAAGATAATGAAGCTAATTCATTTAATTTTTTTAATTTTTCTATATCAATACTCATTTACAATACAATCCTTTCCAATTAAGCCTAAATATATCAATCACTATATTTTTTTAGTATATACAACTACACAGAAAAAATTTTTTAGATAATTACATTATCCTCCATAATAAGGGTATTCGTTTTCTTCTGGATTAAATATAAAGATCTTTTTATCTAAATTATCTTTTGAGATTTCACATAATTCTTGTTCTACACTATCTAATAAATATGTTTTTTCATTAAAATTAAAAATTAAACATCGAACATATCTTTTCTCTATACCACCTTTTATTTCTTTCCAAATTTTTTCTATTTCTATTTCTTCATCTTCAATTATTTTTCTCATATATTCCATAAAACCTTGGGAATCAATCTTATATTTTTTTAATATTTCAACAACTTCAGTAAAATATTCAATATTTTTTTTATCTCTTGAATTTTCTTTTAATTCTATTACTTCTTTAAGATCTTTATTTCTTGTTTTATTAAAACTATCAACAACATTTTGAAATTTTCCATAATCATCTCTTAATATTGTTATTCCATTAATTGTTAACCCAAGTTTTAATCTTGTTAAGTCTTTTATTTTGTTAAAATCGTCTAAGTCTAAAATAATACTATATTCACTTCCCGTTAAACCTGTAACATAGTGAGTATTTTCTTTATCTCCAAGCATAAATGCCTCAAAATTTTCATTTCCATCTAGTAATTCATTTATTGCTTTTGCATAAAACCTGGCAAATTCATAACATACTCTTCTATTGTGTTTTTTTCTATTTTCTTTCCATTTATTATCTATTATTCTTCCATACCAATCAACTGCTATATATTTAATATTTTCCGGATCTGTTGTATCTCTTTTAAAGAAATACAATACATTATCATCATATATATAATTTAAACAAATAAATTTATATATTTCTAAAATTTTTTCTTCAAAAGTTAGTACATTATCTTTTAATAATTTCTTTACAAGTTTATTAATTGAATCCTCTAATTCCCATTTTACCTTATCATATTCAATCCACTCTTCTGTAAATTTTCTACCTGGTTCTAGTATTATTTTATAATTCCCCTCTAAATTTTCGCATACTTCGTTATAAAATTTTCGTATGTAATCGTCTTTCATCAAAGATTCCTCCATTTTTTATTTTTTTGATTTTTTAAATAACTCATTATTACCGATATTTTTTATACTTAACAACTAAATTATTGTCATCTTCGTTTATTTTTCCTTTATATATTAAGTTGTAAAATATATCTGGAGATATTAATTTCTTGTAAACACTTTCTAATTGACCTTGTTTAACTCCTACATTCGTAAGTATTTTATACGCATTGATTTTATCAATTTTAAAGAAAAAAGCTTCATCTTTCAAAAATTCCCTGATTTTTAAATTAATATTAAAATTTTGATTTTTTTCTTTTAACAATTCTAACATTGTTTCATTCATTATCTCAACAACTTTAAATTCATCCATAATAAAATCCTTTCTTACATTTTTTATAATTCCTAAAGGAAGTATAACTTTGCAATTTTATAAGAATAATTATAACACATTTTTTAATATTTTACAGTAAAAAATGACATTTTTTTGAAATTTTTGTTACAATTATTTGTATAATATGATAAAATATTTTAAAATCAAATTTTGGAGGTATATAATGAAAAATGAACTAATTTTAATTTTAGACTTTGGCGGTCAATACAATCAACTTATAGCAAGAAGAGTTAGAGAATGTAATGTTTATTCTGAAGTAGTTCCTTATAATATTTCTTTAGAAAAAATCAAAGAAAAAAATCCAAAAGGAATTATCTTTACAGGAGGTCCTGCAAGCGTATATGGTGAAGATTCCCCAAGATGTGCAGAAGGTATTTTCGATTTAGGAATACCTGTACTTGGTATTTGCTATGGTATGCAACTTATGACATATACATTAGGTGGAAAAGTTGCAAGAGCAGATAAAAGAGAATATGGTGTAACAGAAGTAGCTATAGATAATAATACTCCTATATTCCAAGGATTTGAAAGCAAAAATAATTTCTTGATGAGTCATACTGATTTTGTAGAAGTAGTTCCAGAAGGCTTTAAAAATGCTGGTTCTACCCTATCTTGTCCAAATGCTGCTATGGCTAATGTTTCAAAAAATTTATATGGTATTCAATTCCATCCAGAAGTTAATAATTCTGTTAACGGAACTAAAGTTATTAAGAACTTTTTATTTAATATTTGTAAATGTACAGGAGACTGGATTATATCTTCATTTGTTGAAGAAAGTATACAAAAATTAAAAGAAAAAATTGGAGATAAAAAAGCTTTATGTGCTTTATCTGGAGGTGTTGATTCATCAGTAGCTGCTGTACTTCTTTCTAAAGCAATAGGCAAAAATTTAACTTGTATTTTTGTTGACCATGGTCTTCTTCGTAAAAATGAAGGTGATGAAGTTGAAGAAATTTTTAGAAATCAATTTGACATCAATTTAATTAGAGTAAATGCTAAAGATAGATTTTTAGCTAAGCTTGCTGGTGTTACAGATCCTGAAAGAAAAAGAAAAATAATTGGCGAAGAATTTATTAGAGTTTTTGAAGAAGAAGCTAAAAAGATTGGAACAGTTGATTTCTTAGTTCAAGGAACTATCTACCCAGATGTTATTGAAAGTGGATTGGGTAAAAGCTCTGTAATAAAAAGCCATCATAATGTTGGAGGTCTTCCAGACTATGTTGATTTCAAAGAAATAGTTGAACCATTAAGAGATTTATTTAAAGATGAAGTTAGAAAAACTGGTTTAGAGCTAGGTATTCCAGAAAACTTAGTTTATAGACAACCATTCCCTGGTCCTGGACTTGCAATTAGAATAATTGGTGACATCACAGATGACAAATTAACAATATTAAAAGAAGCGGATAGTATTTTCAGAGAAGAAATAGCAAATGCTGGATTACATAAAAGCATAAATCAATATTTTGCAGTATTAACAAACTTAAAATCTGTTGGAGTTATGGGTGATGAAAGAACTTATGATTATACAGTAGCACTTCGTGCTGTTGAAACTACTGATTTTATGACAGGTGTTTGGAGCAAAATACCTTATGAAATATTAGAAAAGGTTTCTTCACGTATAGTTAATGAAGTTAATCATGTTAATAGAGTTGTGTATGATATAACTTCAAAACCACCTGCAACAATAGAATGGGAATAAATTTTAATCGTTTAAAAAATAGTAATAAAAAAATTTCAAAAATGCTCGTTCGAGCTAATCTGCGTAGAAATTCTATATTAATTTTGTGGCACCCTTCCAAGATAAATCTTGAACTCTTTCCACAAATTAATTAAGAATTTCTAACTTGATTACTCTCAATGCGCTTTTCTCATTTTTTTATTACTATTTTTTATAGATATAATTAGTAATTGTTTACTTTTTATCAAAAATCATTTTAAATACACCCTGATCAATTAGACTTGCAAATATATTTTTAAATATAATTAAAACAATGGGGCCAATTAATAATCCAATTACTCCTATAAATTTAAATCCTGTATACATTGCAACTAACGTAAAAATTGGATGAACACCAATATTTTTGCTAACTAGTTTAGGCTCTAAAACTTGCCTTGAAATTGACATTATAATTAGCAATACAATTATTGCAATACCTAAATTTATATCTCCGTTAATTGCACACAAAATTGACCAGGGTATCATTACAGTTCCAGAACCTAATATAGGTAGTGCATCTACAAATCCGATAAATAAAGCCATTAATAATGGATAATTTATATTAAACCCTGTAAACTTTAAAATGTATAAACCAATTAATGAAACAACAAAAGAAACTAATACTAATGTAGCTTCAGCTTTTAAGTACCCACCTAGTGTTTTTATTAAATCATTAAGGTGTACACTTATCTTTTTTGCCCATATTTGTGGTATATGGTGTTCTATTTGGTCTAAAATATATATTTTATCAACACATATAAAATATAATGCAACAAGTGTTATTCCTATACATACAGCAATATACGGCAAACCAGTAACAACATTTATTAAACCTGTAAGTGAATTTCTAAGCCAATTTGAAGCAGTTTTCAAAATATCTCCTGTTGAATTTTGTATAAGATTTAACAATTCATCTGATAAATGAATCTTATTAAAATTAAATGATGAAATTAGATTTTGAAATTGTAAATATGCTTTATCAAAATAATCATTAAGTCCTTGTAGTAAACTAGAAGATTCTGAAAACAATGTTACTATTAACCATATTAGACTTCCAAGAATAATTGCAATTGCTATTACAAAAATAATAATTGAACTTGTCCTTCTAGTTAAATTTGTTTTTTTCATAATGAATTTTATGGCAGGCTCTATTATTAGATAAACAATAAACGCAATTAAAAACGGCATATAAAAGATAGATAATTTTAATGCTATAAATAGTCCTAATAGTAATAAAACAACATATAATATATTTTTTAGCACTCTTGTCCAATAAGATACGTTAATTATCATGTACGCCTTCCTCTCTTATATTTTATACTCTAGATGATATAAAAATGTTAAATATCTATTCTATTATATGTAAAAAAAGAGGAAATTATAATATTTCCTCTTAATAAATGTTACTGAACTGTAACTAATATTTTATTCTGCATTTTTATTTTGGCCATTGCAATTACAAATATTTCGCATTGTTGCAGACACTTCTTGTTTTCCTATTTGTATATCGTTTTGCGCTAAATCTCCCAATGTTAGCATTCCTATTACTTTATTGTTATTATCACATACTGGCAATCTTCTTATTTGATTTTTAGACATTTGTACCTCTGCTCTTGTCATATCATCATTTTCATTACAAGTACATACATTACAAGTCATAATATCACTAACAGGTGTTTGCTTTGCATCTTTATCACAAGCAACACATCTTAATAAAATATCCCTATCTGTGACTATACCACAAATTTGGTTATTATTATCACAAATAGGAATAGAACCTATATGATTATCACTCATCATTTTTGCTATTTCTTGTATATTTGTTTCAGGTTTTGCAAAACAAACATTATTGCACATACAATCTTTTACTTTCATATATATTTACCACCTTTCAAAAATGTCTCATTAATATTTTCTACAAAAAAAGATTATATATACAAATTTCTGTTTACAAAAATGGAAAAATTTTTATAACTAATCACGGTTAAGCAGGACAATGAAATTTTAAGTCACTGAACTGTAACATTTTAGTATTCGTAAAGATCATAATATCTATCATTTTGTCTAGGTCCAGGTCCAAATGGTGGTCTTCCTGGCATTCCAGGTCCTCCAGGAAATGGTGGTCTCATTGGCGGTCTTGATGGTGGCATTGGTGGACGACCAGGATTTCTAATTCCTCCAAGTAATTCTCTTATTAATAATATTTTTATCAAATCCCTTAAGTTTCGATTTCTAAATTGTCTGTCCTCTCCTCTATTTTCTAAAGTTTTATCTTCTCTTCTGGCTTCGATACTTCTATTTTCTCTATTTTCAGTTGAATTTTTAAATTCTGGTCTTGGATTATTGTTGATATTGGATGTATTCCTGTTTTCTTCATTTCTAGGATTACTTGTAAGATTAATATTTACATTATTATTAACATTAATTATATTATCTGCTTCAATAGAAGAATAGATTTCATCTGTCATTCTTTCTATTAAATCTGGACTAATTGGTTCAATATTATCATTAGAAGCTTTTCTTACCATGGGATATATAATTTTATAAATTTCAGGATAACATTCCTCTATTTCAGCATTTGATACATTTCTCGGTCTATTATCAATATAGTCATTGTTGTATGTGTTCATAAAATCAGTATTTTGATAATTAGGATATCCTAATATGCTTCTTATGTATTCTTCGTATGATTCATTATACATATAATAACCTCCCTTTTTCTTTATTATATGTATAATCTATCTAAATAGTTCAACTATTTCCTAGTTCTTCTTCTAATTCTCTATAAGCAGTATGTTCATATGTTTCTCCAGAAGATACATAGCCTCCAACTGAACAATCAAAAATATCACAAAAGCATAACTAATTTTTTAAATTGATTTCCCCTATCAACCGCATTTTTAAACATATCAAAACTTGCACTTGCAGGTGAAAATAGCACTATTTCTCCTTGCTTAGTTACCTTTTTCGCTAGTTTAACAGTTTCTTCTAAACTTTCACACATGTAAATATCTAAATCTTTGTTTTGTTTTTCTAATTCTTCTTTTACACAGTCAAAAATCTTTCCTGCTGTTTGACCAATTAATATCAAATTTTTAACCTTTTCTACTATTGGTTCAGCAATTGGCGTATAATCTAGATTTTTATCATATCCACCAGCAATTAATGTAATAGGCTCGTCAAATGCATTTATTCCTGCTAATGTTCTTGTTGGAGAAGAACTTGCTGAATCATTATACCATTTTACACCATCTATTTCTTTTACTAATTCTATTCTATGTTCTACAGGTTTGAAATTTTTTATTGTTTTTACAGCATCTTCTGTATTTACTAACGTTTTTGTAACTGCCAAAGCTGCCGCAATATTTTGATAGTTGTGTTCTCCTCTTAAGGTTACTTCATTTGTATTTAAAATATGCTTTCTAATTTTGTCTTCACATTCTTTTATAACCTTGTTATCTACAATAAATCCATTATCTAATTTTTCTTTATCACTGAAAAAAACAACTTTTCCATTTGCTTCTTTAGCACAACCATTTGTAATTTCATTATCATAATTTAAAACTAAAATTCCATCTTCATTCTGGTATTTAAAAATATTTTTCTTTGCATTTATATATTCTTCATAGTCTTTATGTATATTTAAGTGATTTGGAGTTATATTAGTAATTAGAGCTATATCAGGACTGATTTCCATTCCCATTAATTGAAAACTACTTAACTCTAAAACAACTATATCTTCTGGTTTTATTTCATTAAGTTTAGTAAATAAAGGTGTTCCAATGTTTCCACCTAAAAATGTTTTATATCCTGCGTCATTTAGAATTGCATTTATTAAACTTGTTGTTGTTGTTTTTCCATCACTTCCAGTTACTCCAATTATTTTACATGGACACATTTTCATTAACATTTCAATTTCTGTTGTAACTAATGCTCCTCTTTTTTCTTCTGCCTTTAATTCTGGCTTTGTAGGTAAACAACTTGGCGAACGAAAAACTATATCAAATCCTTTTAAATTATCTAGACACTTTTCACCTAAATAAAATTTGTAACCATAATTTGTAATTTTATCCATTATTTCTTTTGGAATTTTCTCTATGTTTCTTTCATCAAAAATTGTTACATTTGCTTTTTTTTCATACATATAATCTAATAATGGTAAATTACTTACTCCTAATCCTATTATGGCTATTTTTCTAAATCTTATGTATTCATTAAATTTTTCTAATTTTTCATTTTTAAAATTCATTTTCAATAACACTCCTCTTTTAAGTTCTAAGTAAAACAATAAAGCTTTCCTTAAATTTTCAATTATTATATATCAATTTTATGAAAAAAACAATTTTTGTAAGTATATTTTAAATATTTCTGTTAAAAATAATTAAAGTAGTAGAGGCATTAATTATGCTTCAAATTGAAATGGAGGTGGCTTTCATGTCAAATAAAGAAAGTAAAAAAAATAATAATAACAACAAAAACAATAACAATAATAGAAACACTCAAAACAATAATAACGAAAAACAAAACAACAACAACTGCAGATAGTCATTTAGATACTAATTTATATATTATATAGCAAAATAAAAAAAAGGTTTTAAAATTTTTATTTATTTTTAAAACCTTTTTTGTTTTTTATTCTTTTGTTCCAAATATTCTATCTCCTGCATCTCCAAGTCCAGGAACTATATAACCTATTTCATTTAATTTTTCATCTATAGAAGCGGTGAATACTTGAACATCTGGATGTAACTCTTCAATTTTTTTTAATCCTTCTGGTGCTGATATTATACACAAGAATTTAATTTTTTCAACACCATCTTCTTTAAGCATTGTAATTGTATCACATGCAGACCCTCCTGTTGCAAGCATTGGATCTAGAACGATTACTTCTCTATTTGCTATATCTTTTGGCATTTTATAATAGTAACGAACAGGTTTTAATGTTTCTTCATTTCTATATAAACCAACATGTCCTATTTTAGCATTAGGAATAACTTTAATTAAGCCATCTAACATTCCTGTTCCTGCTCTTAATATAGGAACAAATGCATATTTGTCTTCATTAAATTTTTTTGCTTTTGTTTTACATATTGGTGTTTCAATTTCTACTTCTTCCAATTTAGCATCTGACAATGCTTCGTAACAAAGAAATGTAGCTATCTCTCCTATTATTTCTCTAAATTCTTTTGTTCCAGTTTTTTTATCTCTTATTATTGATAATTTATGTTCTATTAACGGATTATTCAAAACAAATGGTTTCATTTATATTTTCTTCCTCTCCTAACAATATTTATTTCATCGCTACAAATTCACAGTTTTTGAATATAAAATTCCTTATACACTATAATTGTAGCATTTCATTAAATTTACAATGATTTATATAAAATTTAATTTGTAATTTTTGTTTTTTCATTTTTTTCTTCAATATTATTATTTTTTTCAGATATCTCTTTAATTTCTTCCTTTTCGTCTGGTACTAAAAGATTTAATAATATGCCAACTATTGCAGCTAAACTCATTCCAGAAATAGTTATTGATAAATCTCCAGAAGCTATTGATATTGCAGCTCCTCCTAATCCTAAAACAAGCATTGTAGATGCAACAATTACATTTTTAGATTTACCAAAATCAATTTGATTTTGAATTAATACTTTTAATCCATTTACTGAAATAAATCCATATAGTAGTAAAGAAACTCCACCTAAAACAGCATTTGGTATTGTAGAAACTATTGCTGTAAATTTTCCTAAAAATCCTAAACAGATAGCAAAAATTGCAGCCAATCCTATTACCCATACAGAAGCAACTTTTGTCATTCCAACTACAGATGTATTTTCTCCATAAGTTGTATTGGCAGGTCCACCTAAAATTCCGGCGACAAATGTTGCTATACCATCTCCTAATAATGTTTTATCTAATCCTGGTTCCCTTAATAAATCTTTTCCAATTATTGTTCCTAGCGCTGTATGGTCTCCTATATGTTCAGCCATTGTTACTAATGCAATTGGTGCTATTGTAAGAATTGCAGTAAAGCTTGGTGTATAACTTAAAAATGGTATTACAAAACTTGGCATACTAAAGAATGAAGCCTCTAAAACTGGAGTAAAATCAACTAACCCTAAGCAGATTGAAGCTATATAGCCAACTACTATACCTATTAAAAATGGAATGATTTTTATAAATCCTTTTCCTTTTACCATAACAATAACTGTTGTTAAAAATGTTATTAATGCAACTAATACGCATTTCCATTCTATTTCTGCACCTGATAACAACCCAATTTGAGAAATTGCACTTGGAGCTAATCCTAAACCTATTATCATTATCATAGGTCCTATAACAATTGGTGGTAATAATTTATCAATCCAATTTTTTCCTATTAATTTAATTATTAATGAAAATATTACATATATTAATCCTACTGCCATTATTCCTGTCATCGCTCCAGAAATTCCACCCTTTAAAAATGCAGCTGATAATGGAGCAATAAATGCAAATGAGCTTCCTAAATATACTGGTGATTTACCTCTTGTACATAAAATATAAATTAAAGTTCCTATTCCTGAAGTAACTAGCGCAACAGGTATTGTAAGAACTGTTTCTCCTGCTGCTGAATTAACTAAAATTGGTACTAATATTGTAGCACCGAACATTGCAAAAACATGTTGTAATGCTAAAACAATCCATTTAGCAATTTTTGGTTTTTCGTTAACATCTAAAAGTAATTTTTCTTGATTCATTAGAAAATCCTCCTTTAAATTTTATTTTGTGTAATTTAATGACAAAGATTAATTTTTGTTTTTAGTAAATTTTGAGATTAATACATCTTTTCTAAAACAAATTAGAATACCAACAAAAAAGATATTAATTTTAAAATCAAAATTAATATCTTTAATTTACAATATTTATAAATAGAAATTCAAAAATTACTAAAATAACAGCTATATAAACTGCTTCTTTTGCTATTCTTTTATTTTGTAATTTTTTTAATAATCTTGTCATTTTTTACACCCTAAAAGAATATACACTATTTGTAAAAAAAATGCAAGGGGTTTTGTAGATTATATTTTAAAAAGTTTTTTGGTTGGTTACAATTCACAGCTAATAGAACTTTAAGCCCGCGCTAGCAATTACTATATAATTTTATTTACATATCATTACTATTGAATTATCAATTATAATTTTATTATTTTTTAATCTATTAAGTTCTTCTTCTGTTATTCTTTTAAAGCCTTCATCTTTTCCTTTATATATAAAATATATTACTTCTTTTTGGGTTGTTATTTTAAATAATACCGAAGGTTCTCCTTTAAACTGAATATCTGTGCGATTTAGCTTACATTCTTTTATTTCTTTATCTGATAATAAAGTGTAATACGCTTTCATATAAAATTTTGTTAATTCACTGATATCTAATTTTTTTTCTTCATTACAATTCATGAGATATCTACTAATAAATTCTAACTTAAAATTTAATAAAAAAACCTCTCTATCTTCGCATTCAATATCTCCAACAAATCTTTTCACATCGTTTATGTCATTTATTTGTTGCAACTCTTTTTTTAGCTGAGCTAATGCATCATCCATATATATACCATTTTTGTTATATCCACATTTCTTGTCCATTTTCATTAGTTCTTCATCTGGTATTGTTGTACATTCAATTCCTTTTAATAATTCTCCAATATATGGATATTCAGCTTTTTCTTTTTTTAATCTTTCAATACTTGGTGCAAAATAGCAGGTTTTCATTCCATTTTGTATTCTAAATAAGTCTTTATATAAATCTAAAAAGATTACTTTGTCATCAACATGTAATAATGTAGCTACATGTGTTTCTTCAGATGGCTTATATCCAATATTTTCTGCCCATATACGTCCACTTGCTCCTATCTTTCTCATAGCAGTATTTATAGCCTCTGTGCATGCTGTTGCAATCTGGTTACAGGTTTCCTTTATTCTGGAAGTTTCTTCCTTTTTTTCTACTCTATGCCATGAAAAAGGTTTATCATACAATTCTATCGCTTCTTCCCAACTAACTTTACTAACATCTCTATTGTATGTGAATAAATCACCACATTTTAGGTAAATATATCTGATTATTTCGATTTCACTCAATTCTTCTGGTATTGAACTTATTATTTTCTCCATTTTAGACTCACATTCCTTTCATACATTATTTTGAATGCATACATATATTTTTATAAAGAATTTAATAAAATACTACAGTTTCTTTAGTTTTCCAATTTGTTTCCTTTATGTGTTTTATTCTTAGTATTCCATAATAATTACCCTTTCTTCTCCTATAATACTTTTAAAACATCCTATTATTTCTTCTGTTAAATAAATCTGACCACAAGGTTTATAATCATCTCCAATCTTTACTTGAACATTTATATTATTTTTATCTCCATTAAAATATCTTAAGGCTCCTTTAAGTTTTTGTTTTTTTTCTTCATCTAAATCGGTTATATCAAGTGTAAATATTTTTTGTTTTTGTTCACCAAATGTTTTTATTTCATTTGCTATAATTGTTGTTGTTTCACCTTCTCTTATACTTAGTCTGCCATCCACAATTACAATATTTTCTTCTACTAAACTATTTCCTGCATTTAAATACGCATTTTCAAAAACCAATACTTCTGCTACTCCATACAAATCCTCTATTGTTACAAATGCCATAATCTTATTGTTTTTTGTGTACTTCTTTTTTATTGACGTTATAATTCCTGCATATTTTATTTTTTGTCCATCTACAAATTGTGGTTTTTCATTTGCTTCTTCCATGCCTATTTGTGAATTCATTTGCTCATCTAGTCTTCTTAATTGCATTGTATTAACATTTGTAACAGATTCTATTTTATTCCTTATTTTTTCTAATGGATGACCTGAAATATAAATTCCAAGCATTTCCTTTTCTATTGATAGTAATTCTTTATTAGACATTTCTTCACATTCCACAAATGAATATTTTATGTCGTTCATTTCTTCTTTTTGTTTATCTGAACCTAAATCAAACATTGAAACTTGTCCCGCAAAGGCTTTTTTTCTTGAAGTTTGAATGTTATCTACAATGTTTTCAAAAGATGCAAGCAAAGTACTTCTGGTTTGTTCAAATTCATCAAATGCACCTGCTTTAATTAAACTTTCTATACATTTTTTATTAACAGATTCATCTGCTATTCTTTCACAAAAGTCTGTAAAAGATTTATAAGGTCCATTTTGTTTTCTTTCTTTTACGATATTATCTACTGGTACAGTACCTACATTTTTTATGCTACCTAACCCAAAACGAAGTTTAGCAATTTTCGTTTTTTCCGCTTCATTATTTGTATCTTCTTTTAAATTTTCTAAGTTAATGTTCATATTTTGATTTTTCATCTTATGCGTATTTAAATTTGTGTTGCTATTTTCTTTATTGTATTCAGTTGTGAATTTAGTTTCACTTTTATTTATATCAGGTTTTAATATTTGAATTCCAAGTTCTTTACATTCATCTATATACTGAGGTATTTTATCCAAATTTCCTAAAAAGCTATTTAATGTAGCAGCCATAAATTCTGCTGGATAATAAGCTTTTAAATATGCAGTTCTATAGGCTACTACTGCGTAACATGCGGCATGTGATTTGTTAAAAGCATATTTTGCAAATTCAGCCATTTCATCAAATATCTTGTTAGCTGACTGCTCATCTATTCCATTTCTTACGCAACCTGGTACAACAATATTTCCATCTTCATCAACTTGTCCATTTATAAATATTTCTCTTTCTTTTGCCATTACATCTAGCTTTTTCTTTCCCATTGCACGCCTTACTAAATCTGCTCTTCCTAAAGAATATCCTGCTAGATCTCTTACTATTTGCATAACTTGCTCTTGGTAAACCATACATCCATAAGTTACATTTAGTATTGGCTCTAGTTTAGGATGTGTATATTCATTATGACCAGGATTTAGTTTTCCGCGAATATATCTAGGAATTTGATCCATTGGTCCTGGTCTATATAAAGATACACCTGCTATTAAATCTTCTAAACAGTCTGGTTTAAGCTCCTTCATGAAATTAGTCATTCCTTGAGATTCAAATTGGAATATTCCGCAGGTTTTTCCATCTTGCCATAATTTATAAACTTTTTGGTCTTCCATATCTTTATCAAATTCTACATCTATACCTCTATTTTCTTTCACTAAATTTATGGTATCTTGTATTACTGTTAGCGTTCTTAAGCCTAAAAAGTCCATTTTTAATAGGCCAAGTTCTTCTAATGTTGTCATTATATATTGAGTTGAAATTTGACCATCACGTACATATAATGGTACATAAGTATCTACTGGCTCTTTTGTTATAACTATTCCGGCAAGCATGTGTTGATGCCTGTCTTGGCATTCCTTCTAATCCCATAGCTATGTCTAAAACTTTTTTTACTGTTTCTTCATTTTCATATCTATCACGCAATTCTTTGTTTTGCTCTAATGCTTTTTTTATAGTAATATGCAATTCGTTTGGTATCATTTTAGCTAAGCTATCAGCTTCTGAATATGGGACATCTAATACTCTTGCAACATCACGAATTACCATCTTAGCTGCCATAGTACCAAAAGTAATAATCTGTGAAACATGGTCATGGCCATATTTTTTAGAAACATAGTCTATTACATCTTGCCTATGCTCATAACAAAAATCAACGTCAAAGTCAGGCATACTAATTCTTTCAGGGTTTAAAAATCTTTCAAATAGTAGCCCATATTTTATAGGGTCTATGTCTGTTATTTCTATAGCATATGCAATAATAGAACCTGCACCAGAACCACGCCCTGGTCCTACTGGTATATTATGTGTTTTAGCATAGTGAATAAAATCCCATACTATTAAGAAATAATCAACATATCCCATTTTCTTTATAATACTGATTTCATATTCTGCTCTATCTAATATTTCCTGCGATGGATTTTCACCATATCTATTTTTTATTCCATCATCACATAGCTTTTTAAAATAATCATAATGTGTTTCAAACTCTTCCGGAACATCATAATTTGGAAGAATTGTATGACCAAATTCAAATTCCACATTACATTTTTCTGCAATTTTAACAGTATTTTCTATTGCCTCTGGAAACGCTTTAAAATATTCAGCCATTTCTTCAGGTGATTTTATATATAATTCTCCCTCTTCAAAACTCATCCTATCAGGGTCACTCATTCTCTTACCAGTTTGAATGCATAACAATACTTCATGAAAATTCTTATCTTCTTTTTTCAAATAGTGTGCATCATTTGTAGCAACAAGTGGAATATTTAATTTTCTTGACAAAGCTATTAATTTTTGATTTATTAAAACTTGGTCTTTGTATCCATTATTTTGAATTTCTAGATAATAATCATCTCCAAATACGCTTCTATACCATTCTGCAATCTCTTCAGCTTTTTTTTCTTCTCCACTTATAAGTGCCTGCGGAACAGCACCAGCAGCACACGCACTTAAACATATTAATCCTTCATGATATTTTTCTAATACTTCTAAATCTATACGAGGCTTATAATAATAACCTTCAGTGAATCCTATTGATACTAATTTACTTAAATTTTTATATCCTTCATTATTTTTAGCAAGTAAAATTAAGTGATTATATTTATTATCAATCCCCGGTTCTTTATTTAATCTTGAACGTGGTGCTATATAAACTTCGCACCCTATTATTGGCTTTACTCCTTCTTTTTTACACGCTTTATAAAAATCAATTGCACCATACATAACACCATGGTCAGTAAGTGCCATTGCATCCATTCCAAGCTCCTTTGCTCTTACTGGTAAATCTTTTATTCTATTTGCTCCATCTAATAAACTAAATTCACTATGTATGTGTAAGTGGACAAATTTTCCCATTTTTAGTTTCATTCCTTTCCTGATACAAGAATTTTGTTAATACCTATCCTTATAACACTTATTTTCTTATATTAAAATATTTATTTATAATAAATTAGATTTTAATATATTCCCTATCATTTTACTTATTATTTATGCTTTTATATTATTACTTTTATTTTATAGACTCCAGCTTTTTTCTTGTTTTATATATATTTAAAAGTATTTTATACATAAAAAACATAGCAATTATTTTCATTTTGCTATGTTTTCTATTCGTCATTACTGTTGAATTTATCGTATAATATCCTCTTTTTCTTTATAACTGCATAAAAGATACAATGCCTCTTTTGCTCTATTAAACTCTTCTACCCAATTTATACCCTTAAAATTATTTAATGAATATCTTTTATTTTTACCGTTATGTCTCAATTCAATAAATACTGTTGCTTGAGATGTAACCCCTCCATCTGGAAAGTCTCCATATACTTTTCCATCTTCATCAAATGAACCATTTATACCATTAAGGCTAAACTCTATAACTTCTCTATTACCAAACTCTTCAGCTTTATATGATGTATCACAGTATTGATTGAGTAGTTTTAACGTTTCTTCATTTACTGGTAAACCCATATTTTTTAAAAACTCTGTATTTAAATCCGCAAGAAACGCTTCCATATATTCTTTATCAAAACTTGGTCTTTGTTTTAATAAATTTATTACCTGAATATAATCTTCTATTGTTTTTATGTTATTTTTATCTATTAATTTTTCTATAAACGTTCTTTGTATTATTCTATATGACTCAATGTCTAAATTACTAGATAAACTATTAATACTTGACCACATATAAATATCTTCTATAGTAAACTCATCCCTTAAAAATGCCTTTATGCTTAAATTTTTTGTCAATAAATTCAAAAATCTTACCATAGATACATTTTTAAAATAGCATTGTGGGTAACTGTTATTTATTTCAGATGTAAGAAGTTCCGTAAATCCCTCATTAATAAAAGATATTTGTGATGGACTCCAATCTAGTTTTTTTGAATCAGCCATTACCAAAAAATGTATAAACTCATGGCATAAAGCACCAACATTTATAGATTTAGTATCAATCACAATTTCATTTTGCTGTTTTTTATATTCTCCACCAGTACCTTTATTATTAAACTCATCTTTATTACTTAATCTAATGGTTAATTTACCATCTAATAGATACTTTTCAAAAAATTCATCATAATTTTTTACAGACATAAAATCATTTTTTATAAAATAATCTCTAATTTTGCGAATTGAATCTTTAAAGATAGGAATTAATTCTTTGTCAATATTTATTCTTTGTATGTTTTCATCCTTCAATAGCTTAGAAAATGGATCCTCTTCTATTTTTAAATAATCCATACACATTTTATCTTTTTTGATTGGCTTAGGCTCTGGTATTTGTCTAATCTTGCCTCTGGTAAAAAAGTTCTTTAGTTTATAAAATATATTCATTTGTTTATCCTCCAATTATATAATTTTTTTAAATATGTGTTATATAATGTATACCATAGTATCATTTAGAAGTCAATTATTTAATTACCAAATATTTGATTTTATACATTACTTATCAACCATGAATAAAAAGCACTATTATTCCAAGTATAATTCTGTAATATCCAAAAACTTTAAAATTATGTTTCTTAACATAATTCATTAAGAATTTTATAACAAACATTGAAACTATAAAAGAAACAAACATTGCTACCAATAAAATTGCAAGTTCCATTCCAGTAAATGCTAAACCAAATTTTACTACTTTTAGAAGACTTGCTCCAAACATTGTTGGAATCGCTAAATAAAAAGTAAATTCTGCAGCATTCGGTCTTGATAATCCTATTAATAAACTCCCTATAATTGTTGAACCTGAACGTGATGTTCCAGGGAATATTGCAGCTAGTAATTGAAAAAATCCAATTATTAATGCATCTTTATATGTAATTTCTTCTTTAGTTTCTTTTTCTTTTGGCTTTATGCTATGCTTACTTTTCATTTTATTCCTATTTTCTACAATTATAAACGCAACACCAAACACAATTAATGCAATTGCTATACATACTGGATTGTAAAATAAGGCTTCAAATACATCGTCAAAAAGCAATCCAATTATTGCAGCAGGTATGCATGCAACTAAAATTTTCCCCCATAAATTCATAATATCTTTATCTAAAAAAGAAAGAATACCTTTTTGCTTTATTGCTTTTTCTTTTTTTGTAGTAAATGGCCATATCTTTTTAAAATATAGCAAAACAACCGCTAAAATTGCACCTAATTGTATAACAACTTGAAACATCTCCCAAAAATCAGGTGAAACTTGTTCAAATTTTAAAAATTGTTCTACAAGTATTAAATGCCCTGTACTACTAATTGGTAGCCATTCTGTTATTCCTTCTACAATTCCAAATATTATCGCTTTTATAATTTCCATAATCTTTTCCTTTCAAACTTTTATTTTTAATCTATTGTATAAAAAATCAATAAAATTCTAATATATCAATATTTATAGGATAAATCGAATGCAAATGTAGTATTATTAGAAATTCTTGTTACTACTATAAAAACTAAATAACTTGCTTTCAAAAGGGCAAAAAGTTACTGGCACTTTATATATGCTTTTTCGCCCTTTTGCTACTTGATATATCTATTACCTAATTTAATTTTATGAATTAAAATTATTTTAAAGGCAAGAAAAAATAATTTAATTTTTTAATTACTTGTATTTTTTTAATTTTTATAGTATATTATATTTGTTGTTTTAATTTGAGAATTAGCTTGCTTGTGCATATAGTTGTACATCGTAACCTAATTCTTTTATTTTTTTTATATATGCATTTGCTTTCTTTTCCTTATTGAATTTATTATAAAAATCTGCACCTAAATCTTGATATTCTTTATTTTCATTTATCATATGATATATTGCTATAAGCATTGTATGGGCAACTGCAACAATTGCTCTTTTTTTCCCTTTTCTCATACTTATTCTTTGGTATTGTGCATATAAAAATGAGTCTTTTTTTCTTATCACAGATTGAGCACATTCCACCAATGTTGATTTTAATATTTTATTTCCTTTTCGAGTTCGTCCATTCCTTCTTTTACCAGCACTTTCATTATTTCCTGGACATATTCCAGTCCACGAACTTATATGTGCTGCAGTTGGAAATCGACTCATATCTTGACCTATTTCTGCTAATATTATTTCACTACTTCTTTTTCCTATTCCAGGTATCTTTTCAATTTTTTTTTATTTTCCTCATATTCTTCCATATATTTATCTATTAATTTGTCCATATTTAGTATTCTTTTGCTTATTTCATCTATATGTTCTATTACTTCTTTTATCATTACTTTTTGAAATGGTGTAATTATTCCATTCATAGCTCTTACAACGTCTTCTAATTTTGCATGAATTTTGGTCACAACAAGTTCTTTTGCTTTTTCTTCGGTTATTTCATCTTCATTTTCTAAAACATATTCTAATAAATTTCTACTTGTAACTCCCATTACATCTGATAAAATTGTCGTTATTTTTATATTTGCTCCTTCTAACATTTTTTGTAATCTATTTAGTTCTCTTGCCCTTTCTTCTGTTAAATTTTTTCTATATCTTGTTGCTTCTCTTAATTCTCTTTGCTGTCTTGTTGGAATAAAACTATCTTTTAAAAGTCCATGCTGTAATAAATCAGCTATCCATTCAGCATCCATTACATCTGTCTTTTTACCTGGTACATTTTTGTAATCTCTTGCATTTATTACAGTATATTTTAAATTTGTTATTTCAAAAATATTTACTAATGGTTTCCAATATGAAGCTGTACTTTCCATTGCTATTTTTTCACATTTGTTTTCTTTTAACCAATTTGCCATTGACTTGATATCTTCTGTTTGTCCACTATACTCTTTGATTACATCTTTCTTGCCTTTAACTTTTAAACACACAACCAATTTGTTCTTGTGAACGTCTATCCCACAACAAACTTTATAAATCACATCCATCTTTGTGACCTCCAATTTTATATTTACAGCAAATCATTTTATTCTTTATTATACTACTATACGTCCTTATTGGCCTCTGCCATAGACAATTTGTGGTTCAACGAAAATGATAAGATAGCAGTCTGAACTACGCTCTCGTAGATTCAAGTAAAAAACGCTCTTATGCTGTATACATAAAATTATAACATGTATGTCAATATATGTTTTTGTTTATCGTGGTGCTTGAATAAGCATGGGAGTCTGAACTGTAACTATTTTTAGGCAACTTAAAATTCATTTATAATATTATATATAGAATCCCTTATAATCTCCGCAGTTGTAATAGGTGCAACCTTTCCTGGTAAAGCAAGTGCCCAAATACATTTTATACCTAACCTTTTAGCTTCTTCAAAATCAATTCCACCTGGATTTGAAGCTAAATCTATTAATAAGCAATCTTTTTTAAGCTTCTGTAATTTCATTTTATTAAGTATTAAAACTGGAACGGTATTTATTATTATGTCATAATTATACAGATTTTCACTTAAACTATTAATATTTGTAGCTTCATATCCATATGCTTTAATCCATGCGAAATCTTCGTTCTTCCTTACTGCACAAGTAACTTTTGCAGATAAACCTTCTAGCTTTTTAGCCAGTACTTTTCCTAGTCTTCCAAATCCTAATATTAAAACATTACCTCCATGCAATGTCTTTTGAGTATTAGCAAAAGCAACCTCTATAGCTCCCTCTGCAGTTGATATTGCATTTAAAATTGCAACATCCTCATTTTTCATAATATCAATTACTTCTACATCATTTTCTTTGGCAATATCATATATTTCTTGTTTTATGCTTCCAGCAATTAGTTTTTTATGTTTTATATTATTTAACAATTCTTGAATTGAAATTTTTTTATTACTAAATGTTGTATTTATCTCAACACCATTTTTAGAAAATGGAATTGGTGCTATTACAATATCTGCACTCTCGGCAGCACTACTTAAACTATTATGAAAAACAATATTTTTACATTCGCTTAGCGCTTCTGCTTGTTCTAACCCAAATGTATTCATTGAATTTCCATCCTCTGCCATCATTTTTGTAAGTTTAACAATTCTTAAATCTCCACCAATTATTGCATAATTCGAACTCATAAAATCCCTCCTTTTTTAAATATATTACTTTTTTGAAATTTTATGAATTCTAATTTTATATCTACATTGACTGTCAACTTTGTTAGTATATAAAGAGTTACAAATTAATGGTTTTATACTAAAAATTCTAAAAAGGTTGATATATAAATATTTATGAATGTTTCGAATGTGATTGGAGAAGTTATAATCGTTTCTTTAATATAAATTAATGAGGAAGCGCGAAATATGTAGCAAGACTCTCGTTAATTTATATTTTAGAAACGATTATAACTTCGTAATGAGCCGAGAAACTGAAGAAATATTTATATATCAACCTTAAAAACTTTATTCTTGTATTTCTTTTTGAAATTCTTCCTTATCTACCTCTGCTCGTCCTCTTTTATTAGTATGCTTTAATAAATTAATATCATTATAGCTTAAATTTCTAGTTATTTCACTCATTTTTTCTAAATGTTCTTTTACTTTAATATCTTTTTCTTTTAATTTACTCTCGTCTTGTTCCTGTTCAGATTCTTCTAAATTAAAAGGTATTGATATTCTAGCCATAATTGGTATAAATATTGGGTCTTTTTTTACTTTTTCTACAATTTTCTTAGCATTGCTGTCAATTGCTGTATTTATGTATTTTATAGCAGTATCTTTATCACCTTTAATTAAATATATTTTAGCAAGTTCATAATAACTATCTGCAGATAATTCCTCTTCTTCGGTAGCTTCTAGAAATCTTTTCTCCGCTTCTTCTAAATCTTTATATATTAAAGCAATTTCAGCTAAAGAGTATTTAGCATTATATAAAAGAGAATTTATCTCTGCTGCCTTTTCGTAACAGATTTTGGCACTTTGGAAATCATTTAACATTGTATATGCTATACCCAAACTATAGTTTAGCTCATAACTTGTTGGGTTTAATCTTAATGCATTTTGATATATATTTACCGCTTCTTTGTACATTTCTCTTTCTATTAAAATATTACCCAATAATTCGGCAGCATTAGTATTTTCTGGTTGTTTATTTACCAAATTAAACAGCATTTCTGAGGCTTCATCTTTTTTTCCTAAACTATTTAACAATTCTGCAACTTTGTAATAAGAATCATAATCTTTTTTATTTAAATCAATAGCTTGTACATATTCGTCAATTGATTTTCTAATTCCGCCTTCATTTTCATATAATTCTGCAAGCATTTTATGTGCTTTATAACTATTTGAGTTTTTATCTAATATATCAAGTAATTGTTGTTTTGCTTTTTTATTATCTCCGAAAAATAAATATATTTTTGTTTTTTGAATTTTTATTAATTCAAATAGACCTGCATTTTTCTTTTCTAAAATTAATATTAATATTGGTAAAATTAGTGATAAAATGTATTTTAAAATAACAAATACTATGTTTAATTTTACTCCAAATAAGACTTCTACAAAATTTAATGCTATACCAATCGCTTCTAAAACTAGTATTGCTACATAAGTAGTATCATTACTTTTAATCATTCTGAAAAACATATATACAAATATAGCAAATGCAATTACTGTAAAAATTAATTGTTCTATTATCATCTCGTCTTCTCCTCTTTATTCTAGAATTAAGTCGATATTATTTTATTTCATTTTTAATCATTTGTCTAGCTATTTATATAACTCTTTATAAATTTTATAATCTCTTAGTATCTTTCTTACGTAATTATTGGTTTCCTTATAAGGAATGTTTTCTATATCTGAGCCATCTTTTTTAATGATTCCTTTCTCAATCCAATTATCTACATTTCCAATTCCCGCATTATATGCAGCAAGCGCTACTTCTTTATTTTCATACTTTTCTATTAATGTTGACAAATATTTAGTTCCTATATTTATATTATTATTTACATTACATAAATCTTTTTTTATATCTGTCAAATCAAGTTCAATGTCATTTTTTTTAGCCACTTCTTTAGCTGTTTCTTCCATTAGTTGCATAAGTCCAATTGCATTTTTGTTTGAAATTGCACTTGCTTCGAAATTACTCTCTGCTTTTATAACTGCATAAACTAAATTTTCATCAATATTATTCTCTTGTGAATAGGTAGCAACTACTTCTTCATATTTTTTTGGATACATAATCTTTAGTATATTAGTTTTAAAAATAAATAGAAAAACAAATATAATAAAAATTGTTGCAATAATTGCTATTGCTATTTTTTTGTTTTTCAAAATATCTCTCCTCTCTTTTTTGGAAGATTGCCAAATTGCCATAGGGACGCCCCTTTTGACATTTTTTTGCCATAGGGACACCCCTTTGATATATATACTTATTTAAAATAACATGATAAAGTTTTAAGACTTAACAAAAATTATATATTAATATTCCCAAGGGGTGTCCCTATGGCAAAAAAATGTCAAAAGGGGCGTCCCTATGGCAATTTGGCAATCACAAAAATTATTTACAATCATACCAATTTTGTGCTTCAGATATTTCTGCAATTAATGGAACTTTTAATTCTATTGCAGATTCCATACATTGTTTCATTATTTCTTTTATTTCTTCTTTTTCTTCTTCCGGAGCTTCTATCATCATTTCATCATGTACTTGAAGCACTATTTTTGATTTTAACCCTCTATTTTTTATTTCTTTTAATACATTTAACATTGCTATTTTCATTATATCTGCTGCTGTTCCTTGTATTGGTGTATTCATTGCTGCTCTAGAACCAAATTGTCTAACCATATAATTATTAGACTTTAATTCTGGAATGTATCTTCTCCTATGAAATAATGTTTCTACATATCCTTCATCTGTTGCTTTTTTTGTTATATTTTCCATAAAACCTTTTATTCCAGCATAATGTTCTAAATATTCTTCTATATATTGTTTTGCCTGTCTTCTTGATATTCCTAATTGTTCTCCTAGTCCAAAATCACTTATCCCATATACTATACCAAAATTTACTGCTTTTGCATTACTTCTTTGTTCTTTTGTAACCTCATTTATAGGTGTTTTAAAAACTTTTGATGCTGCTTGTTTATGAATATCTTGTCCTTCATTAAACGCTTCTATCATTTGAGTATCATTTGAAATATGTGCTAATACCCTTAATTCTATTTGAGAATAATCTGCATCTAAATATACTTTTCCGTCTTCTGGTTTAAATACCTTTCTTACTCTTTTTCCAAATTCAAATCTTGTAGGTATATTTTGAAGATTAGGTTCTGTTGAACTTATTCTTCCTGTTGCAGTAATTGTTTGATGAAAAAATGAATGTATTCTTTTTGTTTTTGGATTTATATATGGTTTTAACCCTTCTACATAAGTAGAATTCAATTTCATAATTTGTCTATAGTCTAATATTTTCTCTATTATTGGGTCTTCTTTTTTTAATTTTTCTAATACATCTACATCTGTTGAGTATCCACTTTTTGTTTTCTTTATTACTGGTAATTTCATTTTCTCAAATAATATTTCACCCAACTGTTTGGTTGAATTTATATTAAATTCTTCTCCTGCCATGTCATAAATTGTCTTTGTTAAGTCTTCTAATTTTTTAGTTAATTCCTTGCCAAATTCATTTAGTTCATTTTCATCTAAATACATTCCATTCCATTGCATATTTGATAACACTTCTACTGTTGGCATATCTATATTATAAAATAACTCTTTTGCACCTATTTCAACTAGTTTATTTAATGTAACTTCTTTTAATTTGTATATAGCATATGCATATAAGCAATATTTTTCATTATTAACTTCATTATCATTTTTGCTACTTTTTTCCATACTTTCAAATAAATTGATTTGCTCTTGCTTTTCTTCTTTTATAGAGTCTTCTATATTTATTTCTAAATATTGTTCTATTAGTTTTTCTATTTGAAATTTATTATCAGTTGGGTTTAATATATAACTAGCTATTGCTACATCATATTCAATTCCATTTAGCTCAATTCCAATTTGTTTTAATAATATATATGTGTTTGTTAAATTAATACTTGTTTTTTTTATTTCTTCATCTTCTAGAATAGCTTTAAATTCTGCTATACATTTTTCTTTCTCAATATTTATATAATATACTTCATTATTTGAAGGATTATAAATAGAAATTCCTATTATTTTTTCTTTAATAATCTTTTCAGTTTTTTCGTCTTTTTGAGTATTTATATAAAAATACATTTGCTTTTGTTCTTTTAACTGATTTATTATCTCCTCATTTGTTTTATCTGCTTTTTTATATAAATCTTTTATTTCATGTTTTTCAGATTTTGTTTCTGTTCTTAAAGAAAAACGGTCTATATATCTATTGAAATTTAGTTCTCTAAATATTTCTAAAACTTTTGGTTTATCCCATTCTTCTGTTTTAAAATCTTCTAAAGTATCTGAAATTGGAACTTCTAAATTAATTGTGCCTAATGTTTTAGATAAAAAGGCTAAATCTTTATTATTTTCTATATTTTCTTTTTGCTTTCCTTTTAAGTCTGCTTGTCCATTTTCTAATTTCTCATATAGTTTTTCTATACTTTCATATTTTTTTATTAGATTTAACGCTGTTTTTTCTCCTATTCCAGGTACCCCAGGAATATTATCTGATGTATCACCTTGCAATCCTTTTACATCTATTAATTGTTTTGGCTCTATTCCATAAGTTTCTATTATTTTTTCTCTATTATATTCTTCTGTTTCTGTTTTTCCAGCTCTTGTTCTAGGTATTCTAATTGTTACATTATCTGTTGCAAGTTGAAATGTGTCTCTATCCCCTGAAAGAATTGTTACTTGCAAGCCTTGTTCTTCGCCATATCTTGATAATGTGCCTAAAACATCATCTGCTTCATATCCTTCCATTTCCACAATATCTATGTTCATTGCTCTTAATATTTCTTTTATTATTGGCATTTGTTCTGCAAGCTCATTTGGCATTCCCTTTCTTGTTGCTTTATATCCTTCATAAAGTTTATGCCTTGCAGTAGCTGCTTTTAAATCAAATGCTACAACAATGTATTCTGGATTTATATCTTCTAACAATTTAAATAGAATTGCTAAAAAACCATATACTGCATTTGTATATTTTCCGTCTTTAGTTGTAAGCATTTTACTTCCCATAATTCCATAAAAAGCTCTATTCATTATACTGTTTCCATCAATTAATACTAACTTTTTCACAATTATTCTTCTCCTTTTCATGCTAACTTTTCTAACATATTTAATACCAATATACAGAAATATATAAAGTATCTCCAATGCATAAATAGCCTTTATCCTCATCAACCTTCTCTGCATAAGTTTTTATTTCTTCAAGAGCACATTCTTTTTTCTGTAAATTTTTTTTAGTATAATAATTTATTATACCTTGAGCTGCCCAATTAGTTCTAACCGCACTTACCGCAACCCCAGTATTGTTACAATTCATTTGTTTATAATAAGCTTTTTCTATATTCTTTGGTACTATTACGATTGCAATATTTTTTACATTAATACTACTATCATTTTCATATCGTTCTATATAATTTTCTATTTCTTTTACACTTTTTTTATCTAATTCATTTGTCCAATTATTTAAATTAATTAAATATAAATAATTTATGGAATTAATTATACCATATAAAATAAAAATTCCAATCAAAATTTTATCAAATTTTACTTTTAATTCCAAAATATCTGTTTTTGTAATTAAATGTATAAATAATAATCCAACAATTGCTCCTAACGAAAATCTAATTCTAGCTGAATTAAATGCTGTTAAACTATAAATTGATGGTATAAAAGCAAATATTATTCCGGCTATTATAATAAAAAACTGTTCAAATAATATTATTTGATTTTGTTTATTATATTCTTTATTGTTTTGTTTTACAATTTTTATAGTTACTATTATACCTATTGATATTACAAATATTATGTATAAATATTTAGGAAATAAATTACTTGTTTTTATTAATATTCCTAAAAAGTTGCTAATTAAAAATCTAATGCTAAAAAACATCTGATGAATATTAGATTCTCTTATTTGTACTATATTAAATATTTTTTCGGTAATTCTAATGCATAAATAATCTGGTATAAAAGCAATAATAAAACATAATAATGCTCTTGCTAAATCTTTTAGAATATCAGCTACTTTTTTTTCATTTAACATACTAAATACAAACGTAAATATAAAAAAGGCTGATATAGTACCTTGATATGAAATTAAACCTAAAAAAACAAAACTTATTATTTTAAAATAGTTTATTCTATCTTTTACAGTAAATTCTTTTGCTGCTAGCAGATAAAATAGCATACTTAATGACATGACAAAGCATTCAACAAAATACATATTATCGATATATGTATAATTAAATAAAGTATAATAACATACAATTATAAGAAAAATGTTTTGCCATGTTTTACTTATTTTTTTATATTTTATAACGATGTTTTTTAAAATTATTACATTAATACATGTAACAATTATAGCTAACAATTCCAATATAATTGCGTATAATACAATTGAAAAATCAGATTTATAAGCTAAAATTCCTATAATATACATAAAAATTCTTCCATCTAATAATGAATTTCCAATTGCATAATTTTCATAACCTTTATTTAAAATCATAAATGTATCTGCAGAATAATGTTCTTTCAAATATCCATTAAATATAATACAACTAAAACAACATAAAACAATAAAAAGCATTATATCATTTTTATTTAATTTTCTCATTTAAAATTATATTCCTTTCTTGCTTTGCGTTACAGTTCAGTAACTATGTAACTTTAACCTTTTTGTTTTAATAACTTAATTCTCTTTATATCAATTATGATTTTATAAATTCCTATACTTATCCAAAGCATAAAAACAAATGGCGTTCCATATCTCCACCCTTCTCCATATTGTAAAAATACCGAATTTGCAAATTCACTTATTATTGATATTCCAACTATTAATTTTATATCATCTGACTTTTGCCAAATTAAAAATGGAAACATCCACATTATATACCAAGGCTGAAAATTAGTAATAAGTAAGAATATAAAAGCCAGTATAAAAAGAATTATTTTTCTTGTTTCATTTCTAAATTTAATTTCTTTTTTGTATAATTCCACTATACACGTGAAAAAATAGATAATTGCAAAACTTGCTAATAACATTTTATTTAATATTGGTGCATTACTAGAATTATTATTGAAATATTCTAATACAATTATATAAATGCTTTTAGCATACTTTTCTTGTTGTATAAATAAGCCACTAAATACTTGAAAATCTCTTATATATAATAGATAGCAAACTCCTATTGTTATAAAGAAAATTAATCCATATTCAATACATTTTAAAAATCTTTTACTTGTTCTTTCTTTTCTAAAATAATAAATTATAATAAATGGCAATAAAATTATTGTAAAATATTTTATTGATGTAGCTATTGCTAAAGCTATAATTGCAAGTACAATATTTTTCTTTTTCAATAATAAATATAAGGATAACAATATAAATAAAACCATAAATATATCATTATGAACACATGCAATTCCTTCCATCAAAATAAATGGATTTATTCCATATATAAGCGTAAATATTTTTTTATTTGATATTTTATAAATTAAATAACAGTTTAATAGGTGTACAAAAACATTAATCAATTTAAATATCAATAAACCTATATCTATATTTCCACAAGATAGAAATGCAACTATTTTGCATATTATTGTCCATATTGGCCCATATACAACTGTAGAATTTGACCAATCATTTATATATCCCTGTAATAAAACTGTGTCTTCTTCTAAATATTTACTGTTGCTATTGTTTTCAACAAATTCTTTAATTGTTGTATAGTAAGGATTTTGATTATACTTACTATCTATTCTCCCAATTCCTAAATAATAAAATACGTCGGAACATGTAAATGGTATAACAATTACAAATATAATTGAAATTATTAATATAAATAAAAATATTTTTTTATTATTTTCAAATATTTCTTTTCTATTTTTTAAAATTAGAAAATAGAGTATTGTTATTATAGCTAATAATATTATATATATTAAGGTTTGCTCTCCTCTATCTATAAAATCATTTAATAAAAACTTGAAATATGGTTCAAATTTTAATATTGTTTTATTTTCTATATAATAAAATATAGATGGCATTGCAAATGCAATTCCTGTAATTATGTAAAAAAATAAAATTACATTACCTATTTTTTTGTTTTTTATATTTAACATTTTTTCTCCTATATTATTTTATTATTTATCATCTTCTCTGTACTCTAATATATCTCCCGGTGAACATTTAAGCACATTACAAATTTTATCCAAAGTTGTAAATCTTATTGCCTTTCCTTTATTAGTTTTTAATATTGATAAATTTGCTGGTGTAATTCCTATTTTTTCTGATAATTCTCCTGAAGACATCTTTCTTTTAGCCATCATTACATCTAAATTTACAATTATCATAAACAACCTCCATTTTGTTTTTTACAATCTACAGCGTCAGTATACCTTGTGTAAGCCGCGTTTTAAATATAATATAACGACGTCAAAATTCTAATTATTTTTCAACCTTATTTATATTGTTAAATCATTTTCCTCTTTATAATTATAAGCTTGCTCAAATAACTCTGATAAAATATATAATGCAATTGCAACACCAAAGAATAATATACTTAAAAATCCTAAAGTTGCAATAAAAACTATATCATTATTAATTACAAATAATATTTGATATAAAATATCGATTAGCCAAAATATTCCTCCAATAAAACTAATTTTCCCTGTCTTTTTTAATATTTTAACATTTTCTTTGCAAAAAGGTTTATTTTTTGTTAAACTATCAAATAGTTTTATAAAATTTCGTGTAATTAATAATAGTACTACTCCATTAGGATAGATAACAAACATGCTTGCTATTATATTAAATCCTAAATATTTTAAAAGAACTGGTAATACTATTAATATTATTATTCCAACATAACAACACACCTGTAAGAAAATCTTTAAAATACTTCCTATACTATTTTTTCCACTTAATTTCATATTCTCTCAACTCCTAACACTTCATATATAGAATTTTTTTCTACATCTTTCTTTTTCTTTAAATATCTATCTTCTTCTGCATAAAGCACTTAAACCCACACTTTTTGCATCTATTATTTTGCTATATATTTTTGATTTTTGCTTGTTGGCTTGTCTGGTATAGTCATTTTTAATATACCTTTTTCCACTAATGGCTTTATATAGTCTCTTCTAAATCTAGTTCTGTTTTTATATCCAACATTTTCCATTATTTCAAAAATATTTTTTTCAACTTTGCAAAAACTTATTATCTTTGTAATTAATTCATCTTGTGCCTTATCTTGTGCCTTATCTTGTGCCTTATCTTGTGCCTTAAGTAATACTGTAGCTTTAAAAATATCTCCTTCTTCAAATACAGGCTGTTTTCCAGAATAGATTTCCGAATAATTTGTAATATTTCTAACACCGCTTCCTAATTCATCAGCAAATCCAATTTCTCTAAAAATTTTAGCAATTTTCGGATTTTTTGAATATGGTATACAATTATTGATAGTTATAAAGCCTCTCATTCTTGGCATATTAGGATTTTCCGTATAAATTGATTCTTTTGTTATTATTATTCTTGATGTTATTCCACTTGAAAATTCTCTGTGAATTAACAAATTACTGCATAATTCTCTTGCTATTTTATCTCTAATGCTAACACTATGAGAGCCTTCAAGAAAAAATTTGTCATCTGTATGTTTTTGTATAAATTGCATTAGTCTTTCATAACTATCAATTAAATTTGTAATTATAACATCTCTATCATCATATCTGTCCATATTTTCATTTCTGTATATAGCATCTGTTTTAAAATTCGATAAACATGACATAATAGTTTCATCTGTTCCAAACAATAATATAGCAGCTAATGTTATTCCTTTTTGTTTTGTAATTGTATCTTCTCTATATAATCCTGAACTCTTAATAATTTCTTCATTGGACATATTTTTCCAAGGATGATTGCTGTTTCTTAGAATTGCCCATTTTACAGCCTTTTCAAATAAATCATCCCTTAAATTTTTCATGGTAGCATACGGAAATATCTTATCTTCTATATGTATTTCCCTTTTTCTTATATACATATCTGCAACCAAATTACTATTATCTGTAATATCAAAATCTCCATCTTCATTTCTGTCAAAAATTCTTCCATTGCATCTATATACTTCTGAAGAATCTTGTACATTTATATATAGAATAGTTTTTCCATCTATTTAAATCTTCCATTGAACATCTCCTTTTATAGTTTTAATATTTTAGATTATATAGAAAAATCGGAATTTCCGAATTTTCTTATAACAAGTTTTATCTTTTACTCGATTTCCAATATCATATCACATATTTTAAAAAATTACCACAAAAAATGGAGACATTCTACTATTACTACTACATAAAGATATGCTCATCTAAATTTAAATTATAAAAAAAATGCTCAAATAATTTCTGACAAATTAAATTCAACATTGACAGTAAGAACAAATCGGAAAGCTAATAAACTTGTAGTATGTTATTTTAAACTATAAATTTAAATTATTAACAAATTATAAATAGCAAAGCTTTCCGTAAATTTATTCTAGCACGAAATTTTCGTCAGAAAATTTCTGTGCAAACTTAGCCGTAGCCTGTTCTACAATAGAAAAGTCAGTATGACTTTCCTTTGAAAATAAAACTATTTTATTTTCACTTCGAGTTGCGTAGCTACTTTAGAAGCTTCATAGATTTTCCTATTGTAGAAAAAAAGTGAATTCACACATAAAGTAAATCCACCTTATTTCTACCTATTTATTAAATTATAATGTAATATCTGAAAGATTTGAGTGTGAATCTCTTGAATTATTATGTTGCTATCCTGTATTTTAACTAGAACTTACATCTTTGTATATATCTACACCAACTTTCATAGAACCTTTAAATTCCCTGATTTTTGTACTTTTTGAATGAACATAACCTTTATATTCATCCGGAAGTTCTGCACAATCACTTTTTGAATACTTGCTCGGATGTCTTACACAGTATCTTTTAAAAAACGCATCAAATTTAGTTTTTTCACATCTTTCACAAAGATACGATGCATATGTATGTGCAAAATAAACCTGAAATTTTTTCAAATACTTCTTAAACTTGTTTTCTTGTTATATTATTAATTTTTTTTACTTTTTTAAAAAAACTTTTATTTTATCTAATATTTTCTCAAATAATGTTTTTTTACTATTAATCACAGTTAAATTTGATTCTAATTTTTGTTCTGTATTTTTATTTACCTTTTTATCCTCAAAAAGATTCTTTGGATTATATTTTTCTCTTAATTCATTTTGATAATCTATCTCATTATTAATTAAAATTTTATTAATTTTTTCTTTTTGAATTTCTGTTGCAAAATAATCTTTATACAAAGAAACAATAATTACATTTGTTTCTCTTGATATATTTTGTTTATTTAAATCTTCTTTTGGATTAAAAGTAAATGAATAATTTTTATCTTTATTTTCTTTAAAAAAATTTATTATTTCCTTAGGAATTTTATTAATTTGATTAATCGGTAAATATTTTAATATTTCCAATATTTCACAATAAGCTTGTGCGTAACTATTGTTCATAATATTCCCCCTTCATGTTTTTTGCAACAAAATATGAATGTACTATTTCATTAAATTTATCATCTTCTGATTTGCGTATTCCTTGTTGTAGTGCATTTTTTGCTAAACTATCAAATGAAATTACATTAAATCTATTTAGCATATCCACAAAGTTTAAGACTTCCTCAAATGTAAAAGCATTCATATGATTCATCTTTGAATTTAATTGTTCTATAAAAGAGTCAACTGTTAGACTATTTGACATAGTTTTTGCATGTTCAATTTTATTATATGCATCATTTAATTCACTTAAATCATTTAATTTTTCATCTGGAGATATATCTTTAGCTCCCATTATTTTATTATGTATTTCAACACGCCTAGACTCTTGGAACTGTTCCATATCTTGCCAATATTTAATCGAACTACTATACGATTCTTTAATTTCTTCCGATCTATCTTTTGGCAAAAGTATATCTTCATCTATTGTTGAATAAATTTGCTTTAATTCAGCATCGCTACAGCTTAAAAGCTTTTTAATAAAATCATCTTTACTCTGATATCCCATTTGAATTGAAATACTTTCCATAAGTTCATTAACACCTTCATTTGTGTATAAAACGATATTTCTTTGATTCCTTGAAATATATGGATTTATTATCGAATCCATCCTTTCTATTCTTTCTTCTACAGATTTATGATTTTTTATTCCCATAAGTTCTATTCTAATCATCTGACTTTTTGCTTCTTCAATAATTTCATCACTATATCCATATAATTTTAATCTTTCAATAAGTACACCTTGTAATTCTTTAAATCTATCATGACCATTTTTAATATCAAATTTAATTATTTCCATTTTTATAGAATTATTAATAAGTTTTTGTATATATTCTTCTTTATTATCTTCATTACTATACAAAATCACCATTCTTTTATCACAATCTGACAAATTCTCTAAATTACGAGTTTCTTCTATTTGTTGATTTAATATTTCCTTTCCTTTCTTTATAACACCTAAATAACCTGCAACTTCTAAACCAATATTAGATACTGTTTTTTTCGATATTCCGTTCTCATCAAAAGCTCTATAAAACTCGCCTTGAAATTTTACAGTTTTTTTATCCCCATATCCTGCATCTTTTAATCTATCAATATAAATTTGAACCCTTGATTTTTTATCAATTGGTTTACCATGGCTTTCTTGAAAATCCAAATTTATTTCCTTTATTCTTAATTCTTGTTCCTTACCTTCATAGCTATTCTTAATTTCTTCTATCTCTCTACCTAATGCATCTCTATCTTTCATCATTGTTTCAGTAAGCATATCTATTTGATTATATATTAAATCAAAAGTACTACTTACTTCTATACTATTATTTTGGGGAGGAATTTTTTTTATTAAACCTTCTGAATATTTTTGAAATTCTTCAATTTTTTCTTTTCCATATCCCAATACATTCATTTCTTCTATTGCAGTCGATATCAAATCTTTAAGATTAATTTTATGTCCATGCATCCAATTAAATCTTAAATTCATTCTTTTTACTACAATTTCTTGTTCTTCAGGACCAAGGTTATTATTCTTTTCTTTTAATTCTTTTTTTAATTCTTCTTTATCTTTTCTTATTTTATCAATTTTTTCTTTTAAATCTTTTTCAATAAATTCTTCTATTCCACTCTCAGCAACTATATTTTTAGTACGATTAGCTGTTTTTTCAAACTCTTGAATCTCTTTTTCTCCATATCCTTCATTTTCTAACTTTAATAAACAATCTCTTATTAAGGAATCTACATCAATAGGATGGTCAGAATATAAACCATATTCTTTCATTTTTTGAATCACACTCAATTCTCCCCAAAAAGAAAAATCTATACCTCTTAACACATCTTTTTTACTTTCTTCGTCTGCTTTTCTTGGAAGAGTTTGTTTACCTTTCATTACCTTTTCACGGAATTTATTAATTTTTTCTTTTTTACCTCCTGCTTTCTCTAAAATTTCAAAATATAAATCTATTCTTCTCTCAAAATCAATAGGATATCCATTATCTTCATTAAATTTTATTTCTTCCAGTTCTTTTAATAGTTTTTGAACTTCTTCACTTTCATTTTTGTATTCCTTTGTATTCTCTTCTATTCTATCTTTTAAAAATTTTCTTTTTCTTTCAATATTATTTATCATAGATTGGCATTCCCAATCTTCAATTCTTTTACATATGTATTCTATAGTTCTATTTTTATCTCTTTTATTTTTCTTATCTTCTTCTAAAGTTTTTTTAGAATATTCCTCTTGCTCTCTTTTAAACTTTTGTATTTCTATTTCACCATATCCTGCATCCCTTAATTTTTCACAGCATCCTTCTATACATTCACTAATCTTTTTTTGATCAGAATTAAATAAATTTGAAAACAAACCCATTATTATTTTCCTCCTTATATTATACTTTGATATACTAGTTTTTATATAAATCAACTTCTTATATATATAATAAATAATTATATTTGTTTTGTCAAACATTTTAGGGTAATTTCATAAAATATTGCAAAATTGTAATATTTTATGAAATTACCCTAAAACATTATCGCAAGTAATATTAGAAGAATTTATGATTCAAATAATCTATTAACAGTTTTATTTGTTCTTTAATATCAAGTTCCAGTATTTTTTTCATGAGCTACATCTATTAATATCCTATTTCTTTAACTCCTTAGAATAATAATACATATCTGTAAATAGTAAATCTCCGTCTATAATTTCTTTGTCATAATTATCTATAAAGTAGTTTTTAATTGTTTTCTCATATTTATCAAAACCTTGCTTAACAAGAAAAGGAATATTATTTTCTGATGTTCCTACTAACATCTTTTTATATTTTTGTTTATAATTATCAGCTAAATATTTTATCATTTTTTGTCCATATCCTTTTCCTCTATATTCTTCTTTAGTTACTATATTCTTTAATTCTACTGTTTCATCATCTACTTTCGTTACAACAGCTATACTAGCTACTTCATCTTTATATGTTAAAACGAATACATCTCCATTTGATAAATATTTCTTTATCATTTTCTTACTTGGGTCAGCTTCTAATAATAAATCCATATATTGCTCTTTGTTTTCTTTTTCCTTTTTTATCACAATACTTCTCTTTACTGGCAAGAACTCGAAACCATCTGGTAATAGTGGCTTATCATTTGTGTGGGTTATTTTTATGCTTTGTTCTGAAAATACACATCCACAGTATTTCTGCATATACAATCCTAGTTCTTTTGCTTTTTCATGTCCTTCCCAGAAGCCATACCTAAAATCTCTATACAAAAATTCAATTCCATATTCTTTAGATAATTTTTCACAATAATGTTTTATGAAATCATGCTTTTGATATATACTATATAAAAGTGTTGTAGAAACAGCATCATACCCATTTTGTTTTGCATATTCAAATGTTTTCTTTAAGCGAACTGAATAACAATAATCTACACATCTTGTTTCTAATTTATTAGAAACATTTTTACAAAACTCATCTAATCCATATTCATCTTCAACAATACATTCAATATTTATAGATTTTGCATATTCAATTAAACAATTTCTTCTTGCTTCATATTCTTTATATGGATGAATATTCGGGTTATACCAATACAACGTTGGCTCAATTCCTTCTTTTCTTAATGTATCTATGCAATATACACTACATGGTGCACAGCATGTATGCAATAATAATTTCACGTTAAAAATCAATCCTTTCCCACTTTTCTAGAAGGTACGCATAGTGTTTGAAAAAATAATAACATTTCTTCAAATCAAACTAAAAACCTAATAAATTTTTTCCTTTATGCATCCAGTATCTATCTTTTAAATCTATTAATTCTATAAATGAGGCATATTTTCCAATCCAGTTTTTTGGAACATAATTCTCAAATGAAAATGGTTCTGGATATTGAGAATATAATATGTTATTATCAAAATCTATTAATAATGATGGACTAAAATCATCTAATTCTTCATCGTCAATACCTTTTTTAGAAATTCTTTCAAGTATTTTCAATTTTAGCAAATCTATGCTTACTTTATACTTTTTTATATTATCTAAAAATATTTCTATATTTTCATTTGATACAATTTTACAATTATTTCTAACTTTTCTTAATTCTTCATTTAAAAAATATCCTTCTAATTCTTTTTTTGATAATAATTCAAGATTCATTATCCATAAAAATTTGTCTGCAATATACCAATTTAATTCTTTGTTTTTCTTTATTGCAATAATTATATTTTCATCATAGATTGGTTCTATCATAATATAATATTCTCCTTTCCAAATAACGGAAGCTCCCATATATCATGTAATTTTTTTATATCCTCTTCACTAATTTCGCATTTTATTAATAATTCATTTATCTTATTATAATCTATCTCTCTTAAGTTATAGTCTTGATTAGAAAAAATAATACTGTACATGTTTTCAGGAGATTCAATTTTAGTATCTGAGGCATGTAAACAACATTCCTTCAATAAATTGCTCCAATTTTGTTTTATAGCATAAGATCCTCCTGGAGTTGTTTTATCCACAAGCAAAGGACGTTTCTCACCGCGTGAATCAAATTGTCTAACAGAATATTTTTCTAATAGATAGGTAAACCAATAAGGCATAACCATTTCAATAATATGTACATCTCTATTTTTACTATCTTCATTAAACTCTGTTATATTTTCTATTCCTAATCTTTTTAAGACAAAATATCTCATATGCTCCATATCTCCAATATGTATTAATCTTGTAAATGATAATATTATCTCACCTTTTTTATTAAACCTAATCATATCTCTGCTACGATTCGGTGCTATTCCTCCTTGTACTCTAAATAATCTTCTAATTGGAATATTATTATTCATACGTGTTCATCCTTTCTAATTTTTGCTTTTAAAAAGACATCTGTCCCGATTCATCTTCTCCATTAAAGCTATATCCCAGGTGTTTGTAAGCTGGTGGAAGTACTCTTCTTCCTCTTAATGTTCTTGCAATAAAACCAATTTGAATTAAATATGGTTCATAAACATCTTCTATTGTATCCAATTCTTCTCCTACTGTTGCTGCTAAAGCTTCTATTCCGACTGGTCTACCTCCATATTGAACAATCATTGTTTCTAATAGTTTTCTATCTATTTCATCTAATCCTAATTCATCTATTTCTAACTTATTTAAAGCATGTTTTGCAATTTTTAAGGTTATGTCTCCATCTCCTAGAACAAGCGCATAATCTCTTACTCTTTTTAATAATCTATTGGCAATTCTCGGTGTTCCTCTAGATCTTCTTGCAATTTCTTCTGATGCTTGTTCTTCTATATTTACTTCTAATATTTTACTTGACCTATTTATTATTTTTTTCAAATTGTCTACTGAATATAATTCTAATCTATGTACTATTCCAAAACGATCTCTTAAAGGTGTTGTAAGTGAACCTGCTTTTGTTGTAGCACCTATTAGCGTAAATTTAGGTAAGTCCAATCTTATTGACCTTGCACTCGGACCTTTTCCTATCATTATATCTAATGTAAAATCTTCTAAAGCAGGATATAAAATTTCTTCTACACTTTTGCTTAATCTATGAATTTCATCAATAAATAAAACATCAAACTCAGATAAATTTGTAAGCAAAGCTGCCAAATCTCCTGGCTTTTCTATAGCTGGTCCAGAAGTTATTTTTATTTTAGATTCCATTTCATTAGCTATAATATTTGATAGCGTCGTTTTTCCTAATCCTGGAGGGCCATAAAGTAAAACATGGTCTAATGGTTCTCCTCTTTTTTTTGCAGCTTCTATATATATTTTCATATTTTCCTTAACTTTATCTTGTCCAATATATTCATCTAACACTTTAGGTCTCAAAGAATTTTCTAATCTTTCTTCCCCTTGATTTTCTAATTCTGGGTTAATTATTCTTTCATCTTCCATATTGAAATTCTATCCTCTCTGGTTATAATTTAAATTAGTATTTCTGAAGCAAATTATTAATACTAACAGAATTTGAAATATCTAATTCTACTTTCATGTATTCATAATATTGTTCTAACAATTTTTTAGTATCAGAATCAACATTATCTATATTTACAATTTCACCATTTTTTATTTCATACCAATTTTCATCAAAATAATATCTACTTGTAATAATTCTCTCATTGTTCAAGCAAACAAAATCCTTACTTGCAAACATATTTGTTCCTAAAGAAAAAGTATCTTTTAAATTACACGTATTAGCTAATGTAGGCTTAACATCTAATTTATTTATTGGTTTTTCTATTTTTATATTTGACATACCCGGTATTTTAAATCCACATAAGACTCTAGTATAATTTAACTTTAAATCCACATCTGTTAGTTTAGGATTTACTTGTTTTAGAAAATCCATCATTTCCTCATTATACATATTAAGTCCATTATGGTCACCAAAAACTAGAATTGCAGTATTCTCATATAATCCTTCTTTTTGTAATTCTTCTAAAAATACTCCAAATGCATAATCCGCATAATTTACAGCTTCTAAGTAATATCCAAAATATGTATCTTTATATTTGCCAACATCTATACTAACTTTACTTCTATCTTGCAAACCTTCTAATACAAATGGAGTATGAGATGATGCAGCAACTATATATGAGAAAAAAGGCTGTTCATATTTTTTAATTTTTTGTACAGCTTGTCTATACAATAATTCATCTGATAAATCTCCATTTATATTTTCAGATAAGTCTTCAAACTGTTCTTTTAGTTCTAATCTGTCCAAATTTAATCTTCCATACACATTTCCACGATTCCAAAAATATGGATAATTTCCATGCATATATGATGTATGATAACCTTTTTCATTAAATAATTTAAATATATCATCATATGTATTTGTATAATATTTGCTAAATGACATCCCGTTTTCCATTGGATAAATAGAATTTATTGTTGTATGCTCAGAATCTGCTGTAGTTGAATAACTTTGCATGTGCATATTTGTAAATTCAATATTATCTCTTAAGAATTTATTTAAATTTGGCGTAATTTGTTTTCCATTTATTTCCTTATTTACTACAAATTCTTGTACTGATTCCAACTGAAGAATAATTACATTTTTTCCTTCCAATATTCCCTTAAATGGATACATTTCTTTTCCATATTTTGTTTCATAATCATTCTTTAACTCATTATAATCATCTATCATCTCATCATAAGTTTTATATTTGCTTTGTCCTTTTTTAGTAAATTCGTTTTTTATATCATAAATGTGATATCCAAAAATTGTTGCTTCTCTTATTTGCAAATTTTTATTATACGATTTTTCTTTTCCTTTTTCTACATATCCTATTCCTACAATGCCAAAAATCAAAATTCCTACTGCAAACGATACTGCTCTTGCTATTAAAACTTTTTTTATACTCTTTTCTTTTTTTTCTATCTTTGCAAATTTAAATATAAATATTAATGCAAGTATTATTATGTCTAAAAAATATAGTATTTGTTTTAAGTGTATTACCATAGGGAGCGTGCTTATTATTGATTCTCCATATTGAAGATTTGAAACTTGAGCGATTGACAGCACATTGTTTGAAAACGTGTAATAAACATGGTCTCCAAATAATATAATGCTAACTAACAGATTTATGCAAATAGATGTAATTATTCTTGAACGATTTGGTAAAGATAACAGTAAAGCTACTATTACTGAAATAAAGCATAATGTTCCTATTATTGTATTTTCATTTAAGCTTTCTGTTATTGCTACAGTATTATTATAAAACATAAGTAATTTTAAAAAAATCACTACACACACTATTACCACAAACCATACTGAATTAACCAATTTATTTATATAAGTTTTAGATTTTTCCAATATTTCATTCATTTTCACTTTAACTATTTCATTCCTTTTCTATGTTTTATCTATAAATTCACTTATTACTTTTAATATTCTTTCATTATTCTGTTCGTATTTTATTGGCTTAAAATCTCTTATTCTTTTGATTGCTTCTTCTAATTCGTTAACTTCATTTAATCCTATTATGTATCCTTTTTTATTAAACATTTGTACAATTTGAGTTTGGTGGTCATTAACATGTTCTCCATATTTATGAAGTCTTGGAATAGCTATTACTTTTTTTCCATCTTTAATAGATGAAATTATTGAACCAACACCTCCATGAGTAACTATAATATCTGCAGCATTTCTATATTTTTCTAATTCTTCTTTAGATATTAAATCCATAATTTTCATATTTGTAGACTCGTATTTAGTATATCCCGCTTGAATAATTACTTCATCTTTTATAATACCATTATCTATTAATTTATCTATTTCTTTTAATAACCTGATAAAACTATTATTTTGAGTACCTAATAATACTAAAATCATTAATAAATTGAACCTCCATATACCGCTTTAGGATATAATTTTAACATTTCTTCCCATTGCACAATAAATAAATCTGCAATTGGATATATTAATTTTCCTGTAGCTGTTTTTGTATTTGTATTTGCAAATGTTTCTATATAAATTATCTTACTTCCAAATACTTTTCCTAAATAGCACATTGGCCCAGCTGTGTGCGTTCCTGTTGTTACTATTACTTTTGGTCTAATTTTAAAATAATAATAAATAGTTTTTAAACATAAATAAAAATATTTAAAAATATATGTAAATATTTTTGACCTCGTTCCATAAGGTAAAAAATAAAGCTTTTCTTTGTATTCTTTTTTTAGGCTCTCGTTTGACTTATCTTTCTCGGTTATTATATAATAATCATATTTTTCAAACAAGGGTTTTAATTGCAATAATTCGCTTAAATGTCCTCCTGTACTTGAAATAAATAATACTTTTTTTTTCACTATTAGTACCATTCCTTTCTTAAGGCACAAATCTGGTTGGAAAAGAATCCTAATTATTTTCAACATTCACGTTCCTTTTTTTCTATACCATTATATCCTTTTTTTAGTAATATGTCTAGTAATACGGAGATAAAAAAAACTCCATGTTTGGAGTTCTTTATTATTTAAGCTCTTGGATGAGCTTTTTTATATATATTCTTTATTCCTTCATCCTGAAACTGCATATAGACTTGAGTTGAAGATATATCTGAATGTCCTAGCATTGTTTGTATTGCTTTTAAATCTGCCCCGTTTTGTAATAAATGTGTTGCAAAAGAGTGTCTTAACACATGTGGTGTTATATCTTTAGTAATATGTGCTTGTTCTTTGTAATATTTTATAATTTTCCAGAAGCCTTGTCTTGTTAATCTAGTACCATTTATATTAACAAATAAAGCCTTTTCATCTTCTGTTTTTATTAATATATTTCTTGCTTCATCTATATATTCTTTTAATGCTTTTAATGATAATGTTCCTAATGGTATATTTCTTTGTTTGCCTGAATTATTGCATACTACATATCCCTCTTCTAAATTAACGTCCTCTATATTTAATGAAATAATTTCTGTTACTCTCATTCCAGTAGCATATGCAAATTCTAACATTGCTTTGTCTCTAATTCCTTTTAAATCTACATCTTTAGGTTGTTCTAATAATAATTCAACTTCTTTTGATGTTAACACACTTGGAACTCTTTTTTGAATCTTTGGTGATTGTATATTAGCTGTTGGATCTACTTTTACTTTATTTCTCTTTAATACAAATTGATAAAAAGAACGAATTGATGCTATACATCTTGAGATACTTGAAGCTTTTTTTCCATCGTCCTGTAGTTCTTTTATATAATCTTTTATATCTTCTTCTCTTACTCTATTATAAGGAATTTCACAATCTATTATATAATTTCTAAATTGTTTTAAATCTCTCTTATAAGATTGTAATGTGTTATCTGATAATTTTTTATCATTTTCTAAAAAATCAAAAAAGTATTTTAATTGTCTTTCCATTTATTTTCCTACCTCAATTCTATTTTTTATAATCCATTTACATAAACCATATATGTTATATCAAACAATTTCGAAATTGTAAATACATTTTGCTATTTTTTCAAAAATATTTTATTATTATTTTTAATATATTATTTGATATAAAAACTTCAATTATAGATGAGAATATTAATGTTATTGACATTATAAGTGAAAATATGGTATGCCTTAAAACTTCTAATTTTATATTTTCTTTTTCCTTATTTTTTATTATAGATTTATACAGTTTAAAACCGCTTACAGCTAAAGCTAATAAAACTGGTATAAATATAATATTTTGTAGTAATAATGATGTTAAAACAAATATTAAGCCTTTTGTAAATCCTAAAACACATACACAAATTGAAATTGCATATCCAAAACAAAAGCCTCTATATAAAACAATTCCCCACACAATTGGAATTCCTATAACAGTTGTTCCAAAAAACCATATTGCTACAGCTAATAATATGTTTTGTACAATACTTTGCTTTAATAGATTCATATTATTAATATCTTCTAGATTCTTAAATTTATTTATAAAATTATTTAAATATGAATTCAAATCAGTTTTTGATGCTTCTTGCATATTATTTACAAATAAAACACCTAAAAATATGCCAATTATAAATATTAATGCAACAATGGCATATTCTTTGCTATTATTTAATACATGTCCTCTAATTGCAGTTATTAATTTTAAACTCTTGTTTTTGTTCATATTCTTTTAGTTCTCCTTATCTTATATATACAATGTGTATTCCATTATAAGATATTTAGAACCAAAATTAGAAAGTCAAAGTTTAACAAAAGGGTGTCCCTATGGCAAAAAATTGCTAAAAGGGGCGTCCCCTTGGCAATTTTTAATGGCAAATTTTTCCGTAGTTTCCTCCACCACCTGATTGTACTTTACATTCTCCACTTCTTGCTTTTTCTATACTGTTAGCTACCTTTTCTCCAACAACAGCTTCTATATCATCTTTAGACAATTTATGTAAAATATTCATTTCTGTCTCAAAAGTTTCCAATAATTTATCTATTGTTTTTCCTCCAACTCCAGGTATAAAACCTAATGGTACTTGATATATGTATGGAGGCCTATGTTCTGGGCTTTTCGTTTCTTTTTTATCTTTTATTAATTCTATTCTGTCAAAAACTCCGAATGTCACATTTTTGCCACCACATATTGGACAAGTTTCCACTGGCATGCTTGTTTCTATTGATTTTTCACAATCATCACAATATGTTCTATGGTATTTTCCTAATTTAGGATCTAATCCATAGTTTGCAATTATCTTTCTGCCATCTTCATTTTTTAATGCTTTTACAATCTCTTTAAAAGATATATCTTCTACTAACATTTTATTGTATTCTCTTGCTATTTTTGGAAGAGAATGTGCATCTGAATTAGTTACAAAAGTTTTACCTTCTAATTCGGAGATAGTATCTGCTAAAAATGTGTCTGAACTCAAACCTAGTTCTATTGCAAAAATTTTTTCAAATTTTTCCTTAAATATATTTTCTATTCTATCGGTACAATTACCATAATAGCTTTTAAATGGTGTAAATACATGTGCAGGAATTAGTATACCATTATATTTTTCAACAATATCTATTAATTCATATCCAGACAAATCTGACCTTTGTGTACTTAAAGCTATATTTTTTATGTGTTTACTCATTTCGTTAGAAAATTCTTTTATATTTTTTAAATATGGAAAAAAGCAAATATTATGTGCACTTCCACTTTTTCCATTTCTACCATTTTCTGATGTTTCTACTTCACTTCCTAATAATATGCATACCTTATCTTTATAAATGATTCCTCCATCTTTTAATTCATACGCTTCTCCTGTTTTTAGAAATTCTTCAATATCTTCTATTACATATGGAGAGGCACAATCTATTATTCCTACAACATTTATTCCTTTTCTATCTGCACATTCTTTTGCAAT
>CAMJYG010000009.1 GCA_946409935.1 uncultured Clostridium sp. | reverse complement strand
TACAGGCTGTAAATATGTGAGTTTTTTTGGCTCAAAAACCTTTAACTAGTAACAAAAGTGTTATACAAAATTGCATAACACTTGTGCTTGGTGACCCCTACGGGAATCGAACCCATGATTCCACCTTGAGAGGGTGGCGTCTTAACCGCTTGACCAAGGGGCCTTATTTATTTCACTATTTATTTATACCATTTTTTCAAGCTTTCGTCAACTATTATAAAAAAAAATATAAAATTTAAGATTCAGCTTCGTTACTAGTCTGCATTAAAATTCCGTTGTCCTGCTTAACCGTGATTAGTTATAAAAATTTTTCCATTCTCCCCATTCTAATGATTTAGCCAAAAGTTCTTTGAACTTTTGTAAATCATTGAACGGTCCCCCCGAGCCATTACAAAATTTTTATAATTAATCACTCGCGCAGACTTTTAATTATTCATGGCTGACTAGTAACTCAGCCTCAGCTTACATCATATTTTAACTTGCTAAGGCTGAATACTATCATAAAATTTACTTTGTATATTGATTTATAAATTTCTCAAACCCTTCATTATGGTATGTCAATAAAGGTTCATTTATGTTAGCATACAATTTATAGTCCTTCTTATCATTTGTTTTTATACTTATCCTTTTCTTTGATGAATTTAGTAGTGCGTATTTTTTTATATTAACATCTCTGATATCTTCGTTTTTAATAAAAACAAATTCATTATTTTTTAGATGTAATTTTTCAATTTTAACAAAATTTAAAGTAATACCATCTACAACTAAGAAAATCATTGCTATTCCTTTTTCAGTTACATTTACTAAAACTGCATCATAAGGATATTCCATTCCACTAACCATTCCACTTGAACTTGCAGTATCTTTGTATGCAATAAAATAGCTATTTTTTTCTCCATTTAAATTTAATTTTTCAAACAATTCTTGTACTTTCTCAAGTGTATCAAATTCTTTCATTAAAATCACCATTCCCTTCTTAGTTAATTTTAAATTAAAATTAACTAATTGTCAATTTTTTCCTAATATTTTTATTTTTTTTGCCAATACTATAAAAAAAGAAAGGAATGATTTTATATGGAAAATGAAAATAAAAACCAAAATTTAAATATTTTAGACGAAGTAAATAAAGGGGCTACAATGGGAATGGATGCAATTTCTTACGTTTCAGAAAAAGCTTCAGATTGTAATTTTAAAGAAGTTCTTGATACAGAATATAATAAATACAAAAAAATCTCTGAAAGAGTTAATAATTTATATTCCAATTATAGTGAAAAAGAACCTCATGAAACAAATGCAATGAATAAAATGATGACTTGGTACGGAATACAAATGAAAACAATGATGGATGATACAACTTCTAAACTATCTGAATTATTAATGCAAGGTACAAATATGGGAATTATTGAGGGAAGACGTTTAATTAATCAAAATGATGATGCTGCACCAGATGTAAAAAATATTTTAAATGATTTTGTTACAATGCAAGAAGATAGTGTTGAAACTCTAAAAAAATATTTATAACTGTAACATATGCAATAATTCTCTATTATATTTATTTACTTTTAATTTTTTTTATTATATAATTTTCATGTAATATAAAAATTAGGAAGGAATAAATTTTAATATGATAAAACGCGAAAACAACCCCGATTTTTTGAATTCTTTTTTAGACTATTCTATAACTATTTTAAATAAATCTCCAAATAGCGTAAAAGAATATAATTACGATTTAAATATGTTTTTAAGCTTCATAAAAATGCATTTTAATATGACAGATGAAACAGACTTGAAGAATGTAAAAATAGATGATTTAACTATTAATACCATTAAAAAAATTACATTAGATGATATTCATGCCTTTTTATCTTATATGATAAGAGAATTTCATAGTAAAGCGACTACAAGAGCAAGAAAAATATCTAGTATTAGAATTTTTTTTAATTACTTAAGTAGAAAAGCAAAATTAATAGAAATAAATCCTGCTCAAGATTTAGAAACACCTAAATTGGATAAAAGATTGCCAAAATATCTTTCTCTTGATGACAGTAAAAAACTTCTTGATGCTGCTTCTAATGAAGACAATAGAAATTATCAAAGGGATTATGCTATTACAACTTTATTCTTAAACTGTGGAATGCGTTTATCTGAATTAGTTGGAATTAATCTAAAAGATATAGATTTTAATGAATATAAATTAAATGTAATTGGAAAAGGAAATAAAGAAAGAACCATTTACCTAAATAAAGCTTGCATGAGAGCAATAAGCGATTATTTAGAAGTTAGACCTAAAGAAGGTATTAAGCATGATAATAAACATTCTGAAAAAGCTTTATTTTTAAGTGAAAGAAGAACTAGAATTAGTAATAGAACCGTTGAAGCTATTATAGAAAAACAACTTAAAATCGCTGGATTAGATTACAGAAAATATTCTGTACACAAATTAAGACATACAGCAGCTACATTAATGTATCAATACGGACAAGTAGATATAAGGGCACTTCAAGAATTACTTGGCCATGAAAGCATATCTACAACTGAGATTTATACCCATGTTAGCAATGATCAAGTTAGAAATGCAGTAGAAAGTAATCCTTTAGCTAATATATAAGTATGTTGCTGAAGCTGTTCAAGCTTTGCTTGTTACAGCTTCAACATACCCTCTTAAAACAATTTTTTTAATATAATTTAAGACAGCCAAAGTTCTAATTATTTTTCGAATTAAACTTTTATAATAAAATTGGTGTTATTTGTTCTCCATCTAAAGCATATTCTATTGTTTTTAATACATACTCTTCATCAAATACTATTGACCTTGGTTTTGTAATTGGATTATCTTGCTTAAATGGAACAAAATAATAATTTCTTCTATTTAATAACTTTCCTATATTTTCTGCATTCCCACTTAATCCATTATTCGTTGACGGAGCAATAACAAGTGGGAAACCGATTTCTAAGATGAGATTTAGCTGCCATTGTAGCAGGGGTATCTATAATATCACAAGCTAATTTCGATATTGTGTTTCCGTGAACATGGTGCAATTATCATAATATCTGTCATTTTTTTAGGGCCAATTGGTTCTGCACCTTCAATTGTATGAATAATTTCTTTTTGGGTTATTTCCTTAATCTCACTAATTATATCTGCTGCTTTCCCAAATTTAGTGTCTGTATTATAAGCATTAAATGACATGATGGGTATGATTTCTGCTTGCATATTTATAAGCTTTTTAATTATTGGTATAGTCTTTTTAAATGTACAAAATGAACCTGTCATTACAAATCCAATCTTTTTGTCTTTTACTTCCATTTTTTATCACATTCCTTCCTAAAGGCACAAATCAGTTTGGAAAAGAATTAAATTCGCCACTGCGCACAGCCAAAATTGTAATTATTTTTCAAACTTCTTCCTCCTTTCATATTGTATCTATATATAATATGAAATTATGTTAATTTTGAAATCATTTATTTAAATTTGATTTTTATTTATTTGTTTTCTGCTCAGTTATATGCGTTTAGAAGTCAGCATAAGTGAATAGTTATAAAAATATTACAAGGATGGATTATTAATGAATCAGATTTTAAGCACTAAATTAAATTCAAAAGAAAAGCTCAAAAAAAAATTATTTAAAATTCAATTTCAATTTTCCATATTAAGTATTTGTATCATAATATTTTCAATATTTTTTTATTTTAAAAAGCTGTCTGAAAAAGAACATATATCGAATTCTATTATTAAAAATTATAACATATCTAAATTATATTCTTCCGATAAAATCGATAAAAGCAAAAATGTTGATTTAAATAATAATACAATATTTGGAATAATTGAAATCCCAAGCATTAATGTATATTATCCAATATTTTCAAATTTTACTGATGAATTACTAAAAATCTCACCTTGCAAACTTTTTGGCAAGAATCTAAATGTACCTGATAATATTTGTATAGCAGGTCATAATTATGATAATTTAATGTTTTTTAGTAAAATTATTAATTTAAAAACTGATGATGAAATATTTATTTATGATACAAATGGAAAAAAATATATCTATAATGTAACTGATATCTATGAAGTAAATGAAGCTGATTTATCACCTATTTTTGACTATAATCGAAATGAAAAAATATTAACATTGATTACATGTAATAATATTAACTTAAACAGAATTATTGTAAGAGCTAAACAAGAAAAATAATATAGTGATAAAATTTCTAGTTTTATCTTTTATACCACAAAAACATGCAAACCTGTTTTCAAGGCTTACATGTTTTTCTAAAATAATAATTTCTTTAATTATATTTCTTTAATTATATATATATATTATTTACTATATATTTCTATATTCCTTAACTTTTTTATATGCATAAACTGATGATATTCCAAATACAACTACTAACATAGCCACTGGAATAGAATCTGTTATACCTGTTTTTGGCAAATTTGTATTTGTATATACACTTGAGTTATTTGTATTTCCTACATTTGTGTTTGTATTAGTATTAGAATTTGTATTAGTGTTTGTGTTTGTATTTGTGTTAGTATTTGTATTTGTGTTAACATTTGTATTACTATTAGTATTACCACTTGAATTAGTGTTTGACCCTGTAATATCCTCTAATAATTCCAAATCTTCATACTCATCTGCTGCAAATACACTTGTACTAAACAATGCAACTATTAAGCTTATTGTTATAATTGAAAATAATTTAATTAAATTTGATTTTTTCATTTCATTCTCCTCACATTCTTTTTTATTATTATTCTAATATACGTCCATAATTATACCATTTTTAAAAGTATATTTCAAGAGTATATTTAAAATAATTTTTTCTGCCGTTACAGTTCAGTAACTTAAAACTCCTTTGTCCTGCTTAACTGTAACCTACCACCTTCATATTTATTTTACATTTAAAAAATGTGTATGTCAATACAGTTTTTGTTTTTTTTATTTTACATTTTAATTACAATGTTACTAGTAAAATTTATGATTTAAATTGATTATCAATTTCTTTTAATATAACGTCATGAGCACTACCTTCTGCAATGCTTACTTCTGAAACTAATGTTAATCTAGCTTTTTCATGTAATTCTGGAATAGTAACACTTCCACAGTTACACATTGTAGATTTTATTTTTGCCACTGTTATATCTAAATTATCTTTTAATCTTCCTGCATATGGAATATAAGAATCAACTCCTTCTTCAAAAGAAAGCTTTTGAGCTCCTCCCATATCATATCTTTGCCAATTTCTAGCACGGTTTGAGCCTTCTCCCCAATACTCTTTTACATATCCATTTCCTTTTTTTACAACTCTTGTTGGACTCTCATCAAATCTTGCAAAATATCTACCCATCATTACATAATCTGCGCCTAATGCCAATGCTATTGTTATATGGTGGTCGTGAACAATTCCACCATCTGAACATACTGGAATATATACTCCTGTTTCTTCAAAATATTCATCACGTGCTGCAACAACATCTATTAAAGCTGAAGCTTGTCCTCTACCAATACCTTTAGTCTCACGAGTGATACAAATAGAACCTCCTCCTACACCAACTTTAATAAAATCTGCTCCTGCTTCTGCTAAATATCTAAATCCTTCTCTATCAACTACGTTTCCTGCACCTATTTTTACACTATCTCCATATTTAGCTCTTACAAAATCAATAGTATTTTTTTGCCATACAGAATATCCATCTGATGAATCCATACAAATTAAATCTACACCTGCTTCTACTAATGCAGGTATTCTTTCTTCATAATCTCTTGTATTTATTCCAGCTCCTACAATATATCTTTTATTTTCATCTAATAAAGAATTTGGATTATTTTTTCTTTCTTCATAATCTCTTCTAAATACTAAGTATTTTAGCTTTTCCTCTTTATCTAATATTGGTAAACATGCTATTTTATTCTCCCATATTATATCATTAGCTTCAGCTAAACTAACACCTTCATACGCCCATACTATTTTCTCTTTTCGTGTCATAAAATTATCAATTGGTGCATCAAAATCATCTCTTGATATTCTATAATCTTTATCTGTTACAAGTCCTAAAAATTTTCCTCTTGGTGAACCATCATCTGTTATTATTACAGTTGAATGTCCTGTTTTTTGTACAAGTTCAAGTACTTCTCTTAAAGGTGTACCAGATTTTACGTTTGAATCGCTTGTTATAAATCCTGCTTTATGTTTTTTTACATGTCTTACCATTCTTGCTTGAGATTCAATTGATTGTGAACCATATATAAATGCAACTCCACCTTCTCTTGCTAGTGCAATTCCCATTTCTTCTCCAGAAACTGCTTGCATAATTGCAGATACCATTGGAACATTTGCATAATATTTTGCTTCTTCTCCTTTTTTGTATTTTACAAGTGGTGTTCTTAAACTAACCTTGCTTGGTATACACCTTTCATCTGTTAAATTTGGTAATAATAAAAATTCATTAAAAGTTCTTGAAATATCTTCTAAAATTTTTGCCATTTTTTCACATTCCTTTCTACAATAAAAATTTCTACTCATTGTCTAAATTTTAATATGGATATTATTATACATTACATTTACATAATTGTAAATATAATTATTTTATTTTTTTAAAAAATATGGTAACTACTTGTGCAAAAAGGCGAATACTATTTTTCAATAGAATTCGCCTTTGGTTTATCCTTCTACTGGATAAACACTTACTTGTTTTTTATCTTTACCTTTTCTTTCAAATTTTACTTTTCCATCTACTAATGCGTAAAGTGTATCATCACTACCTTTACCAACATTAACTCCTGGATGCATTTTAGTTCCTCTTTGTCTCATTAGAATGTTTCCAGCAAGAACAAATTGACCATCAGCTCTTTTCACACCAAGTCTTTTAGATTCACTATCTCTTCCGTTCTTAACATTACCTTGACCTTTTTTATGAGCCATGCTTTCTCACTCCTTTCGGTTTCTTTTCATTTATATTAATTCTCGTTTTCATCAAAAATTAAATTATGCTTCTACTTTTTCTGCAGCTTTTTTTGTTGTTTCTTTTTTAGCTTCTGTTTCTGCTTTTTTAGTAGCTGTTTTTATAGATGTAATTTCTACTTTTGTGTATGGTTGTCTATGTCCTTGTTTTCTTCTATAATTCTTTTTAGCTTTCATTTTGAAAACAATTATTTTCTTAGCTTTACCATGAGAAACTACTTTTCCTTCAACTTTAATTCCTTTAACATATGGATTTCCTATTTGTATTTTTCCTTCTTCAGATACTAAAACTACTTTATCAAAAGTAACTTTTTTACCTTCCTCTGCATCTAATTTTTCAAAAAATACAACATCTCCCTCTGCTACTTTGTATTGTTTACCACAGCTTTCGATTATTGCGTACATTTAAAATGCACCTCCCTTATTTGTATACTCGCTAATCCTTAATTTTCAGGCAATTAACTATATGTTAATATTTAGGTGCCTTGACTAAGCGGATTACAGTTATTTATTTTACCATAATTATACATGCTTGTCAATTACTTTTTTTATTTTTTATTCTGTTCTTAATGCAATTACTGGATCTTTCTTTGAAGCTGCTTTTGCCGGAATCAATCCACCAATTAATGTAAGTACAACACTTAAAATTACAAGAGCAACAGCATTTGAAAAATAAAATGTTGCATTAAGAGGTATATTACCTGTAAACTGATGTAGTATGCTATTTATAACTGGAATTACACTATATGTAAATCCTATTCCAAATAAGCCAGAAAGTAAACCTATTATAAAAGTTTCTGCATTAAATATTGACGAAATATTGCGTTTAGAAGCTCCTATAGCTCTCAATATTCCTATTTCCTTTGTTCTCTCATATACAGAAATATATGTTATTATTCCAATCATTATTGAAGATACCACAAGAGAAATTGATATAAAGGCAATTAAAACATATGTTACTGCATTTACAATTGTTTTTACAGAACCCATAAGTATTCCTGTTGTATCTGTATAATTTATTTCTTTGTCATCTTCTCCTTTTGCTTTTACCTCTTCATTGTAATTATTTACAAAATCTTTAAAACGCTCTTTTCCATCAAAACTATTAAAATAAAATGATATATATGTTGGTTCATCTTTTTCTTGATATCCAAAGCTTATTAAATTAGTTTTTGCATTTGATTCATTACTATTAGAAAGCATTGCTGTTATTATTCTAGTTATTTCTTCTTCTGTCATTTTCATTTTAAATGAGCTTGCTATTTTCTCTTGGTCAACATTAAAACCTGATGCAAAACTATTTGTTAAATTTCCTGTTAATTCTCCAACCTTTGTAAGTATAGTCTTTTTCATTACCGCTTCTGTCATAACCTTTGCCATGGTTTCTCCTGTTTCTTGAATCGCTGCACTTTTCATATATTCTGGTAAAATAGTTGAAACGATGCTTGATTTTAAGTTATTTAAATTATCTTGAACTGGAATTTGCGAAATTTCATTATTCATATTTTCATTTAGCATTGACATTCCGTCAGCTACATTTTGAGACATTTGTTCATTTTGAGTTAATTGTTCATTTATAGGCAATTGTACATTTTCATTTTCAATATTTATATTTTCATTACTTATACTTTCTAAATTTTGTGGTATTAATGTTTTTGCGGCCTGATAAGAATTCACGTATACTTGTAACAATCCTTTTAATAAACCTGCATACGCTTTTTTAAATGTTTCTTTAGGAATTACATATTTTTGTTCCATTGTTGATACCATTTGAGAAGGTTCATATCCATTTAAATAATTATCAACAATTGTGTCTATATCATCTATTGTAATTTCATCATTAATTTGATTTAGCACATCATTTGCCATTGTATTTAAATTATTCATAAAAGCTTCTTTAGCAGGTTTTGTATCTGTACTTATAGCATTAGAAATTTCTGTCATATATCCTTGAGTTTGATTTTGTAATTGATTTTGGTCAATTTTAATGTTGAATGCACTTTGTAACTTTTTAGTATCTATACTAATTAAGTCTTTGAAATCTAATCCTAATCCGTTTTTCTTTTCATCAAATCTTGAATTAGAAATAATATCTATCTCTTTATTCTCTAGCTGTCTTTTTACTATTTCTGTATTTGAAGAATATTCTATTATATAATTTACTAAATCTTTTGTATATGATACACCTGGATTTAATGCAGCAGCAGTTACTCCTTCTTTTGCTGTTACTACACCAACTATTTTTAGTCTTGTTGCATTATCATATAAATTTTTCATATATTCTTCATTTTCACTCATATCTTCATAAATATTATATTCTTCATTATATTTATACAAATCTGAAGGCATTATTAATTTTAACTCTGTGTTCATTAAATCTTCAAAACTTAATTCTAAAGGCTCGTTTCTTATATCTACTGTTTCACCTTTCATTATTTTAGTTACAATATCTTTAAGCTCTTCTGTATCTCTTAATCCTAATGAATAAACCAATAAATCTGATATACTATTTCTTTCTGATAATACAATTATCATTTCATCATAGTTTGTTGGAAGATGCCCTGCTAAAATGTCATAAGATTTTAAAATTGTTTGTTCATCATCAATCATTTGCGAATATACTGATGTATATGAACTCATCATACCAGAACCAAATGCTGAACCCATTGAGCTTCCAAACAAGTTACTTGGGCTTAATTTTGCAATTTTATTAGTTGCATCTATACTGTAAATTAAAGGGTCTACACTATACCCATATTTTACAGAAGATAAGTCGTTTGATATATTCTCATAATTTTTCTCTAAGTATCCTTTAAAGCTTTTTAAATCATTTGTGCTTAAATTATCTAAAACTTTAGATATATATTGTTCTTCTTTTATTGTGTCTTTATTAGAATCACTTTTTTCATTTTCTTCTGATCTCATGGCTAATAGTGTACCTGCCATATCTGTAGATTCTTGCATTATTGTTAATGGATATGATGTTAATGTTTCTTCTTGAATTGAATCAACATATCCTTGAAATCCATTTGATACAGATTGAACAAGAGCAATACCTATTATTCCAATAGAACCTGCAAATGAAACTAGAATAGTTCTCCCCTTTTTAGTTAACAAATTATTTAAGCTTAGTCTAAAGGCAGTCCAAAATTTCATAGATGTTCTTCCAATTTTGTTTATTTCTACTTTTTCTTCTATTTCCTGGTTAGTTATTGGATTAGAATCTTCAGTAATTACACCATCTAGAATTCTAATTATTCTACTTGAATACTTTTCTGCAAGCTCCGGATTATGAGTTACCATTATAATTAGTTTATCTTTAGATATTTTCTTTAATATTTCCATTACTTGTACACTAGTTTTTGTATCTAAAGCTCCCGTTGGCTCATCTGCTAAGATTATATCTGGATTATTAACTAGAGCTCTTGCAATTGCAACTCTTTGCATTTGTCCACCTGAAAGCTGATTTGGCTTTTTATGAATATGTTCTTTTAGACCAACATCTTCCAATGCTTTTATAGCTCTTTCTTTTCTTTCTTTTTTGGAAATTCCACCTATTGTTAATGCAAGTTCTACATTTGATAAAATTGTTTGATGACCTATTAAATTATAGCTTTGAAATACAAATCCAATTTTATAATTCCTGTATGCATCCCAATCTCTATCTTTAAACTTTTTAGTTGATTTTCCATTTATAATTAAATCTCCTGTTGTATATCTATCAAGACCACCTATAATATTAAGTAATGTTGTTTTTCCACAACCACTTTGCCCAAGTATTGAAACAAATTCAGATTCTCTAAACTTTAAATTTATTCCTTTTAAGGCTTCTACTTTTTCATCTCCGCTTCTGTATGTTTTTTTAATACCTTTTAATTCTAGCATTCTTTAAATTCCTTCTTTCCGATTGGTACTTTTTGATGTACCCTCATTTTAAATTCAATTTCTTTCTCTCTTTGCTTTGATGGCACACATAGCGTTTGAAAAAGAATTTATACGTTGATAGCTTTGGCTGTAAAGTTATACAATAAAATTTGCCAATCATTTTTCAAACTAATCATACCTTATGCTTCTATACATTATTTTTAATAAAATTTTATATATTGAATCTCCTAATGGATAATCTCTATGTAACCCATATAAATTAAGACTTTTACTTTTGTTTATTTTATTGTCAGTTAGATTTTGAATATATCCTTCTTCTTCAAGTGCTTGTAATTGTTCTTCTGTATGTAATCCATATGGATATGTAAACACTTTTACTTTATCTTCCCCAAGATTTTGTTCTATTATTTCATAAGATTTATTTACATTTTCTACTGCTTCTTGTGTAGACAAGCTCGTAAATTCTGGATGATTTATACTATGTGAAGCTATTTTAACTAATCCACTTTCCTTCATTTCTTTTGCTTGCTCCCAAGTTATACATCCAGGTGTATTCATATTCTCGGTTATTACAAACATCGTAAAAGGAATTTCATATTTTTTTGCTATAGGGTATGCATTCTCATATACTCCATCATATCCATCATCAAATGTTAAAATGCATGATTTTTTATATAATTTTTTATTTCCATTTTTATATTCAACTAAATCTTCGTAATCAATAAAATGATATCCCACATTTTTTAAACCATTAATTTGGCTTTCAAAAGTATTTGCTGTTGTTTGCATATAATCAAATTCTACTTCTGATTCATCATTTACGATATCATGATATACAAAAATAGGAATATATAAATCCATTTCACCTATATAATATTCATTGTTTATTGTAATTCTATCATAAGCTATTAATGCTAAAATTAATACACATATTGTAATAGCAATACATAGAATTATCTTTTTAATTATATTTCCATTAACCTTTATTTCTTTCTTATTTGTTTCTTTTTTTAAATTCATAATAAATTATATTCCTTTCTGTTTCCATCCAACCTAAAAAATGCTTAACAGTGATTAATTATGTATGAATAGTCAATGCAGCCAACCTAGTTTAATTCATAGCTCAATAACTATAGTTTTCTTATTTTTGCAATAAAAAATCCTTCATATAACTCATTTGGGCAAACACATAATGTCCCATCAATTTTAGTTGGAAGAAGTGTTAAACCTTCCATATTATTCAATTTTATTGGAACAATTTCAGCTTTTATTTCTGATAAAACTTTTTTTATAACCTCTTCATTTTCACATGATAAAATTGAACAAGTAGAATATACCATCTCTTTTCCAGTTTTTAATATTTTCAAAGCCTTTCTTAATAGTGCAATTTGAGAAGAAATAGATTTATTTATTAATTTTTGAGTAAACTTTTCTTTAATATTTTTATCATTTACATCTAAAGTTCCACTACCACTACATGGTGCATCTAATAAAATATTATCAAAAGAAAAAAAATCTTCTATTTTTCTAGCATCTGTTTTCATTACATATACACATTTTGCACCTTGCTTTTCTATATTGTATTTTAATCTTTCTGCCCTTATTCCATTCATTTCACAAGCTGTGATATTTGCTTTATTATTGGTTATTGCTGCAATTTGTGTGGTTTTTCCTCCAGGAGCTGCTGCCATATCTAAAATATCCTGTCCTTCTTTGGGTTCTAAAATAATTGGCGGTAACATTGAAGATAAACTTTGAAGATATATTTTTCCTTCTTTATAAATATTCAAATTTTCTATTTTATTTTTTGATACATCTTCTAGTATATAAGCATTTTCAAACCCATATACCTTTTTATACTTTATTTGTTCTTCTTTTAATGCATTTTCTACATATTCTATATCTGCTTTTAAAGTATTTACTCTAAATGTTGTTACCCTATTTATACTATATCCTTTTATTATTTTTTCACTTAGTTCTTTACCATATTGGTTTTCTAACATTGAAATTAAAAAATCTGGTAAAACTCCACTTTCCATTTATTAGTTTCATTCCCTTCTTTTGGTTTACATACTATATTTTATAAGACATAGTTATGTTTGTCAACAGGGTAATTTCACTTCTGCTTATTTAAAGCATTTTTTCCGTTACTACTCAGCTTTAAAGTTTTCTTGTCCTGCTTAACCGTGATTAGTTATAAATGGCTGAGTAGTAACTTTTTCCCGAAAATACCGAAACTTAAATCTTGATATATATTGCAAAATGATTTATTTTAACATATAATACCTGTATCATGAAAAATCAAAGGAGAAAATAACAATGGAACACTGGAGCATAGAAGATTACAAAAATTTTACAAATGGAAATATACGAAAAAGCAAATATAGAGCAAATAAAGTTTCTATAGATGGTCATACATTTGATAGTCAAAAAGAAGCAGATTATTATTGTGAATTAAAATTGCGATTACAAAGCAATGAAATAAACGGATTTTGTTTACAACCCACCTTTATTTTAGCACCCGGTCTTAAATATAAAGCTGATTTTATTATTTTTAATAAAGATAATTCAACAGAAGTAATAGATGTTAAAGGCTTTAAAACAAAGGAATATATCGCAAAGAAAAAGGTATTTGAAGATAAGTTTAATTTAAAAATAACGGAAATAGAATAGTATAAGCTCACGTAAAAGAATTTTTATATAATTTCACAAAATATATTAGCATTTTATACACTTATTCAAAAGACATTGATTTCTTATGAAATCAATGTCTTTATTTCTTCATTTCTTTTTATTTTTTTAGTTGTAGTTTTTATTAATTCTTTATCTGTCAACACCATGCTTTTAATATATTTATAAGTTGGAAATGTTTTATTAATATCTTTAATTTGCTGCCAAATAATTTTTTCTAATTCTTCTTTTGAAATACTAGGATATTTTTCATCTACTTTTTCTTTATTATACACAACTTTAACAGCTAGTTTAATATCATTTTTATCTACTTCATCTGGTATTCCATAAACTAAAGATTCCTGCACAAGCTCTAAATTATTAACTATTAATTCAATCTCTTCTGGGAATACCTTTTTACCATTTTTTAGTACTATCATATCCTTTTTTCTTCCAGTAATAAATAAATAACCCTCTTTATCTTTATAACCTAAATCTCCCGTATAAAACCATCCTTCTTTTAAAACATTATTTGTTTCTTCTTGATTCTCATAATATCCAATCATTACATTTGGACCTTTAACTTTTAATTCTCCTATTCCATTTTCGTCTATATTTTCAAATTCTACATCAACATTAACCATAGGAACACCAATAGAACCATATTTTACTTTTCTATCATTTTCTGCAGCTATTACTGGTGCTGTCTCTGTTAAGCCATACCCTTGAACCAAATCTATTCCTATTTCATTAAAGAATCTAGAAACTTTTTTATCTAATGGAGCTCCCCCTGATATGATAAATCTCATACCTCCACCTAATTCATTAATTATATCTTTAAACAATTTTCTTCTAATGTCTATGTGTAATTTCATTAGCAAATTGCTCAATTTTATAGCGAAACTAACAGCTTTTGTTTTTCCTTTTTTCTCAATACCATCTTGTACTTTTTTATATATTGCTTCTAATAACAAAGGAACTCCTACAAACACAGATACCTTATATTCTTTTAAATTTTGTGCTACATATCTTAATCCATCTGGGAAAGCTGTTGCAAGCCCTCTAGAAAGCATTACAATCATTGCAGTTGAGCCAAAAATGTGATGTAATGGCAAAAATGCTAAATTAACATCTGTTTCATAAAATTTCTCTACTAATTGCATAGCATATACATTTGATGCAATATTACTTTGGGATAACATTACCGCTTTTGATTTCGATGTTGTGCCAGAAGTAAATAATAAAATATTCATCTTATAAGAATCTATTTTTGCATCTATATAACTTGTATTTCCACTATTTACAAGTTCTCTGCCTTCTTCCATAATTGTTCTTATATCTTTATAATTTTCTATTTTACTCATACAAATATATTCTTTTAAATTTGTTTTACCATTTTCTTTAATTTGCTCTATATTTTCTTTATACTTTTCGTCAAATATTACTACATCAGCTTTACTTCTAAACAAACAGCTCTCTAATTCATCTACTTGCAGTTCTTTATCTAGTGGTATAGAAACCATTCCACCTAATAAATTAGTTAAATGAGATAGGACCCATTCATATCTATTTCTTCCAACTATTGCAACTCTTTTATTTTTATATCCTAAATCATATAATTTTGTTCCAAAGGCATTAATATCTTCTAGAAATTTTTTATATGTAATATTTTCATAACTTATTTCTTTTTCATTTTTGTGTTTTAATATAAATGCCGTATTATTTGCATATATTTTTGCTGAATTATATATTATTCCTTTTATATCTTCAAATTCTGTTGCTTCAAAATATTTTTCCTTTTCCATTAAAAAATTTCATTCCTTTCACATATCTAGTATCCTTTACTAAATTACCACATAATTAATATCTAGTCAAGTGATTGACTAACTATTTTAAAAATGTTATTATATTTATGTTACTGGTCATCCATAACTAATCACGGTTAAGCAGGACAACGGAATTTTAAGGCTTACTAGTAACCATAATTGTAACATATTATTGAAAGGACGAAATTTTTAAATGAATGATAATATTGATATTAATTTAATTGAACAATTTCATTTACCCAGATGGAATGAATTACCTAATATAGATTTATATATTGACCAAGTGGTTTGTTTATTAGAAAATAATTTATCTGAATATATAAAGAGCGATAATGATAAAGAGGATAAACTTATAACAAAAACAATGATTAATAACTATGTAAAACATAATATTATAAAACCTCCTATTAATAAAAAATATAGCAAAGAACATATTGCTTACTTATTTGTAGTTTTTATATTAAAACAAGTTTATAGTATAGGAGAAATAAAAAAATTACTTGATTTAGCCATAAAAACTTCTCATCCCGAGCAGGCTTATAATAAATTCTGTACTGAACTTGAAGAAGCTGTAAAAATAGTTTTTACATGCAGTAACTATATTAAAGACGCCTCACTTACTCAAGAACAATATATTTTGAGAAATGTGGTTCAATCTTTTGCTAATAAATTATATGTTCAAAAAAAATTTTTAAATAATTGCTAGACATTATATAGACTTTTATGATATCATTATACCAAGTATTTTAATTAATGGGAGGAATTGTAAATGCCAAAACTATTAAAATTATTTTTCATATTTGTAGTAATCACTCTTTTATGTATTTCAAATATCTGCTATGCCGTAGATTTAAATCTTACAGAAAATACTACAAATCAAAATACAGCAAATTCTACTAATAGCAGCAATACTAATAGTAATGAAAATAGTGCTGAAGCAAGAAATTTAAACAAAAGTGATAATAATACTTCAAATACTTCAAGCTCTTATAATGTAAGTAATATAAATTCTATGCCTGAATCCGAATTAGGATTAACTAATATTTTAACAATTTTATTAATTGTTATTGGCATTCTTTTAATATTATTAGCTATAGCAATTTTGATTAGACTAAAAAGATAAATTTGTTTTAGAAATCTTTGTAATTTTCAATTTATTAAAAATTATAGAGATTTTCTTTTTTTATGTATATTTTGTCCTATTTTTCTTAATAATATGTATAAGTATTAATTTTCATTTTTATGAAAACTATATATTTTAATATTAAAATAGGAGGATATTTTCATGTACAAAAAATTATTAATGTGTAGTGCTATTCTTATTATAGCTATTTTTTCTTTTAATGTTTCTTTTGCAAATAATATGTTACAAGATGCTGCAAATGGTGTTCGTAATGTAGTTGGTGGTGCTGAAAATGCTGTGGAAGGAGCTGTTCAAGGAGTTTCAAATGCTACTAGAAATGCTACATCTAATTTAGAAAATGGAGCTAATAATGTTTCCAATGATATGATGAACAATGGTAACATAGACAATACAACAGGTGATAATAATAACAATAATAACAGAGAATCCAATATGACTTCTATGGCTGGAACTACAAATAATTATACCGCTACAAGAACTGCCACAACAGATAATACATTTATGGGAATGAATTCTACTGCATGGACATGGCTTATATTAGGAATTGCCGGTATTGCAATTGTTGCATTAGTTTGGTATTATAGTACACAAACTCGTTCTTCTAATAATTATGACAATAGAGATTAATTATTAAAACTGTTCACTAAAAATTATTCCAAGATAAGTTCTTATTATGTTTTAACTAAAATGTTACAGTTCAGTCAATGCTGTCAACCTAATTTTTAATTATTATTTGCTATTAGCTCATTATAAATAAAAAAATTTTCAAAAATGCTCGTTCAAGCTGAACTGTAACTATTTTTTTATATTTTTGTATATTTTATCTTTTGTAATCAAAAATTTTATGTTATAATTTTTTTAGATATATGAGAAAGGAATCAATATATTTATGAACACTAAACTAATTTCAAAAAATCCAACAGCTTACCACAATTATAACATTGAAGATAAAATTGAGACTGGAATTGTGCTTTATGGTACAGAAATAAAATCCATAAGAAGTGGCAAAATAAATTTAAAGGATAGCTATGCTTACATAAAAAATTCAGAAGTTTTCATTTGTGGTATGCATATTAGCCCTTATGAACACGGAAATATTTTTAATAAGGATCCTTTGCGCGATAGAAAACTTCTTCTAAATAAAAAAGAAATTAATAAATTAATAGGATTAACTAAACAAAAAGGTTATAGCTTAGTTCCAATTAGCCTTTATTTCAAAGGAAGTTTAGTTAAAGTAGAATTGGGAATTGGAAAAGGTAAAAAACTATATGACAAACGTCAAGATTTAGCTAAAAAAGATGCTCAAAGACAAATTGCTATTAATTTAAAAAACAAACAATATTAATAATGAACAAATCGGAAAGCTAATAAATTTGTAGTATGTTATTTTAAACTATAAATTCTAATTAGCAAAAAATTACAAATAGTAAAGCTTTCCGTAAATTTGTTCTAGCGCGAAATTTTCGTCAGAAAATTTCTGTGCAACGCTTAGGGCGAAGCCCTTTTTATATAATAGGAAAGGATGACTTTCCTATTATATAAAAATAGTTAAAATTTAAAGCTAGAAAAACTTTAAATTTTAACTATTTTTTATCAGCCACTATTATTATATTTTATTGCTTGAGCCAAAAACATCTGTCATTTTATGCTTTACAGTTTCTTTTATTAATTCTCTTGCAGGTTTTAAATATTTTCTTGGATCAAAAGCATCTGGTTCTTCTGTAAATACTTTTCTAATTCCTGCTGTCATTGCTAAACGTAAATCAGTATCTACATTTATTTTTGATACTCCTGAAACACTTGCCTCATGTAAAATTTCGTCTGGAACACCTTTTGCACCTGGAATATTTCCTCCATATTTATTACACATTTCTACTAATTCTGGAATTACAGTTGAAGCTCCATGCAATACTATTGGAGTATTTGGTATTCTTTCTTTTATTTCTTTTAAAATATCAAATCTCAATTTTGCTTCACCTTTAAATTTATAAGCTCCATGACTTGTACCTATTGCAATTGCTAATGAATCACATCCTGTTCTTTCTACAAACTCTTGTGCTTGAGCAGGATCTGTATACATAGCATCTGAACTAGCTACGTTTACATCATCTTCAATTCCAGCTAATTTTCCAAGTTCTGCTTCAACAACAACCCCTTTGCTATGAGCATAATTTACAACTTTTTTAGTTAAAGCTACATTTTCCTCAAAATCATATTTAGAACCATCTATCATAACAGATGTAAATCCGTTATCTATACACATTTTTGCTGTTTCAAAGTCTGGTCCATGGTCTAAATGTATTGCTATTGGAACTTCTGGATGTTCCTCGACTGCTGCTTGTACCATTTTCATTAAATAATTTATTCTTGCATATTTTATAGCACTAGATGATGCCTGTAATATTACAGGAGATTTAGCTTCTGCTGCTGCATCAACAATTGCTTGTATAATTTCCATATTGTTAACATTAAATGCTCCTATCGCATATCCTTCTTTCATTGATTTTTCAAACATTTCCTTTGTCGTTACTAACATAATAATTCCTTCCTTTCTCTCTTTAATTAAAGGCCTATATAAGATAAAAGAAGCAAATACATTATATTTCAAATTTTTTTATTTTTTCCTTTTTCTTATATTTACTTTTTCTAATGCTATTGTATTTCTAAAATTTAAATATGTCAAGAATAAATTATATTTTAGTGTTCATATTTATAACTTGCACACATAGATTCATCTGCTTTCATTGTTTTAACATTTTGCATTGGAGCTACAGTTATTGCTTCTAAAGTACATTTTTGTTCATCTCCATTATGATATCTACAACTTGCAACTTTACAGTTAATTTTTTGATTACTTTCCATAAACTCACTCTCCTTTCTTTCATGCACAAGATTAATTGAAATTTTTCTTGATAGTATTATTATGTGAAAAAAATTTTTTACTATTCATTTTTTTAACTTGAACAAATGAAAAAATTCTGTGCAACTTAGGCGTAGCCTGTTCTACAATAGAAAAGTCAGTATAACTTTCCTATTGTAGAACAAAAAAACTTTAGCTTTTGGGCTAAAGTTTTTTATACTTTTTAAAATTATTCTTTTTTATTTTCATTTTTTTTTAATCTATTACATTCTGTTGTTTTCTTATTAATACATTCTTTAGGTGGTTCTTTAAAGCTTAAATACCAACTTATTCCATTGTCATTTTTATTAATGTCTTCTACTCTTTCTAATAATCCATTAAAAGTATTAGGAATTGGTACTATTACCGGTTGATTTGGCATCCAATTTGCTGCTGTTGCACCTTTGCTACAGTCTGCCATTTGAAGTGCTTGAACTATTCTGATTATTTCTGGAATAAATCTTCCTATATTTAATGGATATATCAAAATTGTTCTTATAATTCCTTTATCATCTATAACAAATACATTTCTTACAGTTTCAGTATTACTCACATCTGATGATATCATACCGTATTTTCTTGCAATTTGTCCATTTCTATCTGCTATAATTGGAAATGATATTTTTATACCAGTTCTGCAATAAATATCATACACCCATGCTAAATGTGAAGCATATCATATTTTACCAACTTGTTCTCCAATTATATTTAATTCTGAAAAATTGAAATAAATATATATATTTTTGTATTCATCTAATTCTATTCTATCAATTAATTCATACAATACTTTCTTACTTGGATTTTCAAATTTCATAAACTCATTTATTATACTTTGTACATTTTCATCATCATTATTGTTTTCCTGTTTAAATTTTAAAAGAGATATTTTACTTTCAATTTCTTTCTTCTCTTTTTTTAATCTTTCTCTTTCTTCTATAAATCCTTTTGAATATCTAAAATAGTCGTCATTTGTTATTACACCATTTACACTATCAAGATACATCTTATCTATCTTTTTAGAAATTTCCTCTATTCTATTTTGTATATTTTGCAAATTATTATTTTCTTTATCTATTAGACTTTCATAATCATTTTTGCATTTTTCATATATCTTTTTTAATTCGTTTTTGTCTGCATATATAGAACATACTTCTCTAATTTTATTTAAAGTTCTTTCTTCAAATTTGTTGTAGTTATAATTACAAGTTTTGCATTTTCTGTCTTTTCCTCGTGCTAAACTACAATCTATATAACCTATGTTTTTTCTATAACACACTCTAGACCTTCTTCCACAATTATGGCAAAACATCAATCCTTTAAATAAAAAATCATGTTTCGTAGCCAACAAACTCTTTTTGCCTTTCATTATCTCTTGAACTTTATAGAATAATTCTTTTGAAACAATAGCTTCGTGTGTATCTTCTACTATTATATATTCTTCTGGACTTTTTTTCCTTTTCTTTTTTATTTTATATGATATAGAAGTACATTTATTTTGAACTGTATTTCCAATATATACTTCATTTATAAGCATAGCTCTTATACTTTTAGAATTCCATGTTTCTCTTTGATGACTAAAATTTAAATATTTGCTTGGTGGCTCTATTTTATCATTATCCAAAATAGTCGATATTCTTTGGAAACCGTTTCCTGCTGAATATAATTCAAAAATTCTTTCAACAATATGTGAAACATTAGTATCAATCTCAAGCCTATTCTTTTGAGTTTTGCTTTTTTTATACCCATACGGTGCATAGCTTCCTAAATATTCTCCTTTAAGTTCTTTTTCCTTTAAAACGCCCTTTATTTTTTTAGATATATCTTTTGCATACATATCGTTTATAATAGCTTTAAATGGTGTTACATCATTATTTGTTGTATCAAAATATGTATCTATTCCATCTAAAATTGAAACATATCTAACCCCCTTTTCCGGAAAATAGTTTTCTATATAATATCCTGTTTTTATATAGTCTCTTCCCAGTCTTGATAAATCTTTCGTTACTACCATGTTTATCTTTTTATTTTCTATATCTTCAATCATTTTATTAAAATTTGGTCTTTCAAATGTAGTCCCTGAATATCCATCATCTACATATTCTTGCACTAAAATATGTCCGTTTTCTTTTACATATCTTTGCAAAATATCTCTTTGGTTTGATACACTTTCGCTTTCTAACTTGTCTCCATCTTCACGAGAGAGCCTTATATAAATTCCAGCACTAAATGTTTTATTTTGATTTGTTTGATTGCTAAAAATCATTTCTCACACTCCTTTATTTCTAGCAATCACCTGCTAGAATTTATTTTAATTTTTTTTTGAATATTTTTCAACACTGCTTTTTATTTTTGTTAAATCTCTTAAATATATTTCAAATGTTCTTCCTATTTGCTTACTTGGAATTTCTTTTGTTTGATTAAAAATACAAAATATTTGCTCTTGATTCTTTGTATTTTCCATATTTAATCACATTCCTTTCACAAGTTTGGAAAAGAATTAAATTTTGACAATGCTCAGACTGTTAAAGCTATGCTTGTTACAGTGTGAGTATGCTTTAGCTGGCAAAAACTTGCGCAATAAGCGGAGCATACTTTTTGTATGTTGCTGAGACTGTTAAGGCTTTGCCTGTTACAGTGTCAGTATGCATAGCTGAGCATTTTTAAGTAAGTTTTTAACGTAGTCAAAATTGTAATTATTTTTCAAACTTCACCTTCTTTAAATTATCTTTATATACTTATATTAAAAATTGTAGAAAAAATAACATTCATTTAATTTAATTTTTCTCTATACCTATCCGCCTCAGTCTCAATTTCCTTAGGCGAAAATAATTCCATTAATGTCAACATATAATCGCCAAACAATTTATTACTTATTTCTAAATTTCCAACATTCTTCAAATACTCCCTTGCTACAATTCCATAAGATGCAATCTGCCTTCTAGTAATAAATTCAGTCTTTTCTTCTTTATCAATAGCTTTTTTACTTATCTCTATTTCTAAATCTGCTCTTGATTTTTCTATTTATATTTTTCTCTCTACCTCAAAATCAATATTTGTATTTTCATCGATAATTACACATTTCTCTCTAATGTCCATTTCTTTTGATACTTCGTCTATAGAAATAAATTCAAAGTCTTTTGATTTTATTTTATAATATTTGGCTCTTTCAATTTCTTTATAAAAAGCTATATATTCATCTAGTGTAACTTCCATTAGCATTCCATCTATAGGTATAAATTTTTTAACTTTATAAAATTCATCTTTTAATCTTCTCTTTTCTAACTCCTTATATGGAATTTCCTCATATATTCCTTTTTCAAATCTTATAAAACATTTTGCATCAGCTTTCATTCTATATTCCTCCTATCAATTCAAATTTTTTTGAATTGATAAAAGGTGGACTACGACAATGCTTTTGTTTTAGATGATAAAAAAAATCAAGCACACAGAAAAATACTGCATACTTGATTTTGAAAAACATACAAATAACACTATAAAAAATATATTATCTTTTGGTAATACTAAAATTTAGGTTACTTATAATTTTCTTCATACAAAAACCCCTTTTAGAAAAATTCCTTAATTTTTTTCTAAAAAGGGTTAAAAAATACACTTAACTAGAAGTCTAAAATCTACTTTTGAAATTATCATCCGTTTCCTAAAAAATCTTTTGAGTATGCCCTTTTTAGATTTCTATTAAGTTCAAGAAAATTATAATCCCATTTTTATGTTAACATTCTAAAAAGGTAAGAAAAGGTAAAAAAATGTAGAAACATCTTGCCCATTCTCCTGCTAAATCCGGTCTTAATGTTTCTAAATCATTATATCCTTTTATAATTATTCTATTAGAACATATTGGACAGCCATGTTGTTTTCCTGCTTTATCATTTATCGTAAGTTGATATTCATGTCCTTTTTCACATTTCCACCATACTCTTTTATTTGATCCTACAGATACTTGTGATGGCTTTAAATCTCCATTTTTTTCGTAATTCCATAATTGGGCAATTTCAGGTACTAATGTTTCCAAATCATTGAACCCCTTTAAAATTACTCTATTAGAGCATATAGGACATCTAAATCTTAAAATTTGTACTTTGGCAGACGGATTAAACCGCCTGCTACAAAGTACTTTTTCTTCTTTATCGTGATTTTGCAATATCAATTACTATTCTACTTCTTAATTTTTCCTACCACGATCTAGTAGGATTTCAGATATCAGACTACTTAGCAATTGCAATGACTGGACGAGCACACGAGTGATTCGAGTCAGGGGTGACGCTGATGTACACACCGCCCATATACCATACAGTGCATACCGCGTTACCGCCAGCTCCCGGTGAGGCAAGCCAGTAGCTAAGTGCCTTATCCGCATTAGGCTCGTTCTGTGTCGCAGTATTTCCTCTATTTGGGAAATATAATCTATCATAATATCCTGTTCCATTTGTTTCTACTGAATGTGCTTTCCATGGTATATCATCTTTCATATTTTTAGCTGATGTTCCTCCATATATTTTATATCCACTACTATTTGTTTTGTCTGATGTAAATATTGAACTATTCCCCTTTGCTGTCCAACTCTTATCCCATAATTCTATATCTGGACTTCCTTGTATTGTTATATCAGATGCTGATTTTCCTGTTGCGGTTACTATTGCTGTTTTTAAATTATCCCAACTTGTATATGTTAATCCGTTTGTTCCATGGTTATCCACTTTATTATTATTATCCCAAAAATATGCATTATTATTTCTTAAATATTTTAATAATGTAGCCCAATTTGTACGACTATTTACCGACCATACATAACTTGAATCAGAACTTGCATTATTATAGTTGTCTTTATGCGCTGGTGCAAATATTGTATTTCCACTTGTTATTTCTGTTTGTGCTCCTGCTGGATAATAATCTCCATATATTACATATATAAAATCATCATCTTCATAAAACTTCTTCCAATTATCTGCTACTTGTACTTCATTTACAGTTATTGCTCCTATACTATATTGATTTCCATATGTTCCTATATTTCTTGCTGTTCCATAACTTCTAAACGCTATTTTTGGTTCTTTCCATTGTGCATATACTGTTGTTGCGCTATTTGGTACTGTTGTAGTTGTTAGATTTGCTGCATATACTGGATCTTCTTCTGAATCTGCTGCATCATACCAACCTTTTAGTGTATAGTTTGATGTTGCTGTTGGAGCAGATGGCGTTGGTAAAGTAATTGTTTCTCCAGGGAATGCATTTATTACTACTGCATCTGTACTATTATTTACACTTCCACCACCTAAATTAAAAGTTACTGCAACTTTATTTACTTCAGTTACATTTACTGTACATTCTCTTGTTTTATCCCCACAGGTAGCTGTTAAAGTCGCACTTCCTCCTGCTACTGGAGTTACATTTATTGTATCTCCTGTATCTGAACTTAACGTAGCTATTCCTTCTGGCGATATCGACCAACTTACTGTTCCTTCTACTCCATGTTTTGTCACAGATATTGCTGTAGGAGTTGGAGTTTCTTCTTCTCTTATTTGTAAATTTAGAGTTGTTGGACTTATGTTTAAACTTTCTAATCTCGCAACATTTCCATTTGCATCTATTGTATATGTTCCATATCCTGTTATCGTTACTGTATATACTCCACTATCTTCTGTTATTTCTTCCACTGTTCCTGTTCCATATATTTTTTCTATTTCTGTCGTAACTTTATTTGCTAAACTTCCACTTTCTCCTACATACTCTCCTATTTTTGCACTTTGAAATGCTAATTTTATATTTTCCATTATTCCTGCTTGCTCTGTTTTCTGTTTTGCAGTTGTAGTTCTTGTTAATAATCCGTTATCTCCTGCCAATGTCATAATACTTACACCAGCTAAGATTAAAAGTACAATTATTGTAATTACGAGAGCAATCAAAGTTATACCATTTTGTTTTTTCTTTGTCATCTTTATCCTCCTATTAATTTTCAAATTTTATTTTTTGTTTTTATATTTTAAGCTTTTTAAATTAATAGTGGATGACCTTTATTTTTTACTAAATATTCTCTTATTCCGTAAATATATTTTTCTTATATTTAAATTATATCTATATTTGAGCGGACAAAATCCGCATTGATAGAAGTCCTGTGTGTGTGTGTGTGTGTGTGTGTGTGTGTGTGTAGAGCCTCAAGGGTTTCGCGTTTTTGGGTTTGAGCAACTTCCTTCATGGTTTTGTCCCCCCTTTTCTTTTGTTAGTCTCATTTTTTCTGTTTAATCTTTTGGTAAAATTCATATATTCTATGTTTCAAAATTTATTTGTTACCATTTTATAGTTAATACATTTTTTTGTCAAGAGTTTTTTTATTTTATTTTGTGTTTCAAATTTTACATTTTTTCCGATTTATATTTTTATCAAAATGAATTTTTGTTCGTTTTTGTTTATTATTTTTAATTTTTATATTTTTACTTATTCCATTGAATTATACATAGGAGTTCCATAACCTAGTATTTCCTCACTATTTACATCATAATCTTTTTGCTTACAACTATCATTTGAATTTCCTTCTATTGTATAAACTCTTCCATTTTCATATTTCTGTACAATTCCGCACATGGTCTGCTTTACCGTACCTTTTGTGTATTTCGTAGTTTTTATTGGATTGTTAGCTACTTTTTTTATTTTTATATTATTTTTTATATTTGAATTTTGAATTTTTTTCTTATAATTATCTTGAAATTTATTTGTTTTATTTATTCTGTTATAAATGTTTTGTGTATTTTGATAGTTTTCAGCCTCTTGTCTAATTATTCTATCATTTTGTATTTTCAGCAAATTTTGTCTTGTTTGTTTAAAACATTGTAAACCAATTTTATTTGCTTTTTTTGCATCATACGATGCATTTTTTATTGCATTTTTAGATTTTTCAATTGCATATTCTGTTGCGGAAACATTTTCTTCTTGTTCATTAATCCTTGTAATTTGATTGTTTTTATTTAATCCATCATTTTTAATCTTTTGAGTTCCAACAACTGTTTTATTTAGTGTTTTTATTGTTCCTTTTTTATTTTCTTTTACTTTTATATCTGACATTTTCTATTCTCCAAATCTTATTATCTTTTTCGCCTTTTCACTTGCTGTTCATGCAAAAAAAGCACTATATAAACTTATATAGCACTTTTTATTTTTTATAAATTCATTGACTTTTCTATAAAAATCTATTATAATATTTATAGAAAGTAAGTAATCGCAGAAATGCGGTTACCCAAAATAGTTTGAATATACACCACATAGCTCTGCAAAGCAAATGTGTAGTGTTTTATTTTATTTGACTATTAACCCATTGTATGTAAATAATACATAGCAAGGCTAAATTTATTGTTATTGAAATACTTAAACCTATTTCTAGGAATGCTAAAATCTTTAACATAGCCTCACCCCCTAACTCTTGATTAGCAATCAAGGTCGAGGGTAACACACACATCTACTTATACTTACTTTCTATGCAAATAATTTTACATTATTTTTCCAAAAAGTCTATAATCTTATTTACTTTTTTAACTTTTTTAGTTATCTAATAATTTTGTATTCATAAGCTGGTACAACTTCGTATTTTTTGGAAACTTATTTACAAAAGGTATCAAAGAACTTCCTATTTTAATTAATCCTTCTCCTGCATTTACATTTGTTATATAACTCATTTGTAAATCTGAAATATTTAATAGCTTTGCAAGTTCAAGTCTATCTGTACTTGCATAAACCTAGTTTCATTTGTTCTATTTTCTTTGTTTTCATTTACTACATAATCTTCAAACTCCTCACTTTCTTTTTCATATAATTCTTCTAAAATGTTAGTGTTAATTAAATTATTAAAATCCATTTTTTCTAATCCCTCCTTGATGGTATTTTATTATTTTGGAGAGAAAAAGAAAAATGTATAAATTAAATTTTTAAGTTTAATTTATACATTTGAAATTACTTTGTTTATCATTATAAAATATTTTCTAAAAATTTATATTTTCTCTTTTTTCGTTTTGCTTTTTTTCCATCTTTTGTTTTCTTTTTTCATACATATCATTAATCCAATCTTTAACTGGAACTTTCCATTGTTCATTTTTATTTGGAATATTTTTTATCAAACTTTTAGGATTTAATCCCATTTCTTTTGCTTTTTGTATATCATTATCATTTAGTCTACATTTTTTCTTCGCCTCTTGCCATAATTCTAATTTGTAAGCCATCTTTATTCCCTCTTCTCCGTTATATAATTTAATTATTGTTTGTCCAAAAACATAATAAAAATCAAGTTCAATAGTATTTAGATACCTTTTTCATAATTATGCTATATCAAATAGTATAACATAAATTTTATCTTTTTTTTGAACACTTGTTGTATCAGTATGTAAAAATTTAAGTATGGATTGATTAAACAATACCTATAAATAGACCTTTATTTAGTTATTGTTTTCTGGCATATACCAGTACATTCCATTATCTGTTTGTTGCATCATTGCTCCATTTGGAACTTGCTTAATCATATTGTAAATGCTTATTAAATCCGCTCCAGCCGAAACAATTATGGCTAAGAAAAATATTATTAGTATAGATACTTTTGTTGCATTTTTAATTTTTTTAGGGAATTTTATAAGAACAATGACTGCTGGTATTATTCCTATCAATATAACAGGCATACACAATATTAATAAATATTGTAATTTAGATAGTGGTGTCCCTGTTATTGCAACTGTTACGAGCATCTGAGGTATAAATCCCACTTTCATTTCTGCTCCAAATAAAGCTCCTGTCACAGCGTGAATAAGTTCGTGGATTGGTGTTACTATAAAATAAAATACAAATAAAAATAAAAATACTATTAATATATATCTTTTCATAACAAAAATAACTTGTTTTCCAACAGTATCTAAATTATTCTTTTTAATAAATTCCCTTTGTGATTTTTCTCTAAATTCTCTATTAAAAATTCCATATTTTTTTTGTTTTAGAATAAATGGTATTAGTATTAACAAAATAATTGGCAAACAAAATAAAAATTGATTTAATATATTCATATTATCTACTATATTTTCCAAAATAACAGATTTACTAGATAAAACTGTATTTTCAAAACTAAAACTATCATCAATTATTCCTACTATTTGTATTTTTCCCATTATTTTAACTCCTATATTATTTTTTTATTTATTTAATATTTTAGTGTTCCCTATTTTTTGCTTCCATTGCAACTTAATATTTTTATATTATAATCTTTTCTTAAAACCTAAATATTTTGTATTTCTTTATTTCTAAAAAATCTCCTACCTAGTGAAAGAAATACAGATAAATATATAAATAATACTATTATATTAATCCACAAATTTGCACCTTCAAACATTTTTTCCTTAAAAATATAACTATCTATATTTGAACAACATACTGAAATATTAAAATTCAGAATGAAGCTTGGAATCGCTTCAGTATTTGTCAGTACCATTGCTAGAGCATTATCAATAATAACTAATAAAAAGCCGTAAATTATCATTACAAATGGATTATTCGTTAATGCTCCCCAGAAGAATAGAATTACTATGTAAAATAGAAATTGCGGTATGACAGAAATAATACTTAAAATCATAAATTTGGGTATACTATAGCTTATGTCTTGATTTAAATACTCATTCGGAACATTGAGATTTTGAAAGTGATATAATACTTCAAATATCAAGGTACTAATACTTACAAATATCAAGCTATATAACAAAACTGTGCAACAAACTACAATATATTTCGATAACAAATGGTAATCCTTTTTATATGGCTTTGTAAATAACTGTTTAATTGTGCCTTTGCTAAATTCCTCACATATTATAATCGTAGATAATGCAAAAATAATTATCATAGTTGGTCCAAAAAAATCATTTTCTATTACATAGTTTACTGTTGCATAAGATTTGTATACTGGTTGAATATCAACATTTTCTTTTACTGTAAAATATGCTGATAGTGATGTAATAATTGGTAATATAATAGCACACAATATAATTAACTTAAATATATTTCTTTGTTTTAGTTTTTTAAATTCAAATTTTAATAAATTCCCAAAGTTATTCAATTACATTTCCTCCTATCTCCTGTAAAAAGGCTTCTTCTAGTTTCTTTTCCTTTCTCTTTATTTCATAAATTAAAATACTATCATTTCTCAATTGCTCAATTATGTTTGGAATATCTTCCTTTTTGCAATTAATTTCAATTTGAGTATCACTAAGAATTTTCATATTATTTTTATCCTTAATTTTATTACTATTATCAATTTCGATTGTGAATATATCTTGAAAAAGCTCATTTTTTATTCTTTCCATAGTATCATTTTTTATTATTTTTCCATTTTTTATAATACAGATTTTATTGCAACAATTTTCTATCTCAAATAAATTATGACTAGATATAAAGACTGCCATCTTTTTGTCAACAACTAATTTCTTTAATAAATTTCTTATTTCAATAATTCCTTCAGGATCCAATCCATTTGTTGGCTCATCTAAAATTGCATTCCCACGATAAGCTTTATTGTAGTAGTTTTACCTGCACCATTAGGACCAATGAATCCTAAAATATCGCCATAATTCACACTAAAAGTAATATCTTTTAATATTTCTTTTTTACCTATCGTCTTACATAAATTATGACATTCTAAAACCTTTTCATCACTCATTTTCTTCCTCCATTTTATTGCTTTTCTTTTAATTTTTCATTTATTGCTTCAATATCTTTTTTTAAAACTTTTCTTGCTAAAATTAAACCCAAATCCCATATAAGCAGAACACCTAATAAAGTTCCGATAAATACAATTCCAAGTGTTTCAGCTTTAATAATCTGAATCATAAATCCTATGGCTGCCAATATAGTTATTATAGCATTGAAAAATAATAAAAATTTGATAGTTTTTATTTTATCTATTTTTGAACTTAAAGTCTCAAATAAATATCTCATAATTGTAAATATAGCTCCACCTACTAAAAAGGTATATATATATTCACTTCCACTATATACAATTTCTGTTCCTAGGTTTCCTCCTGAATAAATTGTTGCAAGTATAGTTGCAAATACTGTACTACTTAACATCAAGCATCCTCCAAAAAGAAAATTAAATAAAAAACTATTCTTTTTCATATAGAACCCCTCCTTTATATTTTCAAGAAATTTTTTATTCTTTTTATATATCTTCTTGAAACATAAGTGTATTCTCCACTTTTAAAATTAAGCCTTATGCTTAAACTTCCTTGAATATCTAGAGATTTAACTTTATTAAAGTTTACAATCTCAGAATTTGATATTCTTACAAATGATGTACTTTTAAAATTTTCCTCTAATTCATATAGTTTTCTTTTTATATTAAATTTTGTATTACCAATTCTAGCATTAACTCTTCCACCCTCTGTAAAAAAACTTTCAATATTTTCTTGTTCTAAAATATATGTCATATCATCTTTTGTTCCTATTAAATTTTCAAAATTATAATTATAATTTTCTAATTTACTCATTAAGGATTTTATTTCCTCATTTTTTTCTTTTGAATAAATTACTACCTTCGTTTCTTCTATATTATTGTCTATTTTAAACTCTACTTTCATAATACCACCTTTTATTCTATCTATATTATATCATATATAATAATAAAATCATTAAAACTTTTCTAAGTGGTATTTTTTTCAACTTAATCGGTTAATATAATGCAAAAATGACCAATAATTTAATTATTCGTCTTTTTTAATAAGATTTTTTATTGTTATTCCGACTAATAATATAAAACAACTATCAGCCCTATTAATTATAATTATATATTCTAAACATCAAGATTTGACACACATAAGAACAAATTTATTTTTTTACTATTATTTATTTAATCAAAAAAAAATATATTTTGCATTATAATTTTCTAATATTTTAGCAATATACTTCGGATTAAAAATTATTGTTTCTGTATTTATATTAGGATGAAATCCAACCTTTTCATATTGTAATATATCTTTATCTAACAAGAAAATAACATCAGTATTTTTTATGTTTATAATATTAAATATTGACACAGATCCTATTTTGATCCCTAATTTTTCTTCTAACAATTTTTCATCACCAAAAGATAATCTTGTTTCATTTAAAACTATTTGTAATGATTTTAAATTTATTCTTTTTTCTAATGGTAAAACAACAACGTAGTATTTACTTTTTTTACTATTAGTTATAAAAAGATTTTTACAAATTAGTGAATTTAATTTTATATTGTATTTCTCACTATCTTTTACAGTAAATACTTGTGGATGCTCAACTTTTGAATATTCAATTTTTAATTTATCTAATAATTCATAAACTTTATTTTCCATATTTAATAAAATCCTTTCTAATGCACAAACTAGGTTAGAAAATAATTGAAACAACTATTTTTCAGCCTTTCTTCTTTTTTTTTAGAACATTCATTAATATTTAAATATTGTATCCATATCTTTATCTCCTCTACCAGATAGATTTATTATTATACAATTATCTTTATTATATTTTTTTGCTATCTTTAAGCCATATGCAATAGCATGACTACTTTCTAGCGCTGGAATAATTCCTTCAAGTTTTGTTAATAGTTTGAAGGCTTCTATTGCTTCTTTATCCGTTATACTATCATATTTTACTCTTCCAATTTTATTAAAATATGCATGTTCTGGACCAATTCCTGGATAGTCTAAACCAGATGAAATTGAATAAGCATCTTGTATTTTTCCATCTTCATCCTCCATAATATATGTTTTCATTCCGTGAAGAATTCCAATTTTATTGTTATAAATAGCACTTGCATGCTTTCCTGTTTTTATTCCTTTGCCTGCACCTTCAACCCCATATATAGCAACATTTTCATCTTTAATAAATTCACTAAATAATCCTATACTATTACTTCCACCACCTACGCATGCAACAATTGCTGTTGGTAATTGTTTTTCTTGTTCTAAAATTTGTTTTTTGGCTTCTTCCCCTATAATTTTCTGAAAAAATTTTACCATTTCTGGATAAGGACTAGGTCCTACACATGAACCGATTAAATAAAAACAATCCATATTTTCTAGCAGATAATTAAATGCAACATCAACAGCTTCTTTCAATGTTTGTTCTCCTTCTGTTACTTCAACAATCTCAGCTCCAAGTAATTTCATTCTCTGAACATTACTAAATTGTTTTTTAACATCCTTAGCTCCCATAAAAATTGTACATTTCAAATTGAATAAACTACACACTGTAGCTGTCGCAACCCCATGCTGTCCTGCACCAGTTTCTGCAATAATATGATTTTTTCCCATTCTTTTTGCAAGTAAAGCCTGACCGATAGCATTATTTATTTTATGAGCTCCAGTATGATTTAAATCTTCTCTTTTCAAATATATTTTTGCTCCACCTACATATTTACTTAAATTTCCCGCATAATATAATGGTGAAGGTCTTCCTACATATTGTTTTAGATAATACTCATAATCATTTAAAAAATTATTATCTTCTTTTACTTTTAAAAATTCTTTTTCAATTTCATTTAATTTTTCTTTTAATTCTTGTGGCACATATTGTCCACCAAACTCTCCATAATTCATAATAATTACCTTCTTTCTCTAAAAAATAATATTCTTTATAAAAAATATAGATGCACCACCAGTGCCAGTCTGATTCCATATGCACCACCTCCTTTTTAAACATACAAAAAAACACATATACAAAGTTCTAATCACTCCATACATGTGCTTAAATAATATACATTTTATTATTTTAAAGCATGACAAATCTGTATGGGTGATTCAATCTTTCCCATACTATCCACCAATTATTTAATTTAACATTAATTAAATTATTCATGGATTTTGCCTCCTTTAAATTATTAATATTATTATACTAATTTTTTTCTTTCTCGTCAATAATACAATTTGAATTTTTTTATTTTGTTAATAATATTATTCATATTTTATATAAAATTATATCCTTACGTATCATCACATTCAAATGAGATAACAATAGCAGGATTTTTCTTTTTGATACTATCTTTCTCCAATAGAATACTATTTATATTTCCTTTTGCATTATCCAAATCATTTACACTATTTATATTATGACCTTTGCTATAATACTTCGTATTAGTATTAAACTCTACCAATTCACTAAATCTTTCATTAGTTAAATCATTCCCAATTATATCTCCATAAGTAATTTTAACAATTGCTGTATTTTCAGCTGTAACATTTATTTCTTCTATTTCTACTGAGTTTACAAATACAATTCTTTCTTCATTGGTTAAAGTAAGGTTATAAAGCAATTCTTGATTTAAGTCTTCTCCTGAAAGATTTCTAAATACAAGAATCTGTTTATTATATGGGTAAATATAATCTCCTACTTTTACATCTGCTAATTCCATTGCCATAAATGTTCTTCCATTAATATAAGAAAAACTATTTTTTTGAAAATTTAATTTCTTTGAATCTCCATCAAAATAATAAATGGATTTTTCATCTATATTTTCTATTATTCCAGAATGAACTACTTTGTTATCTAATATTTTTTGAGTTACATCTTCTGAATTATTGTTAGATTGATTGTTTTCTATATTGTTAGATTTTTGAATATAATCTTCAACAGCATCCAAATCATTAGAACTTGAAGTAGTATTGCTTCCATTCACAATGCCTTCTAATATATCTATACTTTTATCATCTTTTCTATAAATAGTACAACAATAGTTATTATTATCTAATTCTTTTAAATCTCTTCCATAAATGTCAGATTCTGTGATATATTTTTTAATATCTTCGTTAATTGTTTTAAAGTAAATATCATAGTAAATGTCTTTATATACTTTTGGAACTTGTATTTCTTTTAATTCTATATTATTTGATATTTCTGAACAATTTAATAATGCTATTATTTCTCGTTTTTGATTTTCATTGATATTCTTTAAATCATACTTAATATTACCAAATATGCTATATAAAAAGGAGATTCCACCTATAGTAATTACAATAATAATTATTATAATTATCCATTTGATTTTTTTCATGTTATGCGATAATCCTCCATAAATTACTAACCTATAGAGGATTATATCACTTATACAATATTTTTACAATCATCTCTCATAATCTTTATCCTTATTTTTCTCTAGCTCTTCCTCTTCATTAGAACTATCTAACACCTGCTTTTCCTTTTCATTAATATTAAGTGAAATATTTAATTTATCCAATTCCTTCATTTTTTCTTTTAGCTCGTCTTCCTTGAAAAATGGCTTTTGAACTTCTATTTTAGCAACTTCAATTTGTTTCTTTATATCTTCAATTTCTGCTTTATTTCTTTATATATAAGAATCGAAATCACTTAAACTATTATCTATTCTTCTAATATTTCCATAAACATCATTTCCAAGATATATTTTTGATTTTGTCATATATTAGATGCATGTGCACCTATTAAAACTTTATTTATCTTTTTATTTTTTGCCTCTTGTAACATCATCTTAAGCATTTCTGTAGCATAACCTTTTCTTCTTTCAGAAGGTCTCACTCCATATCCTATATGTCCCCAAGTATTAAATCCTTCAACAGTTAAATAATGTCTTAAACTTGTTGCACCAATTAAATTTCCATTTTTGTTTATTACAAAATAAGATGTACTTGAACTAAAATTTTTATCAACTATTCCATTTTCAACATTATCTAACATTTTTATAAATTCTGCAAATTCTTCTATATTTTCAAATGGCTTTTCTAAAAACCAAGGAGCAATTTGAGTATTACTTTCATTCCATTCTTTCATCATTTCATTATATTTTTCATAATAAATTAAATCTGGCTTAACTAAATGTAACAATTTACTTACCTCCTCTTTTTTATTTAGTCTTTTTTATATTCCTTCAAAAATTGATTCAAATAACCACCTGTATATTCTTGCAATTTATCTTTATTATTTTTTAATCTCTCCATTAAATCATCTGCTATTTTATAAGCTTCATCATATTCTTCTTTCGTCATTTTTTTTTATCAAATGCTTCTTTTAATTCATCTTCATCAAGTAATATAACATCTCCACTTGGTGTAACAACAACATCAAGGTATAAGTCATCTTCATAAGGCACTCCATTTTCTTTTCCTATTTCTCTTGCAACATCAAAATACCATTCTATTATTTCATTATAAATAGCTGTTAATTTAATTCTCGAATCATAATTATAAAATTCAAGCCACTTATAATTATTATCTAATATGCATTTTCCACTTGGTATAAGTATTTTTTCTTTAACATCACTAAAATTATAGAAATACACATCTCCTTTAAAGAAATTATCTTCGATAGAAATTATTTTTAATTCTGTATTTTGCGTTCTTTCACCTACATGTCTATCTGCATATCTCTTTTTCAAACTAATCCAATATCTCTTAAATAATTTGTTTTTCTGTTCATTTTTCACTATATTTTCAAGTGTTCCTCCTGATTTTTCTATAGTTTTGCTACTTCCAATATTATAGTCTAAACATGTAATTAAAACTCTATTTATATGTATACTTTTGCAATATTTTAACGCTAGCATAAGTTGCTTATATGCATATCCTTTTCTCCTCTCACTTGGTAAAATACTGTATCCAATATGTCCACCATACTGATATAAATATTCATTTAATTCGTGTCTGATATTTATTATTCCTACTACTTTATTATCTACTTTTCTTACTGAAAAGAAAACATCTGCTGGCACTAATCCTTCCGGAATAGTTTCTTTTTTTGAATATCTCTTTATTTCATTTAACCATTCTTCATAATTATTTCTATATTTTTGCAATCCACTAAAACCAGCATATCGTATATCTGAATCCATATCAACTTTTTCAACTTCTTCAATAAAATTAATTGCTTGCTTTTTGTGCTCTATACTTGGCTTTACTAAAATTATTTCATCATCCATTTCATTTCCACCTCTATAACTTATTTTTTTATTTTTCTACTTCTTCCTGTCGCTTTATTTTTTTTAAATTCAATTTTTCTATTATAATTTCTGTTACTTCATCTGGAGATAAATTTGTATTATCAATCTTTATATGGTTTTCAAATAGTATTTCTCCATCATCTGTATTTAATTTATATTTTTCCATTGTCTTCAATAAATCCCTCTTGCTCCATTCTAAATCTTTTTTAGTAGGTTTTGCTTCTAATCTGTGAGGCGTTACATTTCTTTTTAATCTTGTTTCTAAATCGGCACTTAATTCTACAAAATAAAAATTTCCTCCACTTGCTTCAAACATATTTTTTAAATCGTCTAGATAATTTGTTTCTTCTTTAAGGTCAAAAGCAACAACAAGTGTAAAAATCATATCTATATCATATTTTAATGCAATATTAAATACATCCTCTCTTATTAATCTTTTTAATTCCTTTTGTGCTTCGCTTCCTCTTTTAAAAATTTTGTCAGATATTTCTATGCTATCATGATTTACCATTAAGGAATATCCTATTTTATCTCTTAAATTCTCTGCTACAGTCATTTTTCCAACTGCCTGTGGTCCTGATACTATTATTAAATTTGCCATTTAAATTCAACTCCTTTTTATCATTAATCCTAAATATTTCCAAAACTGTTATAAAACAAAAAAGCATTGCAAGAAATCCCTTAAGACTCCTTTGCAATGCCTAATATTTTAGCACTTAAAGTGTAGATAATTCGCTATTTGAAATATCCTTTACCGCTCTAGCTTTCGCTATAGGTAAACTCTTAATATGTTTTTTATTTTAGCATAATATTTTATATTTGTCAAACTTTACATAATTTTTCTTTACACATGATTATTTACTATAAATGCTTCTACATCATTTAATTGGTTTGGATTTTTTGAGCAATTATTGTATATACATGCCAAAATTTATTTTCGCCTTATTGGTTGCAATCCAATATTTAAGTTGAGGTTCTGTTTCCTCTTTAACTAGATCTTAATAATAGTAAAGTATTTAATGAGTTTATTATTCAATTTTCAATGTTCCAAAATCTTGCTCAAAAAATTAAACAAGTGAAAGAGTTTTTATACCCTCTCACTTGTTTGCTCACTTTTACCCCCATTTCGGAAATGAAATTTGAAAATTTTTTAAATTTTTTTAATTTCCTTAAATTTATTTTGAATTTCTTTAATTCCTTGTTCAATACTATACCTAATTGCTCTTTCAGTTTTATTCTCTTTTTGTGCAATTTCCTTTACTGTCATTTCTTCAAAAAAATACATTTCTACTCTTTTATTATGTGGCTCTTTAATTTGTTTTACTGCATTATGTAATAATGTATATGTTGTTTTTTCAACTATTAAATCATCTACAAAAAGTATTTTCTTTAGACTTCTATTAAATAATGTAATTTCAGTTAATTTTGAATGTTCCAAATATCTTGACGTTTCATTTTTTATCTTAATATAACTTTTCATTGATTCCATATATTCATTAAATATTCTTTTACTAATCTCAATTCTGCAATCATTACTTACACTATCTTTAAATGAAATATAGTATTTATTTTCGCTTTCCACATATTCTAAAATATATGTATCTACCATAAATTGCATTTTTCTTCCTCCATTCAATTTCAAAATTTGAAAATTGAATGGACTTTGGTGGACTACGACAATGTAAAATTATTTCCTTTAGCAAAATGTTTTCTAAATTCACTTAACACTTCCAATTACTAATATTGAACCAAGCCTATAAGGCTTTGTTCAAGCACAATACTAGTTGCTTTTTGTATGCAAATGTTGTGAATTGGAATAAGTTGGAAAAACTTGGAAAGAATTTGAAAAAATTGGAACGTTTTGGAATATAAAAATAAAATTAAAATTGATGAATTTTATAAATCAAATAACTTGTAAAAAAGGTATTAATGTTATATGATGTCAATATGCAAGTAGGAATTAGTTTGAAAAATAATTACAATTTTGGCTACGTCAAATTTGATTTAAAACGCGGTTACATACAGACAGTATGCGCCCTTGCCTTTTAAATAAAATTTTCCTTGCCAAAATTTAATTCTTTTCCAAACGGATTTGTGTATGAAGAAAGGAATGTGATTAACTTTGTCAAACTCTAAAATTAAAGAATTGGCTTCAATTTTACTTAATCATTCAGTAAAATTACAAAAAGGTGAAAAGATTTTAATTGAAATGCTTGGAACAGACTGTGTAGATTTAGCAAGTGAATTAATAAAACAAGCAAAAGATATTGGTGCAATTCCATTATTTAATATAATTGATTATAAAATTCTCAAAGAAATGTTGTTAAACTGTAATGAAGAACAAATTAATACTTATGCAAAATATGACCTTATAAAAATGAAAGATGCAGACGCTTATATTGGTATACGTTCTGCTAATCCTAAAGAATTAGAAGGAATCTCAAAAGAAAGTATGGAAATTTTTAATAGACTATATCAAAATCCCATTCATTTTGAAGAAAGAGTAAAAAATACAAAATGGTGCATTTTAAGGTACCCAAATGAATCTATGGCTAAAATGGCTCATATGACTTTAGACAAATTTACTGAATTCTTTTATAAAGTTTGTACTGCAAATTATTCAAAAATGGAAAAAGCAATGCAACCACTTAAAGAATTATTATCAAAAACAGATAGAGTTCATATTTTAGGTAATGGAACAGATTTGACCTTTAGTTTAAAAGGTATCCCTGCTGAAAAATATTATGGAACTTTTAATATTCCTGATGGAGAAGTTGCTTCGTGTCCTACAAAATATAGCGCAAACGGATATATAACTTACAATACAGAAACAACTTATAATGGCATAACTTTTAAAAATATTTATTTTGAATTAAAAAGCGGAAAAATTATAAAAGCAGAAGCTGGAGATAAAACTAAAGAATTAAATGAAATATTAGATACTGACGAAGGAGCAAGATATATAGGAGAATTTGCACTTGGATTAAACCCTTATGTAACTAATACAATTGGAGATACTTTATTTGATGAAAAAGTTGCAGGAAGTTTCCATTTTACGCCTGGAACTGCATTAGATGAAAGCGATAATGGAAATAGATCTTCTATACATTGGGATATTGTATGTATTCAAACTCCCGAATTTGGTGGAGGAAAAATTTATTTTGATGATGTTTTGGTTAGAAAAGATGGTAAATTTGTTTTAGATGAGTTAAAGGACTTAAATCCTGAAAACTTAACGTAGGAATTTTAAGAAAAATAAAAAGTTATAGAACGTTTTATTCCCATAACTTTTTATTTTTTTAATCATAATATTATAATTTATTTATCAAAAAAGAAATGATTAAAATTTTTATTATATAAAATCCAACCATTATCATATAGAATTTTATTCATTTCTTCCTGTGTAATTTTTAAATCTTCTTCAAAATTATCAAAATTTTCAATTGGCTTAATAGATAGAATTCCTTTTTTTATAACTGGTAAAGAATTCGGAGTTAAGCCCATTATAAAGAAATTTGTCATTTCAAAATCATTTGACCAGGATATATTAAATGAAATTTGTAGTTTTTCTAACTGTGTATTTTGAAAATTAATTTATACAACTTACAGCAATACAATCAGTTTTAAATTTAGAACTTAGTGTTTGTAACAAATCTTGTGAATTTTCTACTGATTCCATATCGAAATAATTTGAATCTATTGAAATCCAATCACTTTCTTTAGTTGTATTAATCAAAAAAATATAATCAGCTTCCTTAAATTCACTTACTTCATTATATCCCACCAAATCCATTTTTTCTATAAAATATTTTTTTAAATTTATTTCGTTACACTTACTATTCTTTTTTAATGTATATTCGAAAAAGTCATTCCCATAATTATCACACCTATCCATAATTCATTATATATTTCTTATACAATTATAAAATCTTAACATATCTTTTTCTCCGCCAAAGGTAACTTTTTTTTCTCTATCTTCTCCAATATTATCTCTTGCAGCTTAAAGCAAAATCCTCAAAAATTTTGACTAATTTTTCATCTAATTTTTTTCTTCTATTGGGTTGATGTACCTGTAACCCACATTCTAATAATTCATTTTCATCTATCCTTAAAAAAAATGAAATTCTGTGTATATTTTTGTTTTTAAATTCAACTTTTAATTTAAAAATTCCAAAGTTAACATCATTAACTTCAAAATATTCTGCTTTTCCATCAAATCCCTGCCAAATATCCTTGATATTATCGCTTTGCAAATTACAATCTAATTCAGCTGCCATTCCCAAAAATATTTCTGCTGATGAATCCGATGTTTCATTTACAATATATGAATATCCTTGATATATTTCCATTGCTCCAAAATCTTCACTATCTACAAAATGAGTGTCACTAGGTATATTAAATGTCACTATAGAATTATTCAATAATTGTATATTTTTCTTGAATTCTTTTGTAGACACATTTCCGTACTTTTCAACATAATCAAATACATCTATAATGGCACTTCCAATCTCCTCTTTTGTAGCATTTGATGGTAAAGTAATTTTTTTAGCCACACCTCCATATCCGTCGTCATACCTATATAGAGAATACACATCATAAGTTCCATCTTCAAAAATTTGTATATTAACACGATGATTATTTTTATAAAAGGATGTTTTACTTTTGTATTTAGTATTTTCTTTCCAAACCGGATTTTTCTCCCTATCATATGGAGTTGATACATCTTCTGGACTATTTTTTATATACTTTATTACATCAATTATTGATTGACCGATTAATTGATTATCCGAAAAATAGTCGATAGAAAGTGTATTATGTGAATTAACATAAAACCCTCCTATATGTCTAACACATGGAACTATTAATATTCTTCCCTCTCCTTTATATATGCCAATAAGTAAAGGAGAACTTGGTTTTTTTCTCAATTTTTTTTCATCTTCTATCGTATGTGAATTCTCTTTTTCTTTTCTCGAAGAATTCTTTTTTATTAGTTTTTTATAAAAAAGTATTAATGTAATAATGATAATAAGCAATTTTACTATTAAACGAATATAATATGGCACTTCATTTTCCCCCTTTTATATCGATATATTTCGTACCTCTCATATTTTCATTTAACAATATAATAACACAAAAACTGGTAATTATCAAGGAAGTACCTATTACCAGCTTTTTAAATTTTCAACTTTTTTCTAAGTCACTTTCGTATTCATAAGCTGGTACAACTTCGTATTTTTTGGAAACTTATTTACAAAAGGTATTAGCGAACTTCCAATTTTAATTAAACCCTCTCCTGCATTTACATTTGTTATATAACTCATTTGTAAATCTGAAATGGATATAACGAAATATCTATAATTGCAACATCTCCATCTTCATCTCTTTGTGGTTTGGAATATCTTAATAATATATCCTTTAAATTTTTTAATTTATCAACCCAATCTTGTGATACAATATTGTCCTCTTGAAAGGTTAAAACACTTAATAATTTATTAAAATTATCTTTATTTGCTATAAATTTAACTGATGGATTTATATATTGATGTACCATTATTTTTGCCTCCTTCTTCTATTTCTTTTCCTGTCTTTGTCCTTGATTACTTAAAGCCTCTATCTTCATTTTATATGCAAAAGCCTTTTCACTTGGTAAAACTTTCTCTCTTTGAATATTACTATCTACCATTAAAATTGTAGCTTCATCTCTTGTTAATTCTCTAATAATTGCAGGAATTTCTTTTAATCCTGCTATTTCACTTGCCAATTTTCTACTGTGTCCTGAAACCATTTCATAACCGCCATCTTCTTTTTCTCTAACAATTACAGGTTGTCTTACTCCTCCACTTTTTATACTTTCTACCATTTCTTCTAACTCTTCATTTCTCTCAACTTTAAAAGGGTGGTTTGGAAAATTTGATATTTCATTTAATGGTATCATTACAACATTTTCTGCTTTTCCTTTGTTTGTGCTTAATTTGAATAAATCATCTACACTTGGTATCTCTATTTTTAAATCTTTCGCCATTTTCTATGACCTCCCTACAAAAATTTTCGTATGCTACTGAAGCCTTATTTGATTTATCATATCCATAAATACTTTTTCCCTCTGTTGTTGCCTCTGCTACTTTTGTTGCAATTGGAATAATAGACTTAAAAATCTTTAGCATACTTCCATAACTACTTCTTAATGTTTCTTCGGTAGCTTTTGCTAATCTTGTTTGCATATCTGCAAGCGTTATTACAACTCCACCCTTTTGATTAGCAATTGCAATTACCTTACATTTCTTCATCTGCTCCTCCTTCCTCAAAAATTCGCTTAACTACTTTTGTAGAAAAGCTATGTAACGCAAAAAAGCGAGCTGACTACTTAAACTTCATCAATTCTCTTTTTAAAATTTGAACAACAAAAAAAGAACGAGCTAATCATATTTTGATTAAATCGTCCTTTTTAGTTAATATGTAATTATTTCATTAATTTATACATTAATTCATTTACTAAATCTGTTGGTTTCCCAGCTCTTATTTGTGCATTTCTAAAATTTAGTAATAAATCTCTTAATAATCGGTATTCTTCTTCATTAAATTTCATTTTTCTTGTAAACATATATATCCCTCCCAATATTTTTTTATTATCGGTATGATATTATAGTTTAGTTAGATTTTCAAATGTGTAAATATAAATTTTTATTCTATTATTTTCAAATAATCCATTTTTCCATAAATTATTCTATAAATAATGACTTCCTTTTGATTTTCATCAATATCATATAATGCAATATAATTATCCATAACCAATTTTCTATACACATCATCATGAGGCTTTATATGAACTTCTTTGCAACAATATGGATTTTCTTCTAATATGAAAATACTATGCTCAATTTTATTCATTAATCTGCTAGCTGCTTTCTCTTCATATAATTGTTTTGAAATATATTCATAGATTTCATTAAGTTCTTCTTTTGCAGTATCTGTTAAGACAATTTCATATTTATTAGTATCCATATTTTTCTCTCAGCTCCTTGAAAACAGTTCTTGCTTTATGAACTTTACCTTCTTTATATTGGTTTTTACTCTTTTCAAGTTTGTTTAAAAACACTTCTTTTTGATATTGTTCTAAACTTATAACTAATAAATCTTTTTTATTATCTCTTTTTACTATCATTGGCTCTATATCATCAACAATATTAACTAAATTTTCAAATTCTCTAACTGTTACTTCTCTTTGCATTTTTACCACGACCTTTCTATACCTAATATTATACCACAAAATGACTAAAAATTGTTACTTTTAATAAAATTAATTTCTTTAAATTCAAATTTTATTTTTTTAGCAGGTGATTGTCCTATTTTTTATGTTGGTAACTTTTGAGTAGCATCATGTGAGCTATTACTATCTACACTTAAACCTAATAATTCTGTATTTAGATCTTTGAAATATGTATTAGCTCGTGTAAATGCTACCATCTCAGTTGTACATACGGGGGTAAAATCTCCCGGATGTGAAAATAATATAACCCACTTTCCTCTGTAATCTTTTAAATTTATTTCTCCAAATGTAGTTTGTGCTGTAAATTCAGGTGCCATTTGACCTATTTTTACATTTTCATTCATCATTAATTCATAATCCATAAAAATAAACCTCCAATCATATTTTTCATATAATATGATTGGAGGTAACAATATGTTAATTATTTTTCATTTTAGAATTTATTTTGTTACAGTTCAGTAACTTTATTTTCTATATACGTGATATCCTAAAGAATAAACTCCTTTATATTCATTATTTAAGAATAATTCTACTCTATGATTTTTATTTACTTCATTTTCTAAACTTTTATTTATTGCTGTTAATATATATTCACTATTTGGATTCATATTTAAAATTGATAGTTTGTTATCTCTTTTATTTTTTCCTGGTGTCAGCATGTGCAATGAAAATATATAGTTATCTTCATTCATTTTAATTTTACCACTAGATATTGTTATTTTATTAGGAATATTAGATAAATTATCAAATAAATACATCTCCATTGAAATATTTTTTTGCTTAATTTCTTCATTTTTATCGTAACTAATATTTAGTATAGGAAGATTTGTACATTTTAAATTATATATACGGTATTCTTTTTCATTATAAATCATTAATTTAAATTGGTAATTGCTTTTTACTTTTTCATCAGTTATCTCATCTGTAAAAAAAGCTAATTTTACATTTTTATTATTTGTGATATAACTCACATTAGGATTATACTTATTTTTACTATCATTGACAACGGAATAGTATAAGGTATTATTCCTTTCGTCAATTATTAGTTTATAATCATTAAACCTAATATCTTCTAATACCAAAAGTTTATTTTCTACTCTAGATTTTTGAATAGTATTCCATTTACTTTCACTTAAGATAAGTTTATTATATTTATGGCTTGGATTTAGCACAAATATTAAAATTATAATTATAGCTGTAAAAACAATTACAGGTATTAATATTTTCTTTTTATACATAAAAATACATTCCTTTTTTATCTATAATTTTTCAACATCTTATACTATATCATCTGCATCATATTCTATAATAGAATACTTGCTTATCCTTTCATTTTTTGATAATTCGCTATTTAATTCTTGTATGTTTTTATATGTAAGTTCTATTGCATAGTCAAAACCTTTTGAAGTATAATTTCTTGATTTAAATTTATAGCTTATTTTTCTCTCTTTAAATATTTTTGTTAAGTCAGATTCCACATCTTCAGTACTTCTAACAATTAAAACAAATGCTTTTCTTCCAAAGTTTATATGTTCTAGAGCTATTAATACAATAGTGACAAACACCGATGTTAAAACTCCAACTTCAAATAATTGACATCCACAAATTATTCCTATAAATACACTCCAAAGTAAATACAACATATCAACTGGGTCTTTAACAGATGTTCTAAATCTTATAATTGCCAATGCTCCTATTGTACCCAATGTTATTACTAAATTCGATTGTAAACACAAAATTATAGTTGATATAAAAAATGGTAAAACTGCAGTTGTTATATTAAAAGATTTATTATAGAATGATCTATGTGATACCATTCTATATACAAAAAATTCATATATTGCAAGTATTGCAACCATTAGTAGTACAGCTAATATTGTACTTGTTGTTAAGCTCTCATTAGAATAAGAATTTATAATATTTTCAAAAATTTCCATTTTCTTTTTTTTCCTTTTCTTTTTTATATATTTGAAATTGGAAAAGAATTGTGCTTTTGGCTAGGCGCGTGATGGAGATATCTCAGGAGACGTACTTTTTGCACGTTGACTGAGAATCGACTGAGCAGCAACAACGCCAAAACGCAATTATTTTTCAATTTGCTATCATCTCATATAACAATCAACAATCTTTCTAGCATAATAATACTTTGAGAAAGAACCTTGTTTAAAATCATATGATTCTACAATATTTCTTATATACGATGGTAATATATCATCAAACTTTACTTCTAAAACATTTAGTCCACTTGGAAGCACATAAAAACTTTGATAATCTCCATCTAAAAAACTTTCTAATTCATATGAAGCAGAAATTTTCATATCAAATGTTATTCTTACATTAGTTATTTCTTCTACAAATGCAATTCTTTCATAATCTATAATAACTTTTGGCTTGTAATTATGAATTAACATATCTACTGCTAATTCTTTTATTAATTTCTTTTCTGTTTCAAATATCAAATCAGTTAAATCTCCTGAAATAATTTGGTTATACTCATCTACTGTTATTTCACAAGATTTTTTATGGCATCTACCTTCGACTTTTTCTTTCTTTTCTAGCATAATATAGCTTAAATCATTCCCATAATATCTTATTCTCCATTTAAATCTTTTTGATAATCCAGAATCAGTTGTATAAACAGATGTATCTTTGTAATCGTCAAAATACAATGAATGTATTAAATATCTTCCGTCCAGGAGGTGTATGGGAATCTATCTCCATTACTTCAGATAGTCTTGATTTTAATAGAGATAATTCCTGATTTGTTAAGGTATATTTCCATTCACTACGATAAACTTTTATAACACTCACCCTCTTTTTTTATCTTCCTCGTCTTCCACCATTCATTTGCATTTCTTCACCATTTGGCATATTTCCATTTTGATTCATTTCACCAGGCATACCGCCTTTCATACCCCCACCCATCATTTGATTTGTGATTGTATTTGTTTGTTCACCATTTACTATAATTGTACCTCCATTATACTGTGCAGTTCCATCATAATCAAATGGAGAATTTCCTGTAATATTTATTGTTCCTCCGTTAATATATATGTTACCATTTGCGTCTATTCCATCTGTATCTCCTTGACCCATTTTAATTGTAATATTGCCACCATTTATTTCTATTGTTGGAGTTCCAATATTTGATTTTTTACTTGCATTAATTCCATCATCAGATGCTGATATATTAATTGTTCCATCATCTATTTTAACATAAGTCGCTTCAATTCCTTCAGCAGCTGAAATATTGTATGTTCCCCCATTTATTGTTACTTTTGTTATACCTTGTATTCCATCACTTTTTGCAGTAATATTATAATTTCCACCTGTAATTGTTACATATCCTAAGCTTGTATCTTCATCATTAGATGATTTTATTCCATCTCCACCTGCATTTATAGTGAAATTTCCATCCTGTATTTCTACGCTATCTTTTCCTCTAATTCCATCATCATCAGAATTTATTATATAAGTTCCATTTTTAATTAATAAAGTATCTTTTGAAACAATACCATCATAATTTGATTTTACTTCTAAACTTCCGGTACCTGCAAGTACTAAATCAGCCTTTGAATATATTGCTCCATCTAAATCTTCTGTTGTTGTAACTGAAATTTTATTATCTCCTGAAAGAACTATTGTAACAGTTTTAGCTTCTATTACATTTATCGCAGGACCACTTGAGTTTGTTATTTGGACTCCATTTAAATTAAGAATTACTTCTTTATTTGTGTTTATTGTTACGCTTTCATATTCTCCTGATAAATCATAACTTCCTCCATCTGTTATATTTAAGTTTTTTGAATTTGAAGTACTAGCTACACTACTTGAACCTGAGCTTGTATTTTGGCTTGTTGTTGTATTTGATGTGCTACTATTATTGGTAGATATTACATTTGTTTGAATATTAGATCCCTTTGTATTATTATAGGCAATTATAAAACATACAGCAATCCCAATAATTACTCCTAACGCCATCACTCCTAAAATTATCTTTTTTACATTTTTATTTTTTTCATTTTCCATAATTATCACATTCCTTCCTCAATGCATATATTAGTTTGGGATAGTATCTACTCTAACACCATTAACTATTATTGTTCCACCCGTATATGTTGCTATTCCATCATAATCAAATGTAGAATTTCCAGTTACATTTATAGTTCCACCAGATATTTTTATATCTCCATTTGAATCTATACCATCTGTATCTCCACTTGCCATTACAATTGTTATATCTCCTCCTGTTATTTCAATGGTTACCTGATAACTTTCAGATTTTCTTCCTGCATTTATTCCATCTCCTGTTGCATTTATTGAAATATTTCCATCATTTATTTGTACATATGTTCCTTCTATACCTTCTGCTCCTTCTAAAGAAATTGTTCCATCATCTATTTGAACAACAGATCCACCATGAATACAATCATCTGTAGCTTCAATATTTATATTTCCACCACTTATATAAATATATCCTTTACTATCATCACTACTATTTTCGCTATGCAATCCATCAGTTCCTGCATTTAATATTATATTTCCATCTGCTATTCTTATTGAATCATTTGCTCTTATTGAAACTGCTGATGATTTTATATTATATGTACCTCCAGTTATTTTAACATCATCTTTTCCAGTAATGCCATTTTGTGAAGATTCAATATTTAACGTTCCCGTTCCATTAAAAGTTATATCTTGTTTTGAAAAAATTACAGCATTCAACTTATTACTGTCATCTTTTTCAAATGTACCTGTTACCTTTAATGTATTACTACCTGTTGATGTAACAAATACTTTATCTGCTGTTTTTACATATATAACAGGCATTGTCTCGTTTGTAATAGAAAGGTTTTCTAAAACAATTTGAACCTTATCTGAATCTTGTGCTTCTACATAAATTGTAACATTTTTAGCTGTTCCTGATATAACATAAGTTCCTGCTGATGTTATTGTTATTTTTTCTCCTTCTGACACCGTGTATTTTGTAGCATCTGTTGTATCAACATTTTGCTTTAAATCTCTTTCTGTAAACATGTCTCTACTTTGATAAATTTTTGAAACTGCATTATTTGTTGTTGTACTGTTATTTTTTAGCATAGTTAATGCACTTACTAATACTATTAAAAATATTATTCCTATTATTGTATAAACTTTCTTCATCTATCTCTTCCTCCTTAATTTTGATGTATTTAATATACTAAACTAACATTGAAATAATATTGAAAATTATAATGTATTGTTATTATTATAACATTATGATAAAATTTTTACCACAAATTTTAAAATATTATTTTATTTACTTTTAAAAGCTGTGCATTGTAACAAATTTGTTGTACATATAAAAATAAGCAACTTTCAAAACTTGAAAGTTGCTTAAATGCTTGGCTGGGCTGGCTAGATTCGAACTAGCGCATGCCAGAGTCAAAGTCGTACCTTTTAATTTATATATAGTAATTTTTACTATTATATATTATCTCTTGAAACGCTTATTTATCAGCACTTTATAGATAATAATTAAAAGAATATGTCAATTTCAATACTTGTAAAAAATCAGATTTTCAAACAAATTTGTTTGACATTTGTTTGACATTTTATTTTTAGATTTAAAAAATATAACACAAACCTATTTATTGATATCACATATATAACTTTATACCTATTTTGAATTTTATCGCCTTAAAATCAATTTTGAGGCTTAATTAAATATGAATATTATAACTACTTATAGTTTTATAACTATGAGTAGTTTTTTTATTCAAAAGAGATATGCAGAACCTCTATAAAAGTTCTAGGTTTGGCAAGCCGATGCTATAAAGTTTGCTCGTACTCGTGTTAACAGTCTATTGGCACAAAGTGCGTAAGTGAGATTTTAGAACATAGACTCACAATAATAAAAGAGTATTTGGTGGCATATTTGATATGGATTTGTAATTGTAAAAAGTTTGGGCAAATATGAACAAAGATGTAAGGTAATACAAAATAATTTCCAATTATTTTGCATACTGAGGCTGTAACAATTAAAACTTTAACAGCCTCAGCATCAGCAATTATAGTAGCTTTATTGCTACTTACTAGACTACCTATGAAACGAGGCGACTGACCGACGGTTTCAGCATATATGGGTGTAATAATTCTATTTTTAGCAAATGGGATTATTACACCTAATTCACTTTAGCTTTCTCCCTCTGGTTTCTGCTTTGTGTTGACTAAAGTGAACACACAAAAGCAGTTATGCTTTTTTGTTGTGAGTAAAAATTTATTTTTGCTCACATACATAAAAATTCCGTTATAGCGAATTTTTATGAAAAACCTAAAATGCAAATATGCAGTTTTAGGTTTTTGGGGTGTGGGGTTTTGTAAACCCTGCCATACGAACAAACTTGTTTGTCTAGTATGTTAGACAAGTAAACTTATTTTAGCAGAAAGGAGCGATGTAGATATGAGTTATGCTATTGTAAGAAATGAAAAATTAACAAGAACAAAAGCACAAGGAATATGTGTTCATAATGATAGAAAAGCAAAAAATCATACTAATAAAGAAATTGATTCAGAAAGAACACACCTAAATTATTACTTTAAAAAAAACAATTTAAACTATGTAAAGGAATTTGACAAATTAAAGAAAGAAAATGATTTAAAAGGAAACATTAGAAGTAATAGTATTATAATGTGTGAAATGTTATTTACTTCTGATTCTGTTTTCTTTGAAAAAATTGGAGAAAAAGAAACAAAAAGATATTTTGAAGAAAGTTATAAATTTATATGTAATTATAAAGATTTAGGCGAAGAAAATATATTATCAGCAGTAGTTCATTTAGATGAAGGTGTTCCCCACATGCATTTAGTATATGTTCCAGTTATTCACACAAAAGATAAAGAAGGAAATGATATTGATAAAGTGTGTAGCAGAGATTTTTGGAAAGGCAGAGATAGTTATAGACAGCTACAAAATGCATATTATGAATATGTTACTTCTAAAGGGTTTGATTTAGAACGAGGATTACCTGTTGAAGAAACTGGAGCTAAACACGAAAAAATTGAAGATTTAAAGAAATTAACTAATTTTGAAAATACTAAAAAAGTATTAGATAATATAAAATTAGAATTACCTGAAGTACCTGATATAAATGATATTAAACTAATAAAATTAAATAAAGAAAAAGTTGAAAATGAAATAATAAAACCTAAAGATGATTTAATTACAAAATTATATAATGAAAATGTATTATTACATAAAACTCTGTGGCGACAGGTTGTTTTAGTCGATAAGGCTGAAAAATATCAAAAAGAACGAGATAAAATAATCGCTGATAATAAAGAATTACAAAATACAGTAAAAAACTTAAAACATGAATATGATGAAAAAAATTATAACCTTGTTATTGATTTTAATAACAAAAGAAAAGAACTTGAAGATGAATTTAAAGAAAAAGAATTTGCATTTGAATACAAATATAGAAATAAGATTAGGAAACTAGAAAAAGAAAATACTCATCTTCATAAAGTTGTAGATAGATTCTATGAAACTGTCGATAAATTTATTAATTGGATTTGCAATAAATTTGGAATTGGAGAATCAAAAGAATTAGTAAAACATTTTGAAAATGATACTAATACACTTATTGATCCAGTAAAACAATTGAAACATGAAGAAAGAGAAAAAGAATGGGATTTGGAGAGATAAGGTAAAAGAGGTTTTATCAAACCTCTTAATTATAATATTTTACTAATAGCTCATCTAATTCATTAATAGATGGGATTTTTCCATAATTTTCAGGAATTATAAAATAGCTTGGATTATATGTTACACCTTTAATATTATCATATGATTGTACAAAATTCGTATATAGTTTATTAACATCAACTTTCTTTGTTTCCAGTGGATATTTAGCTTTAATACTGTTTATTATGTATTTTTCAAATTCATTAAAGTCAACATATAATGATTGCATAGAGTCACTATATGATAGCTCATATGGTAGATTATATTTTTCTGAATAATATAAAGGCAAAAAATAATCATCTTCTATGTATAAAACTCTATCATCTATTCTAATTATAAATGTATTATTCATATAATCACTTTTTATTTCATAATAATATCCATTCAAATATTTATCAATTATTCCATTATAGGTATAATCTCCCTTAATATCTACAACCTTATAATTTCCATTACCATACTTATTTTCTAAATAATTTACAATATATTTTTCTCTACTTTTTATTGAGATTTGTTGCATTAAAAATGGAAATATAAAAACAATAAATATATTACATATTAGTACATAAATACTACTCTTAGGAAATGTACTTTTAATTGATTTATCCTCAATTATTGGGTTCGTTATATTTGTTGCGTCTTTTCTTTTATTTTTTATTATTAATCCTATTATCAATAAAATAAAATTTGTGCATAAAACAAATCCACAAACTATAATACACGAAAGTGCTGAGCTTAATCCTAATGCATTATTTGACAATATCACATATACAAAAATATCACATATAAAAATTCCTATATTAATTCCTAAAAAATTATACCAATCTCTAATATTATTATTCTTCTTAAAATTATTGATCATATATATTTGTATTGTTGTATCAATTATATATGCTAATAAAAAACATTGTTCTATACCAGGAATTTCCACTTTATTTACAGCTCCTTTTACTACTTTTTTGCTATTTTTATTCAAGTATTAATAACATCTTGTATAAAATGTATTACACATTTTTAAATTCTATTTTTATATATATTTTTATAACTTCCAATAATAGCTGTAATTATAAATAATATTGGCACTTGTAATATTTGAAATGAAATAATTCTGTGATATGTAATTAAAGAAAAGATTGATTCATATAGCGATAAAATAGAAAATATAATCATTACAATTATAAACTCTTTTTTGCTTAAAGCATATTTTTCTCCTATTTTTTTTGTAGTTATATAAGTAACAATAATGCATAATGCTAATATTATATAATTACTTATTGTAAACACCCATTCATAAGGCATTTTATCATTAGAAAGCAATGAGTTAATGTTTTTCATTTGCAAATTTATATATGTATCAAAATCCATGCCATATAGTATTCTAGATAAAATTTGAGTATTTACAACATATCTTAACGTATTATATAAAACAATACTTACAATAAATAGAATAATTATTATAAAAATTTTTTTCTTCATTTCTTACTATTCTCCATCTTATAAATTGAACATATTATAACGTGAATTTAATTTTTTATAAAACAAATTAAACTATGCTACTTTTATTCCTGTATTTTTAACTTCTACTACAAAAGGCGTTTCATTATTTTCATAGTCACTAATACTAATTATATGTGGCTCTATTCTCAAATCTATGTCCCATCTTAATTGCATTAACTTAATTTCTTCATCAAATCTATCTGTTTTTATATCATCAGTAATTACTGCAATATCGATATCGCTATCTTCGTGTTCTGTTCCTTTAGCATAAGAACCAAATAATATTATTGCTTTTATTTGATATTCTTTACAAACTTTTTCTACATACCTTTTAACTATTTCCATTATTCTATAGTCAATAGATTTTTTAACCATTCTCGTACCTCCTTAATATTCTTTATTTGCTGTGCTGTATATTCATTAGTACAATTTTGTCTAAAACTTTCTTTATAATCATCATATCTTGCTTCTAAATTGAATTTTGTAATTATATCTAGTGAAATTTTTTGTTCTTTAGTAAGCTCTAGTTGTATTTTTTCTGCTAAATACAATAAATCATGAGTTTTAGGAGCATATGGAGCTCCTTTATTATTTTTAGCATAAAGTGCTTTTAATAACTTTTCTATTACTAGCTGACCTATATATAAACACCACGCATTTTGCTTATTTTTATATAAAATTTCCATTGTTACAAAATCTTCATCAGAACTTTTTATCCAATAATTCATCAAATCTATATTATTCATAATTTCACTTACCTTTCATTATTATTATAACATTATAATCAAATTTTTACCACAAATTCTTAAAATATTATTTTATTTATTTTCAATCATCCAATTATAAAGTGTTTCTTCTTCTAGTTTTCCATGTTTAAATAATTTTATTTTTTCTTGCGCTTCCTTCTTCCACTTGTCAAATTCTTTCTTTAATTCTTTGTTTTCTTTATTTCTTGAAACTATCATAATTTTCTTTTGATA
>CAMJYG010000008.1 GCA_946409935.1 uncultured Clostridium sp. | reverse complement strand
GGATTAATCAATTAAATAGATTAATATTTCTATATAATTGATTATACGAGAAAAAGATGAAAACAGGGTTTAAAGATTTAGATAAAATTATTAATTTAAATAATGGAGAATTAATAGTATTAGCTGCTAGACCTGCAATGGGAAAAACAACGTTTGCATTAAATATGTTAAGTTATAATACTGTAAAGGAAAACAAATCAACATTATTATTTAGTCTAGAAGAAAGTAAAGAAACAATTATAAATAAGTTAATTATAAGTAACTCAATGGTTGAAGCGAATAAGTTTAAAATATATGATGAATATAATAAAAATAACAATGAAATAAATCTTTCGGATGAAGATTGGGAGAGAATAGCCTATGGAGTTAATTTGTTAAAAGATGCACATATTTTTATTTCAGATAAAGCTCCTTATACTATTGATGATATTTGCAAAAAATCTCGTGAAATAAAATTAAAAGAAAATATAGAATTAATAATAATTGACTATCTTCAACTTATTCGATTTGATAAAAAGGAACTGTTAAGTAGAGATGATGAAATAACGGAAATATTACGTAGATTAGGAGTTTTAGCAAAAGAATTAAATGTTCCTATAGTTGTAACATCTCAATTGTCAAGAAAGGCAGAATCAAGAGAAAATAAAAGACCACTTATTTCCGATTTTGTGAAATCAGAATATGGAATTTTAACACATAGCAATAAAATACTTTTCTTATATCGTGACTCTTATTATGAAAAAAATAGCAAAAGTAATATTACAGAAGTAATTGTTGCTAAAAATAATGAAGGAAAAATTGATACAATTAAAGTAGCATGGATGCCAGAATATTGTAAATTTGGAAATACAATAGTTTATAAGGAGGATGAAAATGAAAAAAGAAATTAAGGTTATAGGAATAGGTGGTTCAGGATGTTCTATAGTAAGAAATTTAGAAAATAATTATAAATTCAAAGATAATGTAAAAATAATAGGATCAGATAGTGCAACATGTGGAATGCGTGATTGTAAAAATAAATTACCACTTGAAAGAGTATATCCTATATATTGTAAAGTAAAGGGAATCCTAGAAAAAGGCGATACTGAAATGGGTGAAATAATGTGTTGTATTGGATGTAATGGAAATAAAACATTAGGAGAATATTCAGCATATTATACATATGAAAAAATCAAAAAAGAACTAGTAGGAGTTAAAAAATTAATATTAACTACAGTTCTAGGTGGAGGAACGGGTAGTGGTGCGATTAAAAAATTTATAGATATAGGACAAGAGTTAGGAATTGATATTTCTTGTATTGTATCAATGCCCCCAAAATTTGAATCTAAGGTACGCTTGCAAAGTGCAGAAGAAACATTACTAGAATTAAAAAAAATGAATATAGAAGTTATTGAATATGATGTATTAGACAATCAAACAAAAAATATTAAAGAATTTTTTTACAACATAGATAAAAAAATGTCTGAAAAAATTATTGATACATTTTTAAGTAATTATATTATAAATGAGGAGAATGAAAATGGAGAATAGAGTGGAATTGTGCTGTCATACTAAAATGTCAAAATTACAAGGAATAAATGATATTAAAGAATATATTGATGAAGCTATAAATAGAGGTTATAAATCTATTGCTATAACTGATTTAGATAGTACACAAAGTTTTTTTATAGCAGACGATTATTTAAGACTATATATATCAAAAGAAGATTTTAAAATTATATATGGAGCGGAGATGCATTTTAAGATTTCAAAAAATGATAATGAATTATATACAATATACATATATGTAAAAGAACAAAAAGGGTTAAAAAATTTATATAAATTAGTATCAAAAGCCTATAAAAATATTTTAAATGATGTTCCTACTTTATATAAAAACGAATTAATAGAATATAAAGATGGATTGTTATATTCTGCAATTGGAAATAAAAGCGAGGTATATAAATGTATTAACAATTCAAATATAAATGAAATTATTAAATTTTATGATTTTATTGGAATAGTACCAGACCCGAATAGTAAGAATATAAATTTAAAAATAAGTGAATTATGCAAAAAAGAAAATAAATTGCTTATTGGTACATCTGAATGTAATTTTATCAATAAAAATGATTTTAAATGTAATGAAATACTTAATTTTTACAAAAAGAATTCTAATATTGAGAAAGGAAATAATAAATATTTTCAAACTGTTGAAGAATTAATAGATGATTTTGACTACATTGATAATGCTAAAGAGATAGTTATAGATAATACACAAAAAGTTGCTGATAGTATTGAAGAAATTCGACTAATTAAGCAAAGATTGAATTATCCAACAATTGAAAGTTCAAAGAAAATAATAAATGAAAATTGCTATAATAAAGCTTATGAATTATATGGAAAAAAACTACCAAAAGAGGTAAAAGATAGATTAGAATTGGAATTGAATTCAATTACAAAAAATAATTATGAAAATATATATTTAATATGCAGCGAATTAGTCCAATATTCAAATAATTTAGGGTATGAAGTTGGTTATAGAGGAGGAGTAGGAAATTCTTTGGTTGCTTTTTTATTAGGAATTACAAACGTAAATCCATTAGAATATAACCTACCATTTGAAATTTTTGCGGGGAAAAATTATGATAGAGAACCTGACATTGACTTAAATTTTTCAAGAAAGGTACAGCCTAAAATTTTTACATATTTACAAAAAAAATATGGTAAAGATAAGATTATATGGGGTGGAACAATAGGTTGTCTTGCAGATAAAACAGTAGAAATTTGTTACAATGAATATATAAATACTTTTGGTATCAATGATATTCACGATAAAGATTCAATAGTCAAGAAAACAGTAGGAACAAAAAAAATAACAGGTGAACATCCTGGAGGAGTTTTTATTATACCTGAAAATATGGAAATAACAGATATTTGCCCAACAGAGATTGGATATAAAAATCATTTAAAAACTCATAATGATTATCATTCAGTATGGAATTTAGGATTATATAAATATGATATATTAGGACATGATGATCCTACAATGATATATGAATTAGAAAAAGCAACTAATGTAAGTTCAAGAGATATAAAACTTAATGATGTAGAAACTTTAAAATTGTTTTTACATGCAAATGATTCATCATATTCTATTAGTACAAAGGGAATACCAGAATTTGATTCTGCTTATGTAAAAAAAATTATAGAGGAATCTAAACCAGTTAATTTTAACGATTTAGTATGTATATCAGCACTTTCGCATGGAACTGGAACGTGGACTTATAATGCATCTACATTAATTGAAAAAAGATATAAAAAGGTAAATGAAGTTATCTCGAATAGAGCAGACTTATATAATTATCTTGTTTCTAATGGCATAGAATCAAATACTGCATTTGACATTACTGAATTTATAAGAAAAGGAAAGGCTTCTAGAGGAAGAAGCTTATGGCAACACACTAGAGATAGATATAAAGAACTTAATGATAAATGGGAAGAATACAAAAAAATTCTTAAAGAACATGATATTCCAGAATGGTATATACAAGATGCAGAAAAAATAAGTTATTTATTTCAAAAATCTCATGCAATAATATATACAATAAATGCATTCAAAATAGCATGGTACAAGGTTCATTATCCACAAGCATTTTATAAAGCTTATTTTAAGGTGAAATCAGATTTGAATATAAATGAATATTATTGTAAAAGACAAGTAAAAACAGAACTAAATAGGTTATATGATTTAAAAGAAATACATAACAATAATACTGAACTTGATTATGATTGTAATACTACTGATAAAATAAAAGACTTGGAAATAGTATTAGAAATGTTTAATTTAGGAATTTTAAAAGAAAAAGCAGAAATAAAAGATGACTATAATTTAATAAATTCAAGAGCAATTTCAGATTATTGTAGAAGTAAAAAACATAGGTTTAATACAGAAGAATTAGCTGTTTTAGTTTATAGGAATAAAAGAATTAGTGTAAAAGAAAAAATTGAAAAATATAATGATTTAATAAAGAATTATCCTGATATGGAAGTAATTGAGAGAATAAATTGTGAACATTATGATAGTGTTAAAACTCTGATAAAAAACGAAATTCAAAGACTAAAAATATTAAATAAAAAATATGAACAGGATGATGAAAATAGTATTTATACATGGACTGAATACAATAAATCTACTAAAAAATATGAGCATAGAAATGACCTTGAAAATACATTTAGAACCTATAAAGAGGTAATTAAAGATATACAAAACTATATTAAAGAGTTTGATGATACGATATCATTTTCAATAACAAAAAAATATTTTGATAAGAGAAAGAAAAATATTCGTGCAGAATATATAGTTAAAGAAAAAAATGTAATACTAATTAATTTAGTTGAAGAAGGAAATGATTTTTTAGATATAGAGGGCATTTTTGTTAATATGCCTACACCATTTAAAAAGGGAGATATATTAATTTCTGATTCTCTATTTGGCTCTTGGAAAAATTATAATGATTGGGATAATGTTTTTGTTTTAGATTACTTATGTACATGGAGAGATAATTTAACTGAAATGCTAAAAAGAGGAAATTATGATTCTTCTGATATGATTGGATATGGTTATTATTTGGTTGAAGATTCTACAGAATTTGTAAGAGATCATAAATGGGATTATGATTCTTTTGAATATTATGAAGGAGAGTTTAAAGGTAGATATAGAATATTAAAAGGAATTAGTAATTTTATTAAAGAAAAGATAGGATTAGAATTGTTTGTACATACTTATGATTTATATAAAACGGAATTTAAAAATGAGATGCCAGAATGTTATACAGATGAAGGGCTGCAGCTTGCTGGAATGACAGATGAAGATATTAATAGGATTAATCATCGAGAGTATAAGAAAATTTATAATTTTAGTAAAGATATTAAAGATGAATATATAAATCATCATACTTGCATATATGAAAAACTTGAAAGAGAAAGTATAAGTCAAATAGAAACAGACTTTGATGATAAAATTTTTGTATTATGCAAAGATGGTTCACTTTATAAAACTAAATTATATGATGACTCTGTAGAAAAAATAGATGAATGTATAAAACTAATACATTTTTTAGATGGACAGCATCTTTATAAAATAACAAGTGAAAATATTATTTTACCTATTGAAAACAACAAAGAATGGTCTAATACAGATTTATATTTAAATAACAATAGTTGTAAGTATAAAAAAATTGAATTAAGTTCAATGCACATTGTATTATTAAGTAATGATGGAAATGTTAGAGCAGTTTGTGGAGGATATCCAAATCTAGGAATAATAGCAGATAATTTTGTCAATGTTGATGATATAACCATAGTAGAAGATGAAAATGGGATTGATGTGCCATATATATATAAAAAAAAGGAATTTAAGAAACTTTATATAGACTGAGAAAAAGACAATATTGATATTATAAATTAAATAAAATGTAGAAATATTGGAGGAATGTAAAATGTCAAAAGTAAAAAATATAGAAAATATTGCTAGAATTAAGGTTATTGGTATTGGCGGTGGAGGCAATAATGCAGTTGAAAGGATAAATAAAGACAAAGTTCAAAATATTGAAACTTATTTGTTCAATACAGAAATAAATATATTAAAAAGAGCTAATACAAAAAATGTATTACAAATTGGTAAAATGACAACACAAGGACTAGGAGCAGGGTCAGATGATAAAGTAGGAGAAAAATCTGCTATAGAAAGTAAAGAAGAAATAAGAAAAATATTACAAAATACAGATATGGTGTTTCTAACTGCTGGAATGGGAGGAGGAACTGGAACAGGAGCAATTCCAGTAGTAGCTGAAATTGCAAAAGAAATGGGAATTTTAACTGTGGGGATAGTAACTAAACCATTCACATTTGAAGGTAGAAAGAGAGCAATTAGAGCTGATTTAGGAATAGAAAAATTAAAAAATCATGTAAATGCACTAATTGTAATTTCAAATGATAATCTTTTAAAAGTTATAGAAGATAAGACTTCATTAAATGCTGCATTTGCATTAGTTGATAATGTTTTAAAGCAAGGAATACAAAGTATAACCGATTTAATAACAACTGTAGGAGAAATAAATATTGATTTTGCAGATGTAAAAACAATATTTAATTATACAGGTAAAGCTTGCATGGGAATTGGAGAAGCTAATGGGGAGAGTAGACTTGTAAAAGCCGTAAAACAAGCAATAGAAAACCCATTAACAGAAAATGATATTAGCAACGCAAGAGGTGTGATTTTTAATGTTACTGGAGGAGAGGACTTAGGTTTAAGTGAAATAAATGATGCAATAAAAATCATAAATGATACAGTAAATACAGAGGCAAATATTATGTTTGGAACAGTAATAAAACCAGAATTAAAAGACAATACAATTGTAACAGTGATAGCAACGGGGATTGAATAAAAAGCACCAAAATTAGTAAAGGCTTATTAATATAATATTAGAGGCGGTAAAAAATGAATATTAGAATGGATGTTATTTCTAAAATAAAAAACAAAGAATTAAAATATAAAGATATACCAGAAGAATTAAAAGATGATGAAGAAATAGCTTTAATAGCTATTGAAGCTTATGATGGCAGAGTATGTGAATATATAGGAGAAAAACTAAAAGATAATAAAGATTTTGCAAAAAAAGTTCTTGAAAAGAGATATGGATATGCTTTATCGTATTTTTTCAGACAATGTAAAAAATGATTTTGAATGTTGTAAAACAGCAATTGTTGATGGCTTTTCAGGATATAAATATATTGGGAAAAAGATGAAGAATAACAAGGAACTTGCACTTCTTGAAATAAATAGAAAATATGGACATAATATAAAAGATGTATCTAAAGAATTAAGAAAAGATAAAGATATTATTAAAGCTCATTGGGAAAAGATTTATAGAAATCCTACATATTTTATAAATTTTTGTTCTATTATTGCTATTGATGATTTTGGTAACAGCATAATTGATGCATTTAAAAGTGAAGAATTTCAAAGACATATGCAATCAAGAATAGATAAATACGAAGGAAGAACAGAAACTGTACAATTTATAAAGTACAATAAAGGAAAAATTGATAAAGAAATATTTGAACCTATATTACAACCATTGGTGATTTTAATTGGTGAACAAAGAAATAAAATTGCAAATGAAATAATAAGAAAATATTATAATTCGAATGGAAAATTTATAGATATTATTGAAATATATAAAACTGATGTAAATACAAAAAATATTAAATTTATTTCTAAAGACGAAAATGAGATAATAGATCTTTTAAGGTTAATTACATATACAACATCAGGAGATACATGGCTAAGCGAGGATAATCTAAATGATATAAGAGAATTATTATTGAAAAGTAAATTGGAAAATAAAAATTTAAAAATCAAATTAATAAAAGATATAAAAAATATAGATACCTTTAAAAAAGAATTTTTAAATGGAAATACATTTGTTGTACAAGCAGTAAGTAGTGATATACCCACTTTAGCTGAATATAATGTGTTATTTGAACAAATCCAAGAAAAATTTGGTAAAAAGTATGTACAATATCATATACATAATTCATGTAATTTTAATGATTTTGAAATATATATATTAAAAATAGATTAACTGATATAGAGGAGCAATCATGAAAGTAAATAATTTTAACCCAAAATATACATTTGATAATTTTATATTAGGAGAATACAATAGTTTTGCACATAAAGCTGCGATGGCAGTTGTTGATAGTCCAGGAGAAAGTTATAATCCGTTATTCATTTTTGGAAATGATGGATTAGGCAAAACTCATTTAATGCATGCGATAGGAAACGAAATATTAAAGAAATATCCCAATAAAAAAGTCTTATATTTATCAAGTAATGAATTTATATTTGATATTATAGAATCTATACAAAAAAATAAGATGATTGATAAGCTATATGCTGAAAAATATGAAAATATAGATGTATTATTGTTAGATGATATTCAATTTATTGCAGGTAAGGAAAGAGTTCAGGAAGAACTGTTTCATATATTTAACAATATGTACCAAAATAAAAAACAAATTGTGTTAACTAGTGATAGAGAGCCAAAATACATTCCTAATTTAAGAGAAAGATTGATTAATAGATTTGAATGGGGACTTTTTGCTGATTTATCAATGCCTAACTATGAAACAAAACTTAAAATAATAAAAGAACATATCAAAAAAAGTGAAACAAATTTTGATGAAGAAATTTTATCCAAAATTGCAAGGTATGATAATTTAAATATACGAGAGATAGAAGGAATAATAAATAAATTAGTTGCATTGTATTCTTTATCAAATAAATCAATTTGTTTGGAAGAACTTGAAGAAATAATTAAATTTTATAATAATTAGATAAAAAATATGTTAAAAAAGTATTTTTTTATAAAATAATCAAAACGACATTGCGTGACCATGTAGGTTTAACAACTCATTATTTTAATGTATAATAAATGCATTGATAATGAGTTTTTTTATGGGGAGGAATAAAAATGTTAAGTAATTACAAATTAGATTTTGAGGATGAAAAAATATTAAACGAATTAGACAATTTATGTGGAGTAGTACAAAATAAAGAAGTTTTAAGAGATATAATTCTTTATATAAAACTAAAGCAAAATAATGAATTGGATTTTGGAAATTATAACATAATTGTAAGAAACAATTCTTCTTATAATTTATTGAATGATTTATTAAAAGTATGTTCAAAAGTATTTTTAAAGTACAACATCATAAAAAATGAAAGTATTTGCTATTTGGATAAAATTATTAATAGTAGAAGAGAATGTCCTTTAGATAAAATTGCAGGAATAGAGGATTCAATAATTGTTATTAATGAAAAAAAGTTAAGAATGAATTATAATGATGAAATAGATAGTTTAAACAGAATTGTAAATCAATTTAATGATAAGTTGTTTATATTTGAAGATACTAATTTTTGTGAAGGGGAAACAGATGGAGAATTAGGTAAATTAGCACCTTTTAGAATGACAATAGATAAAATTTCATTAGATGACAAAATTATGTATTGCAAAAAATCATTTGATGAGCACAATATTAAATATAAAAAACAAGATATAAAAGAATATGCTGATGTTCCTTTTTGGATTTTAAAAAATATGCTAATTAAGTTATTAATTGAATGTAAAAGTAAAAATTTGGACTTTGTAGATAAACAAATGTTAAAAAAGAATAAAGAGTTTTATTCAAAAAATACAACTAGAAACAGAAATGAAAGAAATAGTAAAAAACAAACAAACAAAAACGCTAAGGAAGAATTAAATGATTTGATTGGTTTAGATGAAATTAAAATGCAAATGGAAAAAATACTTAACTATGTAAAATTAAATAAAGAGAGAGGGCAGATGCCTTCATTACATATGTGCTTTACAGGAAATCCTGGTACGGGAAAAACAAGTATAGCAAGAGTTATTGGAAAAATATTTGAAGAAGAAAACATATTAAGCGGTAGTGGAGATTTTGTAGAGATTCATGGGAGAGATTTAGTTGATAAATATGTTGGATGGACAGCTCAAAAAGTTCATAATACAGTAGAAAAAGCTATTGGTGGAGTATTATTTATTGATGAAGCATATAGTTTAGTTGCTGATAGAAGAGGAAGTTTTGAAGATGAAGCAATAGCAACACTTATAAAAGAAATGGAAGATCACAGAAATGAGATTTGCATTATTTTGGCTGGATATACAGAAGAAATGAATAACTTAATAAAACTTAATCCTGGATTTGAAAGTAGAATACAATTTACGATTAATTTTCCGAATTATAATGAAGAGGAATTACTAGAAATATTTAATGGCTTGTGTAAAAAAGAAAAATATAAATTATCTAATAATTGTAAAAATACTTTAATAAACAATTTTAAAATTGCTAAAAAAGAAAATAATTTTGGAAATGGAAGATATGTACGAAATTTATTTGAAAAAGTAAAATTTGAACAGGCAGATAGAATAATACAAACAAATAGTAAAGCAATAAATTCGATAATAAATAAAGATATAGAAAATGCAATAAAATCTATTTCATTTAAGGAAAAAGAAATTAGAAAAATTGGATTTTGTTAAAAAAATAAAAGCTTAGTAAAACTAGGCTTTTATAATCTATTTTAAATTATCTAAAAATTCTTTAATTGCAGCATTTATTAATCTTGTAACAGTAATTCCAGTTTTCTTATTAGCTTTGTTTAACCAATCTATGTTATTTTCACGAAGCATAATACTTCTATAAGTAACAGTTTCACGATTAGGTTTTTCATAATAAGTAGGATGATTTTTATCTGCATATTCTTCAATGCAAACGTTTATAAGTTCGCTAATTGTTGCATCAAACTTGTTTTGTGTTAAATCAATTAACTTTTTATATAAAGAATCATCAATATTAATAGATTTCTTAATTGCTTGATTATTTATATCATATAATCTATCTATTGCGCTCATACATAAACCCCCTTACACTCAATTATGAATAAATTATATAAATTTTATTCACTTAATAATACTAGATAAATTTACTCGCCAACGAGCATAAATAGGTTGATAAAAAATGAAATATATGGTATATTATAGTAGAAAATAAAAAAGAAAGGTTATAGAAGAATGAAGATATTAATTGCAGAAACAAATAAACCACAAGATAAATTTATAAAGGATTCTTTGATAAGGAATAATGTAAATGTAGAAATACTAAAGGCGGATCCTAAAAATAGTATGGAAATGAAAGAGATTATTATAAGGGAAAAACCTGATTTAGTTATAACTAATGAAAAGAAGTCTGATATGCCTGCTTCTGATGTAATTAGAGAGATTCAAAAGAATAGCACTATAAAACAACCTATTTTTATTTTGGTTTCAGGATATACCAAATTAGATATGGAATATATAATAAAGAAAAACGAAATTGAAGTACAGCCGGTTTATAAGCCATATGATTTTGATGAACTTGCAAATTATATAAATAATCTAATTATAAACAAAAGTAACAATAATGATTTTTATGAGAAATGGAAAGAAAAATATTATAATAAGAAATATATTGAAATTGATAAATATTTAACAGAACTTGATTTTGATGCACTTACTAAATTAGGAATAAGAGCGAAAAAAAAGATATACACTGAACATGAATTTGAAGTATTAAAAATGGATTTATTAGCATATTATGATGATCCAGAAGAAGATTTATCAGAAGAAGAAAAACAATATCAAAAGTCTTTGGAGAATACAAATGTTAGTAGAGAAGAATATAATAAATTATTAGATAAAATTAATAATATTAGTAAAATATATAATTTATAAATTATATAAATGACTTATTTTTTATTAAGGTATAACAGAAATGTTATATCTTTTTTTACTTTTTTCTAAAATTTTTATTTTTTATCATAAAATATCATAAATTATTATCATAAATTACCATAAAATATATTCCATAATTTTTTAAAATATTATACAAATGGCGAGATTTGTTATATAAAAACGAAAAATACATTTTTTGTAAACTTTTTTAGCTTTTTCGCAAAATTCGACAAGTTTTGCACAAAAAATATGATAATATGTCGCTGGTAAAGCACAAAAGAAAAGTCCATCAATAGACAAAAGAGATTTTTAAATGACTAGGGATAAGATGGATTTTTTTATTGCATATAAGATTATAATTACAAATGCACACAATAACTTTATTATGGGTTAATTGGGTGCTTTTTTCTTATATACAAACAATTCCATTTAAAACACTATACAGCATAAACGAACTAAAGGATAAATTTTTTTGAAAGAAAATTTAGCGTAGATTTAGGTGGGTTTATGCTGATTTTTACATCTACGCAATAGGAAGTGTAGATGTGAGAATTGTTGTTATTTATGTGCAAAAAATAACTAAATATGTTGATGAGGACGAGCTTATTGTAATGGATAAGTTTGCCCTTTTTTGCTTCCAAATAAAAAGATGTAGAGGACCTCCTCATACTCGAAAATTTGCAAATTTTGAGTATGTAGGAGGATTTATTTATGCCTGATAATGAATTTGAAGATGATATTGTATTTGCTAGATTTTTAAACTATATGCAAATAGCATTATTACATAGAAAACTTAATTATGAAAAACATATTGAATCTATTCAAAAGCAAGAAGAAAAATTAAATTATATAGAATGGACCAAAATTCCAGATAAAACTGATAATAGTCCATTTGATAATTTAAAAAGAGATTATGATAATTTAAAAATTGCTATTAATAAACTAACTCCAGAGCAAAGATATGTAATTATAAACTATTATTTTAAAAATAAAACTCTTTCTAAAATAGCAAAAGAATTAAACTCAAATGTAAATGCGGTAAAGCAGCTTAAATTACGAGCAGTTTTCAGTTTAAGAAGATATATGGAGGAATAAAGATATGGAGAAAACAAATTTTTATCAATTATTAATAAAAGCAAGAAATGATGAAGCAACACTTGTTTCTGTTATAGGTAAAATAATGCCAATGATTAATAAATATTCACAAAATAAATATAAAGAAATAGATGAAGATTTAAAGAGTTTTTTAATTGAATATGCAATTAAAACTATAAAGGATGAAAATTTTGCAGATAAATTAGCAAAAGAAAAAAATTAAAAAAATTTTAAATTTGCCCATAACCTTTTCAATTTTCAGTTGCTGTTAATAGTAGGAAATAAAAATTTCTACTTTTGATAGCACATTGAAAATTGAATATGGGTTCATTAAAAACGTTCTATTATGGGAGCTAGTTTAAATGGGGATGCAGAACCTCGAACTTAAATATAAGTTAGCCACTTATAAGGCGAAGATCATAGTAGTTATAATGATACACTTGCATAGCCTTAACTCATCGTATAGGGTGCAACTCGGCTGTTAGCGGAGTGGTGGAATTCCAGTGAATGATCTAGCTAGTCATTGTTAATGAAGTAAAAATAGAAAATGCAATTGATTGAAGTTTAAATATAAAGTTGGAGGTATAAAAATGTTAGATAAAATTGCAATGATAACATTTTTGGTAATATATATAATTTTTCTACTTATTACTATTTTTATGTATTTAGTAATAGTAGGTGCAAATAAATGCAAAACAGAAGAAGATTTGAAGATGAAGAACAAATGAATTATTTAAGAAATTATAAGAATGGAGGTAAAACTAAAAATGAATAAGTTACCTAGTACATTAACTAAAAATCAAGCTATTGCTTTTGCAGTAGAGGCTTTTAATAATTTTCTAAATTCAGGAAATACAAGTTGTTTTGATATTTCTACCATTGAAACTTTTTATACTGGAGCAATGGAGGCTCATAATAAAAGTCTAGTAGTAAAGTTTTCTAATGATTTGAAAGAAAATCATAAGGAAAAAATGAAGATTAATATTGAAAAAATTGATATGTAGCGATACATATCTTTTTTTGAATAAATAATTTATAAAAACATATCTATTAAATATGAGGTGTTTTAGATGAATGTTGTTAAAGAATATGTCAATGATAAAACTAAAATAAGAATACACGATGATTACATAAGCCAAGAAAGTAAAGACACAAAAGAAATGCTAGTTAGCTTAGTAATAAATTATTTAAAAAACAGGGATATTTAATTGTAAAAATTTCTTAAACATGTTACAATAAGAGCATGTTGATAGAAAGGCAATAAATAGAGAAGGGAGGTCTCTTGAATAATATACATATTGGATATTCCAATGATGTTATTATTGACATTGCTAATGGCGAATATTCTTTATATTTAAGAAAGTCTAGAGCCGATTTAGAAGCAGAAGAAAGAGGAGAAGGCGAAACTCTTGCAAGACATGAAAAAATGTTAATCGAGCTAGCTAGAAGATATGGCTTTTCTATTGGTAAAATTTATCGTGAAATTGTAAGTGGAGAAAGTATCGAATCAAGACCTGTGGTTCAAGAACTATTAAGAGATGTTGAATCAGGAAGGTGGAAAGGTGTTTTAGTTGTTGAAGTAGAAAGACTTGCTCGTGGTGATACAATGGATCAAGGACGAGTAGCAAAAAGTTTTAAGTTTTCTAATACTAAAATCATAACACCAATAAAGATTTATGATCCAAATAATGAGTTCGATGAAGAATACTTTGAATTTGGTTTATTTATGTCCAGAAGAGAATATAAGACTATAAATAGAAGATTACAAAGAGGAAGGGTATCATCAGTTAAAGAAGGTAAATTTGTTGGTAGTATTGCTCCTTATGGTTATGATAGAGTAAAAATAAAAAAAGACAAAGGATTTACTTTAGAAAAAAATGATGAAGCACCAACAGTTGAAAAAATCTTTAATTTATATGCTTATAATGATATTGCAATAAATGAAGTAGTAAGGCAATTAAATATAGGTGGATATAAGCCTAGAAAAGCAGATGAATGGACTATTTCAGCAGTGAAAGATATATTAAGTAATCCAGTTTATATAGGAAAAATTAGATGGGATTCAAGAAAAACAGTAAAAGAATACAAAAATGGTAAAATTGTTAATACAAGACCTAGAAATTCTGATTATATTCTTTGTGATGGATTACATGAACCAATAATTGATATGGATACTTGGAATATTGTTCAAGAGAAACGAAGTAAACATACACCAGCAGTTATACATAATAAAGTTGTTCAAAATCCTTTAGTCGGAATTGTTTATTGTAGCAAATGTGGAAAAGTAATGCAAAGGAGACCATATAAAAAGAATGGTTGGGAGCCTACACTTATGTGTCCTAATAAAGATTGCGACAATGTCAGTTCTAAACTATGTATAGTTGAAGAAAAAATCATTTCATCTTTAAAGGATTGGCTTAAAGATTATCGTATCGATTATGATGATTATGTAATAGAAGCCAAAAATAAAAAGAGAAGTAATTATGAAGAAAGCATCACAAATTTAAAGAAAGAATTAGAAGTTCAAAATAAAAAATTAGCAAATGTATATGATTTTTTTGAAGAAGGAACATATACAAGAGAAATGTTTTCAGAAAGATGTCAGTTAATATCAGCTACAATTACAAATTTACAACTAAATATAGAAGAATTTGAAAAACAAATTGAACTAGAGGACAAAAAGGATGAAGGAAAAAGAGCACTTATTCCAAAAGTTGAAAATGTACTTGATTTATATCCAAACTTACAAACAGCAGAAGAAAAGAATAATCTGCTAAAAACAATTGTAAAAAGAGTGGAATATCTTAAAACTGAAAAAGCAATTAAGAAGGATTCAGATCCTACAAATTTTGAATTAGATATTTATCCTAATATAGGATAATTTATCTATCGGAATTAAAGGACAAGCTATATAGATATTTCATATAATCATAAATAAACTTGGGTTAGATATGAGCCCATAGAATGAAAATTCTATAAACGAATATCCTTAAATACATTTAGCTTGGAACTAGCCATTAGATTATATCTAAAAATAGTTCCAAATAATTTTTTTGATAAGGTTTTGGTTCAAACGAGTTAGCTCACTTAGAAATGGTAGGAACGATAGTTCATCAATTGACAGAAGGAGCGTCTATTGAGGAAATCGAAAAAGCGGGATTGTCATCATATTATACAGACCATGGGGTAGATGTATATCCACAATCTGCAGCAGGGGTACCATTTAATGCTACATGTTTAGCATGTAAAGGAGATCCAATAGCCAATTTACAAGAAGATTTAGCGGCAGATATGTAAGATTTTTAGAGCAACCGTAAATTTAAATTGTCTAAATTATTAAAAGATGTTACTTATATAAGCATTATTAAGAGATTGATAATGTTTATTTTTTTACTTAAAAATAAATTAGAAAGGTGCTAAAAATCATGAATGAAGAAAATAAAATTGGATATTATGCCATTATTCCAGCAAATGTAAGATATGATAATGAATTAACAGAAAAAGCAAAACTATTATATGGAGAAATCACATGTTTAAGCAATAAAGAAGGATATTGTTTTGATTTGAATAATTATTTTGCAAAACTATATAAATGTTCTACTAGAGCGATTCAAAATTCAATTTCAAAATTAGAGCAAAAAGGATATATAAAAGTTGTAATTGAAGATAATTATAGAAGAAAAATTTTTATAACCACACCTGGAGCAGATGAAAGAAATTTCACAGGGGGGTATGAAAATAATTTCATGGGTGAAAATGAAGAAAACTTCATAGTGGGGTACGAAAATAATTTCATAGGGAGGTATGAAAAAAACTTCGTAGGGGGGTATGAAAAAAATTTCACCCATAATAATATAAATAATAATAATATAAATATTAATAATATAGATAGTTTATTTAATTATATTATTAATAAAAAAGAGCAAATTCCAAAAGAATTCGAAAAATATGAAAAAGCAATAATTGAAGTATTAGAAAAATATGATATGTTATATACAAAAGAAATATTAAAGTTTATGAAGCTAGAAAACATAGAAAAGGTAAAAATAGTATGTTATTCTTTAGCAATGACAGTAAAAGAAAATGTAAGCCATTTATTATATAAAAAGAAAAGAGAACAAATTATGAATTTATATGATGAGTGCAAACTTAGAGAAAAAGAATACAAAAATACAGAGAATGAGATTAAAAATTTTTCCAAATATTTTTATAAAAGTTTAAAAGCACAATTATTAAAGGGGACTAACCCCTCTTTTTTTGTGTCTGAAAATAATAAATTTAAAAATGTATCTACTTCTGAAAAAGAAGTGGAAGAAAGGTAGGTTACATATGCTAAATCAAGAAAAAGAAGCATACAAAGATTATTTAGTTAGAAAAGTTACTGAAGAAATTGGAGAAGTATTCGCAAATAAAATGGACCAAGCTAAAAAAGAATTAAAAGAAATGCAATATGAAGAAATTTTAAATAAAACTGAAGAAATACTTAAAAATTACAAAAAATTATCAGACCATATTGTTTTAACAGAAAAAGATAAAGAAATTTTAAAAAATGAAACAGAGGAATTTCAAAACAAGCAATTTGAAAATATAATGACAGGATTATTTTCAGAAGATGAAATATATTTAGAAAGCTTATTAAAAAGTAAATATCAAACAAAATTGTTTATAGACTTTATAAATAGGGTATTTGATAATTATTTGAAATGTGAAATTAATGACAAAATCGAAGCTAGAAAGAGAATTATACTTAAAGAACTATATATTAAGGGGAAAAAACAATCTGAATTTATATTTGAATATTATGAAGTTGAAAGAACTTTTTATACAGATAAGGACAAATTAATTAAAGATTTGGCTCCTTATTTTTTTCGGTATAAAAGGTATTGATATATAAAATTATTCTAAATACAAAAATCGCTAAAGGCAGGAAAGTGATGCCGAATGCATCACAAATACACATAGAAAGACAAGCTTTCTAGTTCTCTGCCTTTGGCTAAAATGTTCGGAAGAAATTCAGAGGAAAATCATCAAAAATAACGGAGGAATTTTATATGGCTAGAAAAAATAAAAGAAAACGAATTAATAGAACAAAAGAATTATCAATATTTGGACGACTAGTTCAAAGAAAAAAAGCAGTTGTATTTTGTGAATTACATAAATGTTACCTAGAACCAAAAGACATTGCAGAAAAGAAATGTAATTTTAAAAGGTGCAAACACAAAATAGAAGTATGAAATTATCACTTTTTAAGGGGAAAATATAAATTAAAGGAGATTTTTTAAAAATGATGGAAATTGATGAAACAAACGAAGTAATGATGAATCATTACAAAAAACAAGAGCTTATAAAAGCTAAAAAAAGATTAGAAGAGAAAATGTCAAAAGCAGAAATTTTAAGGTTAGCAAATAAAAGATTTATAACTGAAGATGAAATAAAAGAAGCATTAGGATTTGATTATATAGAAGACCCAAAGCCACCAATAAAGGAGCAAGAGCATATAGTTGATGAAGTAGATTATGTTATAGAAGATGAAGAAATATATGAGCCAACTAAAAAGGAAACTAAAATAGAAGCAATACTTATAGAAGATTCTAAATTAGAAGATTATCCAAACCAACCATTTAAATTATATGATGAAGATAAAAGAAAAGAAATGATTGAAAGTATTAAAAATTTTGGGATAATGCAACCATTAATAGTAAGACCAATTAAAGATGGTAAATATCAAATTTTAGCAGGACACAATCGTAGGAGTTGTGCAAGAGAATTAGGTATAAATAAATACCCTTGTATTATAAAAGAAAATTTATCAGATGATGAAGCGAAAATATATTTAATTGATACAAATTTGTGTACTAGAGATAAAATTTCGCCAATGGAAAGGGCAAGAGCTTATAAAATTAAATATGATACTTACAAAAAAAGAAATATAGAAACTTCAATGTTTGAGGAAGTACGAAAAGATAATGTTGGAGCACTGGATACTTTAATTAGAGAAGAAAAAACAAGTGCAGGTAGTATTCAAAGATATTTAAGACTAATGTATTTAATTCCTAGTTTACAAGATTTTGCAGATAAAGGAAAAATCTCTTTGACAGTTGGAGAAAAATTAAGTTTTCTTCCAAATGAGGAGCAAAAATTTGTAGCTGAAATAATAAAAGATAATATAAAAATTAGTGATAGCATGGCACAAAAAATTAGAAAAGAATCTGAAAATAATAAAAGAGAAGATGATTATAATTTTTTAATGAAAGAAGATATGCTTGACTTAATAAAACCTAGAAAAAAAGAAAAAGAAAATGAAGAAAATTATGTATGTGTTAAATTTTATGAAGATGAAATTGACAGATATTTTGGAGTTGTAAACGATATAAATGAACTAAAAAGACGAATTATTTACAGTTTGGAAGAAACATACATAAAAAACTAATACTCTCCATAATGGAGAATACTGCATTTCTTCCGAACATTTTAGCCAAAGGCAGAGAACTAGAAAGCTTGTCTTTCTATGTGTAGCTGTGATGCATTCGGCATCACTTTCCTGCCTTTAGAGATTAAATATTTAGAGAAAATAGAAAGGATTTTTTATATTATGGAAAAACAATCTAAAATTATAAAACAAGTAAAAAGTGAAAAAGTATATGCTGTAGTTCCAAAGACTTTAAAAGAAAAAGTTGTAAGATATAAAGCAAAAGAAAATATGAGTGAAAGTGAAATTATAAATGTAGCTTTAAATGAATTTTTTAAAGTTAAAATGCTAAAAGAAGATGTTGATACAATTATAGAAACAATGGCAAAAGCAATAGAAAAACAATTAGGAAAAAGATTTGAAAGAATGCTTATGTTACTTGCAAAATCAAGCAAGTCATCATATGCATCTTTATTTTTACAAGCATATTTCTTATCAAAGATTTGTGAATCAGATGATAGTAAGGAATTTTTAAAAGAGAAAATAGATTTAGCAAATAAACTAGCTTATGGAGCTGTAAAAAATAAATTTTTAGATGTAGATATAACGCAGATGATACCGGATGATTTGGATTTTGATAATATAATTTAGGAGTACAAAATGGATATTGATAGATACAAAGGTGGAGTAATTTTTAAATGGATTAACAGAAAAGAAATATATGCGAAATATAATGGAAAAGGAAGACCACAAAATTTACAGGCTCATATTGATAAATTACATACAGATTATATTGCCACAAGAAGCGGAGTAGATACTGGATTTGAAATACATGGATTATTCGGAAGTATTTTAGATACAGATGATGTTGAATTACTAGAATTAAATACAATAAAAAAATATGTTCAAGAAATATCAAAAAACAATATTGATATTTTTAAAACTGTTATATCTCTCAAAAATGAAGATGCCATAGAATACGGATATTTTAATAAAAAGGCTTGGAAAGAAATGTTGGAACTAAGAATGCCGGAGATAGCAAGAGCATTTAAGATACCACTTAATGACTTGGAATGGGTTGCAGCTTTTCACGCAAAAAAGGACAAACCACATTGTCATTTGATTGTATGGAACAAAAATCAAGATTTATCTGTGAAAAGAAAACCATTTATAAATTTTAAACAAGTAAAATCTGCAGTTGCTAAAAGTGTATTTAAAGAAGAATTAAAAGCAATGTATGAAATAAAAGATGTTTCAAAAGAGTTAATTGGAAAAATGTCAAAGAATGAAATTGATAATTATAAGAAAAATTTAAAAGAACTATATCAAAATGAAGAAATGTATTTAAATGCTATAGATACTGAAAATACACAAAATTTTGTAAATAAAGTACTAGAGAATATGGAAAAAGATGAGATTATTTATATAGTAAATAATTCTGATCCAGATAACTATACTCAAATTAAGAAATCAGAAGATGAAAAATTTGAGTTTAAGAATATTGGAGAAAAAGCTATTTTGTATAAAGATGATACATATTTAGAGGCAGTTACATTTTTAAGTAAATTTAACAATTTAAAAGTTATAAAAGATGAAGATGAATTAAAGCATTTTATACAGAATAAAAAAGAAGAATTTAATAATATTGAAAATGAATTAAAAGAAATTATTCCTAGCATTTTTAACACACCTATTATATCAAGTAATGTAAAACAACAAAATATAGAACAAATAATAAATAAAATGGCAAAATTAGAAGAAGTTTCAAAATCATTTAAAAGAGGGTTCATTTATAAATATCAAGAGCCAGAAAGCAAACGAATTTTAAATGAAATAACAATGTTATTAGTTAATTCTAATAAAGATTGTAAGGATGAATTTAATAAATATGTTGATACTTGCGTGAAAATCGACAAAATGTTACAAAAAGTTGATACTTATAAAGATTATGAAAAAATTAAAAATCAAGCAAGAAATGAAATGATAAAAAAGATAGGTAATCAAATTTTAAAATCAATTAAAGAAACGAAGACAGAAGAATACGAGAGAAAATCTGCAGAGTGGAAAGAAAAAAGAGAATATTGGAATTTTAAAACTAAAGAATTTGAAGAAAAACAAGGAGAATATGAAGCAAGACAATTACTATATGAAAATCAGTTACGAGAATCAAATATAAGACAGTTAATTCAAGAAACATATAAGTTGTTGTCCGAAGAAAGTATGTCAAAATTTCAACGATTTAAACGAGCTACAAGGACATTTGGAGATTTGTCAAAACGAGAAATAAAAGAAATAATTAGAAACGGCAGGAGCTCCGGTTTTGATTGGTTTGGCGAACGATAGAGTGCTTTAAAAACAAGGGTTCTATTGACAACTTTACATAAAATAGTATAATGGGTTATGTAGCAATACATAATAATTTGATAAGGAGTGGCTAAATCTATATATTCAGGTTGGAGACCTGCTAAACCTTTTCTCGTACTTGTATAAATTGCACATTTATTACAACTTTTTATACAAGTATTTCATACATATGTAAGTATAAACATTGAGACTTTTTGAGGAGGTATAGTATGAATGCTTTGAGTTTTGGAGACATTTTGGCAACTGTTACTGCAATTGTTTTTCTTATTTCTTTGGTGTTGGCTGTAGCCTTAGGATTAGACATGCGCCTTATGGGAGACGAAGATGAGGTAAACCGTTCATTGGCACAAGTTGGTATTCCCTTGATTATTTTAGTGATGGGAGTAATCCTTTTGTTTGTAAACGGAAGAATTAATGAATTTGAGGCTTTTGAAACTTCCCTTATTTCTATTACGATTGGATGTATTATTTTTTCATTAAAATTATAAATGATAAAATAAAAGTAACCAAAAAAGGGAAAATAAAAATTACCAAAATTGGTTACTTTTTTGATGCCAAAATAATAATTTGATATACTCTAAAAAATGAAAAAAGGAGTATTCAAATGCAACAAAAATTTAAAAATATGGAAGGACAATTATTAACAATGAAAACGCTAGGAATTAAGCCAAACTTTAGCGAATTAGAAAGAACTTATGGAATAAATCGACATACCATAAAAAAATATTATGAAGGTTATGAAAGAGGATCGCATATAAGAAATAAAACTTCTAAAATAGATCCGTACTATGATGAAATTAAGGATAAAATAGAACTTGCAGGAATTAATATAATGAGCTTATATCAATATTTTTATGACAAGGACAGTAAAATTGGAACATATTCAAATTTTAAAAAATATTTAAAAAAACATAATTTAAAACCGAAAAAAAATATAGAGGTACATCCTAGATATGAAACGGAACCTGGAGAACAATTACAATTTGACTGGAAAGAAGATTTAAAAATGATAAGTAAACATGGAGAAATATTTGAGTTTAATATTTTTTCTGCTACTTTAGGTTTTTCAAGATTGCATGATTTTGTCTATACAAAAACTAAAACAAGAGAAGATTTAGAAAGATGTTTAATATCAACTTTTAAATATATGGGAGGAGTGCCCAAAAAATTATTAACAGATAATATGAGAGCAGTTGCAGATATAAATAGAGATAAAGTAACTGTTAATAAAGAATTTAATCAATTTGTAAAAGATATGGGAACTACTATAAAGCTTTGTAAACCTTTTTCTCCTGAAACGAAAGGAAAAGATGAAACATCAAACAAATTTATGAATTGGCTTATTCCATATAATCATGAATTTGAAAATGAAAAAGAACTAATAGAAATAATTGAAAGAATAAGAAATAAAGTAAATTCAACATTAAATCAAACAACCAATATTCAACCAATTTTATTATATAAAAAAGAAAAAGAATATCTGTCTGACTTACCAAGTATACAAATAATAAACTCATACTTGATGGATGTAGAAAAGTCAAAGGTAACCAACGATTCCTTGATTTACTACAAAGGTCAAAGATATTCAGTTGCTCCAAAATATATTGGACAATTTGTTAAAGCCAAACAAATTGATAATATACTTTATTTATACCACAACAAAGATTTGATAGCAACACATGAAATAAATAAGAAGATATTCAACTATACAAAGGAACACTATTCAGAATGTTTAAAAAATGCTATGCCTTATAAAAGTAATGATGAAATAGAAAAACTTACTCAGAAAAATTTAAAGAATATGGATAAATTACTGATTAATAAAAATTAAAAGAAAGAAGGGAAAATAATGATATATAATGAGGTTATAAATAACTTACAAAAATTAAAATTAGATAAAATGAGTACATATTTATCAACATATTTAGATGAAATAAATAAAAACAATATTTCATTTATAGATGCATTATATGAATTAACAAATAAAGAAATTGAATTTAAAGAACAACGAGCATCAGAATTTAATATAAAAGTAGCAGGATTTCCATTTAAGCGAACATTAAATGAATTTGATTTTGAATTTCAACCAAGTATAAATAAAAAGGAAGTCATGGATTTATCTACCTTGAGATTTATAGAAGAAAAAAAGAATGTATTACTCGTTGGTTCTAGTGGTGTTGGAAAAACACATATAGCAACAGCAATAGGAATTGAAGCTGCTAAGAAAAGAATAAGTACATATTTTATAAGTTGCCATGATTTAATAACAAAACTAAATATAGCCCATCAAGAAAATAGATTGAAAGATGCACTAAAAACTTTTAATAAATATAAATTATTAATAATAGATGAAATAGGATATTTACCAGTAGATAAAAATGGAGCAAATTTATTATTTCAATTAATAGCTAAAAGATATGAAAAAAGTTCAACAATAATAACAACAAATCAAGTATTTTCAAAGTGGGGTGAATTATTTAACGATAATATTCTTGCAAATGCAATTTTAGATAGATTATTACATCATTCATATGTTTTTAATATAACAGGTGAATCTTACAGAATTAAAGATATGATTTTAAAAATGGAAAATATTAACAATTCTAGTGGTTAATTATGAGTGTCTAAATTGGTAAAAATTATTTTCCCTTTTTTGGTAATTTTGGTATTGACTTTTATAAAATTAAAAATCTAATACTAGGTTATTGTTAACTTGAAGAAAAACAATGATAAGAATAAGAATATTGTTTCCTAAATTGGAAACGTTTTCGTTACCACTCTAAGGCAGGGACTCTTGGTAGCCCCTGCCTTTTTCGTAAGTACTATTTGAAAACAGTAAAAAGTCATTAGAGAAGTTTTAGTTTAAATATGTTCTAATTTTGATAATTTGAATAAGTAGAATTAGAGTTAAAGCTCTATTTTTTTTATAAGGTTATGCAATTCAATAAAAATATGGGATAGAATATTGCGAAAATTAACATAATATGGTAAAATAAAAATGTAAGCATACACTCAAAAGAGTGTCCACTTTGAAAATTGTATATGTATCTATAGGAGGGATACTATGAACAACAAGTATGAAGCTTTAATTCTCACAGGAAGACTTGAAGTACAACTCAAGGAATACGAAAACTTACTGAAGACACTTAAGGATTTGCAGAAATCTATCATCGAAGATGATTATGTAGATTGTGTGGTTATCTTTGGTAAATTCAGTGAACTGGTAAAGAAGACTACAATGGATGAAGACGTAATGGCAAATACCGAAGTATTGAATGCGGTAATCAAGGATTTGAATCTTTTGTTGAATATGTGTATCGAGGATTTGAATCTCTCAAGACGTGCTTTTAATGTTCTTAAAGGTGCAGGTATAAACACAGTAAGGGAACTCATTGAAATTCCTGAAAGCAAGTTTGTTAAGCATAAAAAGACTGATGGGAGCCAAATACATAAGATGGGCGATGTTACCGTGAAAGAAGTACTGGCCAAGCTTCAAACTTTGGGGTTGAAATTGAAGGGCTAAAAAGAGCAAATGCTTCCTCCTGTCATATACAGAGGAATGAAGACGTACCTTCCATTAGGGTGCGTCTTCAATTATTCAAATTGCTAAAATTTCTTCAATTGTATTGGAATTTGTTTTGGGTTATGGTAAAATGAAATTAAAGAGAATTGATAACAAGGTTATTTTGTTTGATAAATTATGATTTAGGAGGTAAAATAATGATTCCACAAAGACTGTATCATATATCATCGCAAGTCCCTGATGATGCAGAATTTTTGATCCCACATAAACCAAGAATTAGAAAAGAATTTTCAAGAGAATTTTTGTATGCAAGTGCAAAACCAAATTATACATACATGTTTAGACAAGGAAATGATGGGAAGAGTGATGGTGTAATAAATTTTTATGATTTTCTCTTAGATGATACTAATGGAATAATTGTGTTTACATCAGATGTAGAACAGCTTAGAGAAAAAATGAAGAATAAAGATTGCAAGCTCTATATAATAGACGGTACGGATTTTGATGAAAACGGTGAAAATGAATACAGCTCTGAACGAAAAGCTAAAATTTTAAGTAGAGAGATTATAGGATATGAGGAGCTTCTTCAAAATACACAAGTTTTTTATGTAGATGTATCACATTTAGGTGAAGATGATAAGAAATTATTATCTGACTATAGAAGAAGAATGTTAGATGAGCCAGAGAGATTAAGAGAAATGTTAAGAACAGCATTACAAAAAGGTTTAATCGTTTATGAGAATGCGGTTGAACAAATTAATGACAAATGGGTTGAAGAACAAAATCAAGGTAATCAGTACGGAAGAACTATAACATTAAATGATGATGAAAAATTAGATTATGATATTTTGATCAATGCGGATGAAATAGATTATGATTGCCTTAAGATAACAGATATTTCTGAACCTACTTTAAAAAAATATCAGTCAAAGTCTGAAAAAAGAGTAGATGTTATTGAATGCAGAGATTTGGAAAAAAATTCTATATTAAAAAATGGAAAACCTTCATATCAAAGCATAGAAATGATGATAGCTGTAAATGGAATTCCAAACAGTTCAACTGGAGAGCAAATGTTAAATAAAGCAAGACAAGACTATCCATTGGAATATATGAAACAATACTATTATCATTTGTCACAAATAGTATGTATATTTGCTCTAGAAAAGGAAAAATATCCATATAGCCTCAGAGGCATGATGATGTTAAGAATGTTGAGAGAATTCTATCCAAAGGCAGAGTGGTTGAACAGTGCAATAGATTATAAAGATTTACAGGAAGAATTTGAAGGATTAAAATCATTAACCCCTGATGAACAGCAGATGTACAACAAATTGGAAAAAATATTAGAAACAGATGATACCTTTGACGAAAATTTATTAGAGGAATTAAGCAAGAGATTTACAGATAAATTAAAAGGAAAAATAAATGTTGAATTTTCAAATGAAATTATAAGAAAATTAGAAAAATTAGGTACTGGAAAATATTTAAGTAATGATTTAAAAGAGCAGCTACATGAAGATGCTATTGTAAGTGAAGAAGCTAGATTATCAGAAAATAAATATATAGCACAACTAGTTAATAGTGATGATATAACTCATCAAATGAGTGGTCAAAAAATAATAGAAATTGCAATGAGTGAAATAAGTAGAGCTCAAAATGGAGAAAGGTTTAGCGAAAAAACAAAATGGATAAATAAACCAATAAATGTTGATGGATATACTGTATATGTAAATACTATAACAAAAGATGGTAAAATGTTTCCGTATATATTAGTATATCCGCAAAATATTGAAGAAAATGCTGAAATTCTGGTAGATACTTTGAATACAGTGGATTCAGAAAGTACAAAAAACAGAATAGATGTATTTGTTAAAGGTGCAGACGAAGTTTCTTCGTATATAAGAAGTAAAGTTCCAGCTCCGTGTTTATATGTTTTTACTTCTAAAAAAGATTTTCTTCAAGAGCCATATTATCAACATTTATCTAGAGAATGTTTTACTGAAAGTGATAGAGAGTATGATAGATGTGATTTATTAGTGTTAGAAAGCATTAAAGATGCACAAAAGAAGATGGAAAGTCTTTCAGGAAAGAAAATTTCTGAAAAAATTGTGTTAAACGGATATTCTACATCAGGAGTATTTGCTCAGAGATTTGCAATGATACATCCAGATATTATTAGCAAAGCTATAATTGGAGCTGCAACGGGTTCTATTCCTATTCCAACAGAAGATTTTGATTTTCCATTAGGAATAAGGGATTTTGAAAAACTTTTTGGTAAAAAATTTGATGAAGAATCGTATAGACAAATCCAATTTGCGTACTATGTAGGAGAACTTGAGGCACAAGAAATATCTCAAAGAAAAGACAAAAATGGTAAGAATGTACCAACACATGATATGTCATATCTAACAAAATCAATTCCAAAAGAAATTGGAGAACAATACAGAAGTATGTTTGGTACGGATTTGGATGAAAGATTTATCAATGCAATTAACTGGTATAAAGAACATGGATACAGTATTGTTAGTAAAGTATATAAAGATGGTACTCACAAAAATCTAAAGAATAAAAACTATGCGTATGCTCTAAATCATTTAATGGATTTGTTAGCATTTTACAGGGATGGAATAAGTGGAGATGGATTCAAAAAAGATGAGTCAAGTGCTGAAAGAATAAAAATGTGTGATAAAGATGGGAAATCTGGATTAGATGATTGTATGCAAGATAGTGGGGTAAGAATTACTAATGAGCATGATGCTACTAAAGTGATAAAAAAAATTGTACATAGTAACGAAATAATAGATGAAAAAGAGAACTTAAAATAGGAGAAAATATGGTGAACGAAAGATATAGAATAGCAATGGCTGAAACAATGCATTATTTAAAAGGCATACGTCAAGACGATGTGGACAAAATTCCAAATGACTTAATTAAGCTTTTTGAAACTAATGCCTCTAAGGATTATAAATGTGAATTTAATTATACAAAACCACTTAATGAAATAAATATAAAAGATGAAACTAGAGGTTTAATTTCTATGATATGCTTAAATTACTGGTGTGAAACAGAAGAACAAAAAGTAGCATTTAGAAATCATCTAAATGCTAATGAACAGGCATATCAAGAAGAATTAAGAAAAAAATATAATATGGATGATATTTTTAAGAAGATAAATATTGATAATAATGAAGATATTAGATCCGAAAGTATAAATAATTTGCCAGTTGAATTAAAGAATGAAAATATATTTAAGAGATTACTTAAGCGTTTAAAAAAAGTATTTAATAAGAAATGAAAACGAGAAATCTTTATACTCAGCACAAATTTAAACAGACAAATTTGAATAAAAATTTCAAAATTGTTTCAAAAATCATTCATTGACTATCTAATTTAAAGGTAGTATTATCTAAATATGAAAATATATATCCAACGAGAGAGCTAAATGTGGCTCTCTTTTTTTGGTGCTTGAAAGGATAAAAATATGAAAGGAAGGAAACTAAAGACAAAAATTCTAGGTATAATACTAGCTTTTTTTATTGCTGTTGTACTATCTGCAATAATTTCAACAATATTACATTTGATATTTACTAGAGTTCCAGAAGAAATAATAAATATCAGACCAAATACAATAATTCAAAGTTTATCAAGCAGTAAAGAGCATTTTGATATGTTTGCTTTAACAATAGTAGCTTTTATGTTATTAGCTTTTCTTACAATATTTAAAGTATTTGATTTAAAAGATTATAAGTCAAAAACATACAAAGTAACGAACAATATTGAAATTCCAATACCAATAGGCGAAAAGCAAACACAACAAGGCTCTGCGTGGTGGCTACCTAAAAAAGAATTTTCAAAAAAGTTTGGTGTTAATAGAATTGATTTGAGTAAGAAAGAATTTGCCGATTTAATCAAGTTAGCAAATGAAGATAAGGAATGTATCAAGAAAGATGTTGAAAATACAGATATGACTAAAATAGAGCCAATTTTTAAGACTGGTGGATTAGTTATAGGAAAGAAAGACAAAATTATTCCTAAATTCAAATGTAAAAAGCTAGGAAAGTTTATTAGAATACCTTATTTCTCATTTAGAAAAGTAGAAGACATTTATTATATTGATGATGATTTACATAGCTTAACAGTTGGAGCAACTAGGTCAGGTAAAACAAGAAGTCTAGTATTACAAACAATTATGAATACTGGCCTTGCAGGTGAAAACGTGATTTTGTCAGACCCAAAGCGGAGAACTCTTTGAATATACTTCAAAAACACTAGAAAGACTTGGTTATAAAGTTTATACATTAGACTTTAAGACACCACTTAAAAGTTCAAAATATAATTTTTTAGAGCCAGTTATTGAAGCATTTTTAAACAAGGATATTCCAAAAGCGGTAAATTATTGTTCTGATATCGTAGAAAGTCTAGTAGGCGAAGTAGGAAACAGAGAAGCTATATGGGTAAATGGCGAAAAGTCAGTTATAAAAGCAGGAATTATGTCAGTTGTACTTGGAAATGAAAAACATAAAGAATATCAAAATTTACCAAATACATATCATTTTATTTCAAAAATGTGTGCAGAACAAAATGATAAAACAATGCTTATGGATACATATTTAGATACTTTGGAAGATTCTCATCCTGCAGTAGCAAGTTTTGCAGCAGCAAGAATAGCACCTAGTAAAACAAGAGCAAGTTTTTTTACTTCAGCACTAGCAACTTTAAGTATTTTTATAGATGATTATGTCGCAAGTATGATTAGTGAATCAGAAATTGACTTAAATAAATTTAATGAAGAAAGGTCAGTTTTATATATGATTCTGCCAGATGAAAAAACTACTTTTTATGGATTATGCAGTTTGTTTGTTAATCAGGTTTATACAAAACTTGTAGAACTTGCAGATTCAAAAGGTGGAAGGCTTAAAATTCGTACTAACTTTATACTAGATGAGTTTCGGCAATTTTAGTGCAATACCTAATTTTGGAGGCTTTCTTACAGTTGGAGGTGGTAGAGGAATAAGGTTTAATTTATTTGTTCAATCATTTTCTCAACTCAATGAAAAATATGGAGATAATACAGCTCAAAATATTCTCGATAACTGTTATGTATGGAATTATCTAAAAACATCAAATGAAGTAACTGCAGAAAAAATTTCAAAGAAACTTGGAACATACACTACATCAAGTTGGAGCGAAAGTAATTCAAGTAGTGGAGGAGCAGTAAATAAATCTAAATCTATGAATTTAACTCAAAGAGCATTACTGACAACAGATGAAATTTTAAGGATTGAAAGACCTTATTTATTAGTAATGTGTAGTGGATTATCTCCAGCCATAACAAATTCACCAGATTTAAGTAAATGGTATTTTAATTCTATATTAGGACTTGGAGATAAAAACTGGAATACTAAAGTTAGAGAATATAGAGAAAACCACAGAAAAATAAGAAGAATAGAGCCATTAAAATTATGGGATATAGCAGAAAAAACAAAAAAATTTAAGAAGGCTTTAGTAAACGAAAAAATACAAAAAGAAAAAGAGCAAATAATGAAAGAAGTTAATATTGAGGGAAAATTATAGGAGGGTAAATATAATGGCAAATTTGATTAAGTTTAAACAAAACAAACTAACAAAAACATTAGCAACAATTAGTACATTAATGTTTTTTATAACAAGTAAAGTAAATGCTGCAGAAGTTGTAACAGAAGTGCAAGGTGGAGGTCAAATCCAAAATAGTAAATTAGGTCAAGGTTTACTAAATATGGTTAGAGATATAACAGGAACCATGCAATGGATTTTACCAATTGTACGGAGTATGTTTCATTCTGTTTTATGTATTTAAAATAATGACAGGTGATGAACAAGACCAACAAAGATATAAAAAAGCAATAATTAAGGTTTTAGTTTGTATTGTTATTGGATTACTAGCAGTAACAATAGTAAATTTGATTGCAAGATATTTTTAAGTTCTTGCCAAATGCATTCTGATAAGGTGCAGTTGGCTTAGAAATTAAATATGCGAAATTTAGATTTTCTTTATGATGAAAGAATATTAGAAAATCATAATTCCGTATTTTTAAGTAGATTACGGAGGTATTATTGTGAAAGAAATAACAGAAGAAAAAGTAAAAACAAGATTAGATGGAATCCTAGAAGAAAATAAAAAAATAAAAAGGGAAAAAGACAAAAAATATTTTGAAGAGCAGAAGGATATTGAAGAAAAAACAAAAGAAAATGAAAAAATGCGTAAAAAATTAAAAGACGAAGAAGAAAAAATACAATTAAATTTTTCAGATAAAATTGGAACAAATATTGCAGATAATAGAAAAGTAGTAGGTTTTATAAAAAGATATATTCTAATTGGAATGGTAACAGGAGTTCCAGGTATTGCAATTACTTATTTATGGGATAAATGGCAAGAAAACAAGATGGTTAAGGATTTATATGAAAAGAATATTAGGTCTATTACAAATCCTAATAATAGAGAACTTGCAAAAGAATATGAAACATTAAGGAAAAAGTTTTATAAAGCCTATGATATTGATAAAATTGAAAATTTATTAATGGCATCTGATGAAATAGAAAAATTAAAAAAAGATAATAAATCAATTCAGAAACTAACTGAAGAGATAAAAAAAGCAAGAGAGCAGTATGAAAAGAATTTAGGGTTATATATAGAAAATCAGATTATAGCTAGAAATAAGGAAAATGAAGAATTAAATGATAATGAAGAAGCTGAAGAATTAGAATTACGGTGAAAAAATTTCTATGAACTAGGAGGAATATAAAGTGGCAGCATTAATTGCAACAATAATTGTGTATTTATTAAGTTGGATATCTGAAGCTATTTTAACTTGGTTATCAGGTGTATATACATCAATGTTTTATTTAGCATTTGCAATAGAAATTGCATTTAGAAATGTAGCTACAAATTTTGATATATCAGGATTATACAATGCAATATACATAGTAGCAATTGCAATCTTAATAATGTTTTTTATAAAAAAAATGATTGAAACATATATGATGTGGAGCAATCGGTGATCCAGATGAAAACCCGTTAAATGTACTTGTAGGATTTATAAAAGCAATGATAATAATGATTTGTTTTGGATTTATATATACACAATTTGTAAGTATCTTTTTTGATATTTATAACAAATTGCTAATGGGTATGACAGGAAGTTTAGAGCCTGTTGTTCCAGAGTTTAAGAATATTGGATTAAATGTATTTGGAGCATTTTTATATTTAATAATTGCTGTGCAACTAGCTTTAATGTATTTTCAATTTTTAACAAGAGGATTTGAAATGTTGATATTAAGGCTTGGAATACCATTTGCATGTATTGGTTTATTAAATGCAAATCAAGGAGCATTTAAAGGATATGTTCAGAAGTTTATAAATAATGCTTTTACAATAATTATACAGCTTTTATTAGTTCATTTTTCAATTATATTATTAAATGGTGGGCATTTTGTATTATGTTTTGTGGCTTCAAATATAGCATTAAAAACGCCACAAATGTTACAAGAATTTATGATAACTTCAGGAAGCTCTAATGCAAGTTCTAAGATTAATACTGTAACAAGGGTAGTAACGATGTTTAGGTCAGGTATCAGTAAAGGAAAGTAGCTTACTTGAAAAATAATTACAATTTTGCCTTGTCAAAAATTAATTCTTTTTCAAGACAAGTAATATAGTAGAAGGAGAATAAGGAACATGCAGTTTATTTACTATATAACAGAATTTTTAGTAATATTAGCAGGTATTTTTTGTACTGCAATGATTTGTATTGCAATATTTCAGATAATGACAGGAGATGAACAAGAATACAAGAAATATCAAACCAGAATTAAAAATGGAATAATTGCATTAATTTTAATTATTTCAATAGGAACTATAAAAAATATGGTTTTAAATTATTTTCCATATACTCAAAGTTATGATGAAATAGGAGATTTTTCAAATATTAGAGCAGTAATAACAGATGGAGTTTTGATAGAAGAGCATAAAGATATTGATGGAAGAAAAGTAATAAGAGTAGAAGGAAATTACTATGTAAATACAGGAGAGAAACTAATTAATATTGGCGGATTCTGGGATCAATATAAAATTTGGTGTTCTGTATATAAACAATATGATGATTGTCAAGGAGTAACAAAAGGTGCAATGGCAGATGATATTTATTATTTATCTTGGGAAAATGACAAATTAGATGGCAAGTCAAAAGGATTTTTAATGTCGGCAAATGTTAAAGGAACAATTAAAGATGATAACGATTTTAAAGATTTACTAGGTACATGGTTAAACAATAAATACCAACAGTTTGAATGGCTAGATTAGGTTTGAAAAATAATTACAATGTTAGCAAGGAAAATTTAATTCTTTTCCAGACCAGTTTGAGCCTTAAGAAGGGAAGATTTTAAAGATGGATGATGAAAAATATCAAATAAACATTCCTGCGAATGTAAAAGTTAGAACAGAACTTATAAATGGAATTGGAATAAAGGAATTAATTACAATTGGAATTGCAGGAACAATTAGTGTTTTTATTGATTTATTTATATATGCAGTAACTAATAATTATTTAATATGTTTAATCGTTTTTGGAATTGTAACAGGATTTACATTTATTGCAGTAATGAAAGATAAAAATAATAGTTGTATAGCAGATATGATTAAAAATATGTACCAATTTTTTAGAGGACAGAAATATTTTGAATTTGATATAGAGGAGAAAAAATGATATGGGTGGATTAGATAAGTTAGTAAAAGCATTAAAAAATAAGCCTACAATTACAGCAAATAGATTTTTAAATATAAAAGATATTCAAGGTAATTTTCTTTACACAATAGATGGAAAAGTCTTAGCATATTTAAAAATCTATCCTAAAAACTGTAAGTTAATGAGCAAAGAAGAACAGAAAAATCATGCACAAATTCTAACAAGAAATTTTGCAAGTGAATTAGAACCTTTCAAATTATATTTTACAAATAGACCTGTAAATCTACAAAGAAATCAAGATTATCAGGCAGAGCTAATGGATAAAGAGAAAAATGCTTTGAAATTTAGCTTGCAAGGTAAAAGAAGTAGAAGTTTTGGAAATCTATCTGTAAGAGGAAAAGCATTAGAAAGTGAGATTTATTTAATTGTTTGGGGCGATAATACTGAATACATAGAACAAGATTTAATAAAAAGACTAAATGAATTAAAAATGAAATTTACAAATAGTGGTTATAAAACTGAAGTACTAGAAGAAAGATTAATAATTCAATTGGTAAATAGTTATACAAATCCAGATGTTGCATATATTGAAAATCAAAATTATTTGGAAACGCCACTAACAGTTATATAAAATTTAAAATATATTATCACAAAAATAAAGGGGAACAATCTAATTTAATAGGAGAGATTTAGTAGATGAAAACAAAAGATATAGAAATTATGCCAATTAATCAAGAACTTTTAAATTTAATTGCACCACAAGGAATAGAAATAAAATCAAGTAGAGTACAAATGGGAGAATTTTTATCTAAAATTCAATATATATCAAGCTATCCATCAAGAGTAAATATAGGCTGGCTTTTAAATTTAAAAGATATTCCAAATACAATAGTAAGTCTTGTTATAACACCAATAGAAGATGTTCAAGGCTTTGTAGAGGGTATTTCTAAAGGAATTACAACGGATAAAAATACATATAACACAACTCAAAATGAATTCTTAAAAACACAAGCTGAATTTAAAATAATAAGTGCTGAAACTATGATAAGAGAAATTACAATAGATAATATTCCATATATAAACTTGTCATTTTTAGTAAAAACAAATGGAAATACAGAAAATATATTTACCGAAAATATGAGAATTGTTAAAAATAAAATTGCAGGTATGGGATTAAAAGCGAGACTTCCAGCATTTGAACAAGAAGAAGCTCTAAAACAAACAAGTCCTTATGATGTAGCTTATGAAAAAATAACTAAAAAATCAAATAAACAAATGTCATTAAGTGCTTTGTTTAATGGACTTCCTTTCAGTCGGAAGTGGTTTAATTGATGAAAAAGGATATTATATTGGAACAGATGAAGATGGAAGAGCAATTATTTTAGATACATTTATTAAATCATCAGATAGACCAAATTCAAATATAACAATAAGTGGAGCCAGTCGGTAGTGGTAAATCATATCTAGCCAAAAAGATAATGCTTAATGAATGGCTAAATGGCACAAAACTTTACATCTTGGATCCTGAATCCGAATGCAAAAATATGTGTAAAGCAATAGGTGGAAGTTGGATTGATTGCTCAGGTGGAAAAGGAAAAAATGTAGGAAGAATAAATCCTTTGCAAGTAAACAAATTGCCAAACAATATTGAAGATGAAGACGAAGATTATAGTAATACAAAATCTGCTCTTGCTCTACATATGGACTTTTTAACTGCATTTTTTAAATTATATTTCCCAGAAATAACAAGTTTTCAAATGAGTTTACTAATGGAAATTTTGGAAGAATTATATAAAAGTTTTAATATTGATTATGAAACAGATATAGAAATTATTCCAAAAGAGCAATTTCCAATAATGGAAGATTTGTATTATTTGCTTGAAAAGAAAATAGAAAATCCGAATACAAAGCACAAAGATGAGATAGAAGTTATTAAATCAATAGTTAGAAGCTTAGCAATAGGTCATAATGCTGAAATATTTAATGGTTATACCACAATAGAAGATACAAGCGATTTTCTATGTTTAGATATTTATTCCTTACAAGGAGCTTCAAGTAATATTAAAAGTTGCCAATATTTGAATATGTTAAGGTATTGTGAAGATATGGCATTTAGAAATAGAGAAGAAAAATGCTATGTAGTATGTGATGAAGCATATCTTTTGATAGATAAAAAAGTGCCACAAGCTATTGAATTTATGCGAAATTTTAGCAAGAGGTGTAGAAAATACCAATGTGGTATAATCACAATTTCACAAAATATTTTAGACTTTTTAGGAGATGAAATTAAGCAATATGGACAAGCAATATTAGACAACTCTACATATAAATTTTTCTTTGGAACAGATGGACAAGATTTAGAGGAAATAGTAAGAATATATAACCTAAATAACGAAGAAAAAACAATACTTTCACAAAAAGACAGAGGTCGTGGACTTATGTTTGTAGGTCCAGGTCATAGCTTAGTAAATGTAAAAGGAGAAGAGTGGGAAAAACCATATTTGATAGGTGGTGGAAAGTAAATGGAAAATAATAATCAAATTTCAGATATAGGATTAACAGTTTTCTCTTTTCTTTCTACTAAAATAAAAATTATAATTATAGTTGTTGTAATTTCGATATTTATTGTAGTTATCGTTCCAGTTACTGCTATTATGAGTATGCCTGTTACAAGTGATAATCAATTAGAAAAAAGAAATAATGAGGAAAAATCATTATCTACAGATACGCTATTTACCATAAATGAAGTGGTAAATCAAGAAAATATGATGAAATACCAAAATGCCACTTTTCCAATGCCTTTTGAAACATGGGATTCAACAAAAGATGTTGTTACATCAAGATTTAGTAAAAATAGAACAATTGCAGTAAATGGAGTTATTCAAAGTAGAGCTCATACAGGAATAGATATTGTTTGTATTTCAAAAGCAAGCCCTAAAATATGTGCAGTTGCAAGTGGAAAAGTTGTAGTTGCAAAAGCAGGAACTACTGGATATGGAAATTATGTTGTTATAGAACATTTATCAGATGATGGAAAAAGATTTTATACATTATATGGACATATGGTTAATGGCTCGATTTCAGTTGCTGAAGGAAGTGAAGTGAAACAAGGACAGGTTTTAGGAATAATGGGAAGTACAGGGAATTCTACAGGACCACATCTTCATTTTGAAGTTAGGTTAAATGATAACACAAGTAGTAGTGCTGTTAATCCATATATGTATTTATTTCGGAGAAGAGGATTAATTTTGAAAAATAATTACAATTTTGACTACGTTAAAATCTTACTTAAAAATGCTTACATACAAAAAGTATGCTCCGCTTTTTGCGTAAGATTTTGCCTTGTCAAAATTTAATTCTTTTCCAAAAAGAGAGGAATAATAAAAGATGAATAATAAAGAAGAATTGAAAAAACAAGTAATTATATTAAGTTTAATGTTACTTTTTGTAATTATTATTGCAATATTTTTAAATACAAGAGATTTCAAAAACAATAATAGCAATATAAATGTTCAAAATAATATGGAATCGATTACAAATGGTACAAATGAAGAAAATCTAACACAAGAAGACAAAATAAAAGAAAATTTAAAAGGACTATTAGAAGAATCAGATAAAAATGATGATTTACAAGAAGAAATGAAAGATAAGAATGAAACTGTTGTTACGACAAAAAATGGAGAAACAATAATTATTAAAGATTAAATGAGGTATCAGTATGGACGAACCAAGAATATTTAAAAAATACATATATATTTCAAAAGAAGTAAAGCCAACCATTGAAGACTATTGTACTAAAAACAATATAACACTAGTTACAAGATTTATAAATGAATATAATTTAGGAAAATTTATGCAAACAGAACTCCGAAATCTAAATTCAGTTGATTATCTGATTCTTGATTTAAGTGCATTTACTCAATTAACTGATGATGATGAAATAATTTCTAAAATTGTATTAATTAGAAGACTGTACAAGTTAAGAATAATTATAATAGCAGAAGGATATAAGCATGGAAATATGCTATTAGGTAAGATATTTAATTTAGGAATATACAACATTATTACTGCTACAGATGATATAAAATTTAAAGAAGAACTTGAAAAAGTATTAAGTGATGAAGGAATGAGTTTTGGAAACTCTATAAAATATAAACTAGATAATAATTTAATTGGAATAAATCAAACAACTAAAGTTATAAAAGAAAATTTTATAAAAGTAAAACAAACAGTAAGCATAGGTATTGCAGGAGTTGAAAGACATATAGGAGCAACAACTTTAGCAATAAATTTAACAAAATATTTAAGTGAATTAACAAATATAAAAGCTTGTTATATAGAAAATAATAATCATGAATCTATTATAAATCTTGCAACAAATAAGGATGCAATTCGTTCTGAAGCAATGAATAAAATTAGTTATAAAGGAATTGATTTATTTATCAAGCCTAAAAACATGTCAGATATATTATCTAATAATTACAATTTTTATATTTACGATTATGGAGCCTTTAACGAAATGACAGATGAAGAAAGAATGTCATTTTTAACAAGAGATTTAAAAGTGCTTGTTTCAGGCAGTAAACAATGGGAACTTCCAAATTTAATAGATACATTTGAAATAATAGGTATGGATATAAACACATATTTAGTATTTAATTTTACAAAAGAAAGTGAAAGAGAAAATTTTAGAAATAGTTTAGGCGGATACTGGAAAGAAAGAACAACATTTTCAGAATATGTACCAGAGCCATTTGAAGTGAAAAATAAATATTTTTTTGAAAATATAGTAAAGCCATATTTAATAAATACAGATATTAAAGAAAAAAAGAAGAAATTTAACTTTTTCAAGAAAAGAGGAAAAAAATGAAAAAGAAATCACTTTTTGATATAGCAATGGAACAAAAAAGAGAAAAGCAAAATAACAAAAACAATATTTTTATAACAAAGAAAAATAGTAAAATTTCGATTATAGTTGAAATAATAGCAAAAATATTTAAAATAGCTTTCTATATTGTTATCTGCATACTTTTAACAATTGGAACAACAGTATTAGTAAATAGTGAATTAAGGCAAAATTTAATAAGTATTCTGAAATTGAATTTTTAGTTTAAAAAACAAAAGAAAAACTAGAGGAGGCGACAAAGGTGAGCTTGAATATAGAAGTACAAAAGAAATCTAATAGAGCAGATATGAGAAAAATAACTACACCAGAAGATGTATTTAAATTAAAAGAAGTGCAAGAAATAAAAGATGCAATTCAAGAGTATTTTCTATTTATTGGACTAGATAGAGGAAATCATATAAGAGATATTAGAATTATGGGAATAGGAACAAGTCAATCAGTTCAAATTGATAGTAAACAAATTATAAGAACAGCTTTAATTACTGCAACAGAAAAAGTTATATTTGTTCATAATCATCCATCAAATACTCTAAATCCAAGTGGTCATGACAAATATTTAAGCAATGTAACTAATAAACTTTTAGAAGCTTTTAATATTGAATTAATAGATCATATAATTGTTTCAGAAGATAATTACTTAAGCATGATGGAAGTACATGCAATTGATAAAAATTATAGTGATGAAAAAATGAATTTTATGGAAAAGGCTTTTTTGGTGGAAGAAAATAATAGTTTAAAACATGAGCTTGAAAATTTGAAAAATAGCAATGTTGAAGAAGTAGAAGATGATGAAGAAGTATTGTAATTCAAAAAATTCTTTGATTTTTGTAGACAGAACTAAAAAAATATTGTAGAATTATAAACATAGGAATTTGATGATTAGTGGAACGGTTTTGCCACCCAATATTATACGATTCATCGTAGGAAAGGCGGGTGGTGTTTATGGTTAAAGTGATACTATTTTTCGTAATATCATTGATGTTATCTTTAACATTAAACGTTGCCTTGATGTCAGTTCTGTATAAGAACTGGGTAGATAAGCAACTACATAAATAAAAAATAAACCATTCTACTTTTGACAGGGTAAATGGTTTATTAAAACATTCTCTGGCAAGACCGTATCTAACGGAATTGTCATTTCCTATATTTATTATACTCTAAATTCAAAGGTAAAGTCAATAAAATATAAGAAATTTTTTAAACATTTATGATTACTAAGGGAGCAGTTTTTAAAGAAAATTGCAGTAGTTACTATGGGAGATGGCCAGCTAATAATAGTTGGTCATCAGTCAGTTTTAATGAATTTTCAAAATTTCTTCAAAAACTATTCATTGACATATACAAAAAAGCAATATAAAATCTTATTATAAAAAATTGTGAGCAAAAGTCAGTTTTAGCAGCTGGCTTTTTTCGTGCTCGGAAAGGAGAATGAAATGATATTCAAATTTAAGGAAAAGGTAGATTAGTTTATATTTACCAATATAATAAAAAGAAAAAATAAATGTAAAGGAGAATATATAAAAAATGAACAAATATGAAAGTATAATTATAATTAAACCAAATGAAAATAAAGAGGAGATTAATAAAACATTAGACAAATTTAAAAAACAAATTGAGAGTTTTTCAAATAAGAATGTGAATATGGAAGATTTAGGAGAAAAAAGATTAGCTTATGAAATTCAAGGAAATCAAAAAGGATTTTATGCATTATTTAAATTTTATGCCAAACCAGAGAGCATTAGTGAATTAGAAAGAAACTATAGAATTGATGATAATATACTTAAATTTATAACAGTAAGGCAAGAAGTAGAAGAAATCGAGGAAACAGAAGATGAAGAGGAGGCTTTATAGCTTATGAAGTTGATAATAAAAGAACTAGAAAAAGTATTTGAGAAATATCCATTTGGAAGTCAAAAAGAATTAGGAGGACAAGCAAAAGTTATTGCAAAATATTTTAATCCAATGGGAGCAGCAACATGGTTTATTACAGAAGCAGAAAAAATGGAAAATGGAGATTATGAGTTATATGGATATTGTAATTTAGGTGACGATGAAATGGCAGAATTCGGCTATGTATTTTTATCCCAACTTCAAGAAATTAAATTGCCACTTGGATTAACTATAGAAAGAGATTTATATTTACCCAAAAATTGCAATTTAATTGAAGCTATAAAAAGTACAGGGATGAAAGTGCCAGAATTCTTGCTAGAAGATGAAGAAGAGGAGATTTAGTATAATGAAAAAGAAAATTTTGAAAGAAATAATTATAATTTTAGTAACGATTCTAACCTTAATACTTGGAATAAATAAAAGTTTTGCAAAAACAGAAGTCACACAAAAAAGTTATGAAATAACTAAAAGCAAAGAAAATAAATTTTTAGAAGATATTTATAAAACTGAAACCGCTGAATTTAAAATAAAAAACATAGATAAAAAGATATCAGATAAAAATTATCTTGATAAAGAAATTATAGAAACAAAATTACTTGATAAATCAAATGAACAATATATTAGAAATCAATTTGGAGAAACAAAAGAGTTTATAAATGAAGAGTACAAAGGAATTTTAAGCATATCTGCTATTAAAGTAGAAAATATAAAAAATGGATATTATGAAAAAATAGATGAAAAAGTATTAGAGTTTAGCAATTATTCGGATAATGACCTAAATAATGTAGAAAAAGAACTAGATATAAATAATGAAAAATACTATTTAATAAATGTTGAATGGGAAGCAGAAAATACAGAAACTATAGATAATGAAAATGTTCCTAAAACTTATAAAGGTAAAAAAATATATCAAGCTATAAAAACTCTAGCAAACCTAGATACATATAAAGTAACTGTTACATATTCAGGAAAAGTAGAAAAAATTGATACAATATATGATTACAAAATTGATTATGAAGAATTTGTTGAAGAGCCAAATAGTGAAATACAAGAAAAAGAAGAAAATAATGTAAATAAAATTATAATTGTATCAGGAATAGGATTAACTGCGATACTTATGTATTTGTTAAAAGCAAAAAATACTTATGTTTATGCTAAAAATAATAATGGATTCAAATTAATAAAAAAGGAAAAAATAAGTGATAAAAAAGTTTCGATAGATATTTCTAACTGTAGAAAAAGTGAAGAGAATATTTATGCAATAAAAATTAATCCACTTACTTTCAAAAAATTTAAAGGCAGAACTATAAGTTTAGTTCAAGGAAGTAAGAAGAAAGATATAGTTTTATGGAACAATTACTATGAAATCAAGCTATAAAAATTCAAAAATGTTTCAAAATTCATTCATTGACTAATAAAAATATAGGTGTTATTATTTTAATATGAACTATTATGAATAGGCGATAGTTAGCATAAAAGCTGACCGTCGCTTATTTTTAATTTCTAGAAAATTGCAATTTTAAGAAGCAATTTTCGTAGAAATTAAATATGCGAACGTTACAAATTCTAAAAGCTTAGCTTTGTAGAATTTGTTAGTCCGCATTTTTATTTTTTGGAGGAAGGTATATGGTAAGAAAAATTTTAAAATATTTTTTAATGGTAGCGAGTTTAACAATATTTTTGATTCTTATTTTAGTAATAAAACCTGCTACAGAAGATAGAAACACAAATAATACACAAAAAAGTGAAACAGTAGAAGAACAAGTTCTAGATGTTTTGTCTGTTGATGAAACAGATAAAAATATTATAGGTTATATTTCGATAGAAAAAATAGGAATAGAGAAAGCACCTATAGCAGATGGAACAGATTCAAAAATAATAAATAAATATGTAGGACATTTTGAAAATACAAGTTATTTAGATGGAAATGTTTGCTTATGTTCTCATAACAGAGGGAATAATGCAGCTTATTTTGGCGGACTTAAAAATTTAAATAAAGGCGATATTATAACTTATATTACAAAATATGAAACAAAAGAATATGAAGTAAAAGAAGTACGAAAAATTGAAGAAACAGATTTTAGTGTTTTAGAGCAAACAGAAGAAAATCAAATTACTCTTATAACATGTATAGAAAATCAAAGAAATTTAAGATTATGTGTTGTAGGAATTGAAAAAGCTATGTAATTAATTTATATAGAATATTTGAGGAAGGAGGACCAAAAAAATATGAATATTAGTGTTAAGAATTTAAATTTAACAAACGACCCAAACAATATTACAAAAGCCATTGGAACAATTTGTATTGATGATATGTTTAATATTGAGGGTGTAACCGTTAAAAGAAGTAAAGAAGACAATATTTATGTGCAACTACCACAACGTTCATATTATGATAAAGAAACACAAGAAAAAAGATATAAAGACTGCTGTTATCCTACAAATAAGAAATTAAGAGAGCAAATTTCAAAATCTGTGTTAGATTCATATTATGAAAAAATAAAAACGCATAATAGCTCAAAATAATATAGATACTGTTGCAACAAGTATTCCAACAGAAGATGAAGTAAATAAAGATACAGAAGAAAAAAATACTGAAGAAATAAAGCAAGAAACTAAAGAAAATAATGATGCTACACAAGAGAAAAATCAAATAGCAACAAAAGATAAATTTTCAAAATTGTTTCAAAAAACATTCATTGACATAGGTTTTTAAAGGTAGTATTATTTTAGTGTGATAATTTTTAAATAATAAAAAAAGAAATCGGTTTGTTCCCCTGCTGATTTCTTTTTTTATTGCAAAATAGGGAGGTTTATATATGATTAAAAAAATCAAGAAAAAAGCAGTAGCAACGATGCTATTAATATTAACAATACTATCAAACTTGCTTCCAATAGTTCCAATGGTGCAAAGTTTGGCAGTAAATAATAATGATATAGGAACAACATTAGATATAATAAGTATTGGTACAATTCCATATCATTTAAAAAGCTATGGAGTTGCAAGCAAAGGTTATGTAATAACTCATTTAGTAGGATATTATGATAATGGAACATTTTATCCGGCATTTTGTATGAATAAAGATAGATTAGGAGCAGATGACGAATTATCATATGATGTAACAATAACCGAAATTTTAGGAAATACAGAAATGTATAATAAAGTTTGGAGAGTAGTTACAAATGGATATCCATATAAATCTGCAGGAGATTTAGGAGTAAGTGATTGGGTGTATGCATATCAAGCTACAAAAATGGCAGTATATTGTGTTACAGGTCAAGCAAATGTAGATGATTTTTATGCAATAGATACAACAGGACAAGAAATTGTAGATTTAATTCATAGATTAGTGGATATAGGAAATAATGGTTCAAGCACATATAGAACACCAGTATCTAATATAGATAAGGCTGGAGGCATTTTCTTTGATGGAAATTACTATATTCAAAATTATTCTTTAAGTGCAAATATTGATATAACTAGTTACGATATTGCAATTACAGAATTTCCAACAGGGACTAAAATAACAGATACAAATGGCACAGAAAAAAATACATTTAATGTAGGGAAAACATTTCAAGTTAGATTACCAAAAAATAGTGTAGAAACAGGAGATATTAACGGAAGAATAAGGGCAACTGTAACATCAAAATCTTATGCAATGTTTTATGCAACAGCATACAATGAGGCCTTACAAGATTATACAATTACAGGTGATCCATTAGCATTAACAAGTAGTTCATCAAATTTAAATTTAAAAGGAAATACAGGAAAAATTAAAATAAACAAAACTGATGATGAAATAAACGAAGCAATATCAGGGGTTAAATTTCAATTGTTAAAGGCAGATGGCACAGCAGTTACAACTGCAACAACAGATAATAATGGAGTAGCAAATTTTTCGGGATTATATCAAGGAAATTATATATTAAAAGAAATAGAAACAAATAAAAATTATGTTTTAAATAGCAAACAATTTGATGTAAATGTAAAATATAATGAAACAACTACAGTTGATATTACAAATGAGCATAAAAAAGGGAATTTAAAAATATATAAAGTTGACAAAGATAATCATAAAATTGCACTTGGAAATGTAACATTTGATTTATATTCAGATGAATTTCAAAAGGTTATTGGAAGTTATACAACAAATGTTGATGGAGAAATAAAGATAGATAATTTAAGAATAGGTAACTATAAATTGATAGAAAAAAATACTGGAAAATGGTATAACCTAGCAGATGACACAGAAGTCAAAATTGAATGGAATAAAACTAAAGAAACTACAATAGAAAATGAATTACAAAAAGGACAAGTTAAAGTTATAAAAATAGATAAGGATAATCATGAAGTTAAATTAAAAGGTGTAAAATTCGATATTTTAGATGAAAAAGAAAATATTTTAGAAACAATTACAACAAATGAAAAAGGTGAAGCATATACATCAAGATATGCAATAAGAGATTGTTCTAAACTTACAATAAGAGAAAAAGAAACTTTAAAAGGATATTTTGTGGATGAAGAAACTAAAACTATAGAACTAAAAGAAAATGAAATTACATCTATTCAATTTGAAAATGAAAAAATTAAGGGATATATAGAAATAACAAAAATTAGTAAAGATGATAACAAATTAACTAATGTATCAAAAGATACACCACTTGAAAATGCAGTATTTGAAATATATACAGAAAATAACGAATTGGTAGATACAATTACAACAGATAAAGAAGGAAAAGCTAAAAGTAAGCTTTTAGAATATGGAATTTACTATGTAAAAGAAAAAGATACAGGTTCAGATTACTATTTGTTAAATACTGAAAAATATAGTGTTGAAATAAAAGAAAATATGAAAACTATTCCAGTTACAATTGAAAATACAAGTGTAGAAATTGGATTAGATATAGACAAAACAGGCATAGTTCAAGCACAACCCAATGATGAAATTAAATATAGTTTTAACGCATTAAAAAACACATCAAATGTGGCACTAGATAATTTTACATGGACTGATAATTTACCATATGAATATGTTAGAATTACAAAATTATTTACTGGAACATATAATGAGGATTTAGATTATACAATAAAATATAAAACTAATAAATCAGAAGATTACATTGAATATGGAAAATATAACACACAGAAAAATAACTATATTGATTTTACTAAAGTAGAGCTACTTGATGATGAATATATTACAGATTATAAGGTAGAATTTGGAACAGTGATGCCAGGATTTGAAGCAGTTGAAAAGCCATTTATTTTTGCAAAGGTTTTACCTACAGTAAAAGCAGATGATAGATGGGTAAACCACACGACCTTAACAGGAAACTATAAGGAACATAAGTTAGAAGATAAAGCAGAGTGGCCAACAATTTCTTATGCTAAGAGATTGGAAATAAAGAAACTTCCAAGAACTGGATTTTAATAGAAAAATTAAATAGATAAATAAAAGCCAAAAGGATTGCTAAAAAAAGTGAATTCTTTGGCTTTTATCATATTTGAAAAAAATACAAATTTTATTTGCATTATATAGTTACAAAAAAATCAAAATATGCTATAATCTAAAACGAATTGAGGTGTAAAGATTTATGTTAGAAAATGTAGAAGTTTTAGCACATAGTTCTATAAGAATAAGTAAAAATAAAATTATTTATATAGATCCTTATAACATAGAAAAAAATTATAATGATGCAGATTTAATATTTATAACACATGACCATTACGACCATTATTCTGAAGAAGATATAGATAAAGTAAAAAAAGATGATACAGTTTTTATTGTTCCAGAAGAATTATTAACGAAATTGCTAAAAAAGGGAATAAGACAAGATTGCATTATAGCAGCCCAACCAAATCAAACAGAAAGAGTTTTAGGAATAAGATTTGAAACAGTCCCTGCCTACAATGTAAATAAAACATTTCATCCAAAAGAAAATGGATGGGTTGGATATATTATAGATATAGATGGAATTAGATACTATATTGCTGGAGATACAGATATAAATGAAGATAATAAGAAAGTAAAATGTGATGTAGCTTTAGTACCAGTTGGTGGAACATATACAATGGATTTTAAAGAAGCAGCACGATTAATAAATGAAATAAAACCAAAGATTGCAGTTCCAATACATTATGGTAGTATAGTTGGGACAAAACAAGATGCAACTGATTTTGTGAAATTATTGCATCCTAGTATTAAAGGTATAATTTTGATGAAGTAATGAAAGAAGGAATCTGTTGAAAAATAATTACAATTTTGACTGCGTTATATTATATTTAAAACGCGGTTACATACACAAAGTATGCGCCCTTGCCTTTTAAATATAATATGCCTTGTCAAAATTTAATTCTTTTCCAACAAAAATTTAAAATTTGAAAAGGAACTAAAATGAAGATATTAAATGTTTGCACAAAAAATGAGATAGAATTAATAGAAAACGCTGGATTTAAAGTTGAAAATAAGGATTATACCACAGATGAATTAAGAAGATGTGAAGCACAAATTACAGAATATATTATGTCGCATAGTTCTAAAAATGGGGATATTGGAAAATTGAGTAACGAGTATAGTAGCATAATTAGGACTTTTGATATGAAATAGATATAATTTTAAAAGAAAATAGGGAATTAGATAAACCAAAAAAAAGATAAGGAGTATAAAGTTAAAAACATGAAAGATATAGAAGGAATAAAAGAATTTTATAAAAAAACTATAAATAAAAACCCATCAGTACCAATAAGAACGTTTTTCTTAAAAAACTATAATCAAAATTTCAAGGGTACCACTGCAATAGATTTAGGGTGTGGTGCAGGAAATGATACAGAATTTTTAATATCAAAAGGATTTAACGTAACAGCAGTAGATAATAATGAACAAGTTAAAGAGATTACTGAGAGCCGAAATTTAGATAGTAACAAATTAAAGATTACAATAGATGATTTCTCTAAAATCGAATTACCAAAAGCAGATTTAGTAAATGCAAATTTTAGTATGCACTATGTTAAAGAAAATTTTGATGAATTTATGGTAAATCTTCTACAAAATGTTATTAAACACAAAGGTGTATTTATTGGTAATTTTTTAGGAAAAGAAGATGAGTGGAAAGAAACTTTTATTACAGTTGAAAAAGAAAGATTATTAGAATATTTTAAAGGATACAATATTCTTTATTTTTCTGAAGAAAAATATTATCAAGATACAGCAAGAAAGAAAAATAAATATTGGCATGTGTATACAATAATTGCTCAAAAAATTTAAACCAATTAAATGATATAAAAAAGAATATTTTAATATGTTATAAGTAGGAGGGGAAAATGCGAAAGGTAGTAACTACATATATTAATCCAGATATGGATGGTATTGCACTAATGTATGCGTATGCAGAATTCTTAAGAAAAAAAGGAGAACAAGCTAGTTATTATTTTGAAGGCACAATGAAGAAAGAAGCAGAAATTGTATTACAAAAATTTAATATAAAGTTAAATAATGCTACGAGAATCGAAAATGAGAACAAAATAGTCCTAGTAGATACAAACTACTTAACTGAAATTCCAAAAGATATAAAAACGGAAAATATTGTTGAAATAATAGATCATCACAATAGAGATAGTTGGTTAGATGATAAGAATGATATAAAAGTTCAAATAGAATTAATTGGAGCTGCAGCAACTCTTGTAGCAGAACGATTTAAAAATGAAAATATTAAGATTTCAAGAGAATCTGCAATTTTGCTTTATTATGGAATTATATCAAATACAATGAATTTAAAAATAAAATTGACAAGTCAAAAGGATATAGAAATGGCAAATTGGTTAAAACAGCAAGTAGCAGAGATAACAGATGAAATTACAACAGAAATTTTTATAGAAAAATCACAAATTGGAGATAGTTTAAGAGAAGAAATGGAAGTTGAGTCTAAAGACCAATTTATGAGTATATCTTGGTCAATGGGCCAATTAGAAGTTGCAAATGTTGATGAGTTTTTAAATAAATATGAACCAGAAATTAGAAATATTTTGAAGACAGTAAGTAAAGAAAAGAATGTAGAATACATATCAGTTAATTGCATGGATATTATAAATGGTTATAGTGTTATTGTTGCAGAAAATGAAAAAACTGCAGAAATAATATCAAATGCAATAGGCTTAAAATTTGAAAATTTAAAAGCTAAAACTGAAGAATTAATAAGTAGAAAAGAAATAGTAAAAATAATTAGATGCATGTATGCCAAATAAAAATAGATTAAATAAATTCACATAACCTGAGTTTGACATTTTTTTGAGATAAAAATAGCCTTAAAGCTAGTAATAATCATAGCTTTGAGGCTTAAAAATTTTTCCGAAAGTTGTTCACTTTTTTAGCTTTTTTTGGTCATTCCTAAAATTTTTTTTATATCTTGTAAAGTCCTATTTTTTAGGGAATATTTGATATTTATAATTGAACCAATATTGGCTAAAACTTCGTCATAATAATTAAATCTATAAATGTTTTCTTCTATGTTATAACAATTACATTTCTCAAGACTTTCTAAAATTTTTTCTACAGAATATTTTTTATCAAGTTTATGTTGAAGAACTCTGCAAAGTACAAGAGCTAAATAACATGTTAAAAAATGTGCTTCAATATGTTCTTTAGTTGACATATAAATAGGTCTATCTTCAAGCTCACTTTTTGTAACTTTAAATGTTTCTTCAATTCGCCATAAACCTCTATAAATATCTATAATTTCATCATCTGTTTTTTCCATTTCACTTGATACAATCATATAGTATCCATCTAATTTTTCTTCTTCAGCTATTTTATCTTCATCAAGAGAAAGCTGAGATTTAGCTTCTATAATTTCACCAGTGTTTTTATCAAAAACTAAATGCTTTACATATTTGCTAGCTCCATAGCAATTCTTTTTGTTATACTTCCTAATATTACCAATTAAATCTTTAGCTTTATCAATAGCAGGCTGTCTTTCAGCTTTAGCTCTTTTAGCATAATCAGCACTCCAGAAAACAACTTGTTTCTCGTCAACAGTAGTTTTTGTTTTTACTTCTTTACCATTTACAGTTTTTGTATATTCTATTTCTCTAGGATATCTACGATATTTTTTCTTATATGTTTTTTCTTTGTTGTATACATAACCTTCTTCATTCAAAACATAATCTTTAAGTTCTTTATTAGCACCTCTTACAGAAAGGCTCATAACATAACCATTACCAATAGCTTTTTGATAAACAATATTTTTACCAGTATTTAAACCTTTATCTGCAACAACAATTACCTTACCAATAGAATAATTTTTTTGTAACTTTTGAACCATTGGTTTTAAAGTTAAGCAGTCATTGGTATTTCCTGGAAATAAACCATAGCACATAGGCAAGCCAAGGGAATCCATAAACAATCCCATTTGAATAATGGGATTAGGGCGATGTTCCTTACAAACACCTTTTTTTCTAAAATCATCATTATCATCAATTTCAAAATAATAGTTAGTAACATCGTAAAAAATACATTCATTATTAGGTTTATACTGTTCTTGAATGTGGTCATATATATAGGATTGAAGAGCTTCCTTAAAAGGTTCAATATATGTTAAAGCATTGTATACTTCTTTTAAAGAAAAATCAGTATTTTCGAAAAATATATCTTTATTTTCATAAGTAGATTTTTTGGAGTCAGGATATAAGCATCTACTAAAAACTAGAAGCTTCATAATGTTATTGATTTTATATTCAGAAAAATTTCTTGCTTTGAATTTACGAATTAGAAATTTATCGATTTCCAATTCATGGTAAATTTTAGAAAGAGCGGAATATCCAAAATTTTTAATATTATCAGTACCAATTTCTAATTCTTCATTTTTATCAATGGTTACAGTTAAAGGAGCATTATTATTTTTTTCTTCATTATTCATTTGTTGTACTACTTCTTTAAAATGTGCAATAGGGTCGTCAAATTGTGACTTTAAATCTTCAACTGCACCGAAATATTGAAGTGTTTTGTGTTTAGATTTACCATTTTCATCACGGTAGCCTCTAGCGACAGAAAGATAAGTTTTATTTCTTCTTTTATCAAAAATCCTTTGTAAATACATAAATTCCTCCATCTGTGTTTTTATGATTATATCACACAAAGAGACACACGTAAACAAAAAAAGGAAGAAATGTTGACAAAAATTTAAGCATATATTTCAATGCTTTTAGATGTTTTTTTTATTAAATTAATGTCAAACTACGGAGATAATATCAAATGCAATAGGCTTAAAATTTGAAAATTTAAAAGCTAAAACTGAAGAATTAATAAGTAGAAAAGAAATAGTAAAAATAATTAGATGCATGTATGCCAAATAAAAATAGATTAAATAAATTCACATAAAGAAAAATTTGACAAACCAACAACTTTATGTTAATATAATATCATAGTATTTCAATTCGACCATTCGCGTGATACTATCTTAAGGAAATAAACTAGAAATAGTTTTTATAATAAAGAATGTTATAGAATCTTTCTTTATGAATGGCAAAAATACAAACCATAGCAAAATTTTATGGTTGTTTTTGCTTATGTTCATAGAAGGGAGGTTCTTATTTTTTACAACCAAATAAAAATAAAAGGAGAAAATAAAAAAATGAAAGAAAATGAATTAGAATATTATTCAAAAGTGGCAAATTGGGATTTCAGCCAAATAAAATGTGAAACAGAAAAATTAACAGAGTGGGATTATTTTGAAGAAATACAAAAACACACAAATGAAAAATCATTATGTTTAGATTTAGGAACTGGAGGAGGAGAAAAAGTTTTAAAAAGATATCCAAAAGTTGGAATGTTAGTTGCAACAGATTTTTCAAAAGAAATGATTTACACAGCCAAAGAAAATGCAAAAAACTATCCTGAAAGAAACATAAAATTTGGTGTGATGGACAATTTAGAAATGAAATTTCCAGGAGAAATATTTGATTTAGTTTCTGCAAGACATACAAAAATAGATGCAAAACAAATCTATGATTGCTTAACTAAAGGTGGAACACTGGTAGTAAGAGGAGTAGACCAAAAGGATTGTTGGGAATTAAAAAAAATATTTGGAAAGGGGCAAGGATATAGAGATAAAAAAGCAATATCAGAAAAGGATTATGAAGATATAGTAAAAGCTGGATTTTCAAATGTTAAAAAGTATGAAATTTTAATGAACGAATATTTTCAGACAGAAGATGATTTAATGGCATTATTATTAAAAGTACCAATATTAGATGATTTTTCAGAAATAGACGGTGATTTTGATAAACATTTAAAATCAATAGATCATAATCTATTTAAAGAATATGTAAAAAGATTTAAGACAGAAAAAGGAATATTGCTTGAAAGAGTATTGTATGGAATTGTAGCACAAAAATAAGAAAAGGCAGTTGACTGAAATTACCAATTTATGTTAAAATATATATAAATTCAATTTAGTTGTGTTTTAAAAAGAAGATTAGTAAAAATTTATATCAACTAATAGAGAGATAATGGAAGGTGGAAATTATCAGAATATAAATTTTGAATTACAATTCTTAGAGTAACTAACGTGTTGCTACGAATAAGCTATAATGAGGCAATATTAAATAAATATTGTGAATAAAGGTGGTACAACGAAGCCAAATTCGTCCTTTAACGGGATTGAATTTGGCTTTTTTGAAATATTGGAGGTGGTAATATGCCTAAAAGTACAGATACTCAAAGGCAATTTTATCGAAACTTAAGTATTATATAGAAATAATATAGGAAGGAGTAAAGATAAAATGAATAAAATAGATATTATAAAAAGAAAAACTGTGCAAATATTTTCAGAAGAGGAATTAGAACAAAAATTAAAAAGTGGAAAAACATTGACAATAAAATTTGGAGCTGATCCGTCAAGACCAGACTTACATATAGGGCATTCTGTTCCATTAAGAGTATTAAAAATGTTTCAAGATATGGGACATAAAATAGTTTTTGTAATAGGAGATTTTACAGCAATGATAGGGGATCCATCAGGAAAAAGCAAAACAAGACCTGCATTGACTTTTGAAGAAACAAGAAAATCAGCTGAGTCATACTTTAATCAAGTTACTAAAATATTAGATAAGGATAAGACAGAAATAGTATTTAATTCAGAATGGCTTTCAAAGATGAATTTTGAAGATATAATAAAATTATCAAGTAAATATACAGTTGCAAGAATTATGGAAAGAGATGATTTTAAAAATAGATTTGAAAATAATTTACCATTATCTATGCATGAATTATTATATCCGTTAATGCAAGGATATGATTCAGTTGCAATTAATGCGGATATAGAAATTGGAGGTACTGATCAAACATTTAATTTATTGGTAGGGCGAGAATTACAAAAAGATTATGGGCAGGAACAACAAATAGTAATGACTTTTCCATTATTAGTTGGCTTAGACGGAAAAGAGAAAATGAGTAAATCACTTGGAAATTACATAGGACTAAATGATACACCTTTTGATAAATTTGAAAAGAGTATGAAAATACCAGACAATGTATTAAAACAATATTTTGAATTGGCTACAGATTTAGAAGAAAATGAAATAGAGAATATTATGAATGGAGATATAAGAAACGCACATATTAGATTTGCAGAAGAATTAATTAAAATGTATGACTGTGATGCAAATTTGGAAGAAATAAAAGAAAGATATAACAAAATAGCAAATGGTGGAATTCCAAGTGATATTAAAGTAATAAAAATAGAAGAAAAGGAAATAAACATATGTGATTTACTTTTAAAGATTGGTTTTAGCAATTCAAAAGGTGAGGCTAAAAGAATGATACAAGGAAAAGGAGTAAAGATAAATTCAAAATTAGTGGAAAATATTAATGAAATTATTGAAATTGATGATGGAAAAGTAATACAGTTTGGTAAAAATAAATTTATAAAAATTACAAGATAGGTTTTCTTTAAAAAATATATAAAATATATAAAGCCTTTAAAATTACAGCATTAAAGAGTAAAAATTTTTCGCAATAAAAAAAATAGTAATATCAACAAAAACATCAACTTATGTGATAAAATAAATAAAATTTTTCACAAAGGAGATGTTTTTATTGAACAGAAAAGAAAAAAGAGAGAAAAAGAAAGAATTAAATGTATTAAATGATGTAATAACAGTAATAAATCAATATTTTCCAGAATTATTAAGTAAATTTGAAAGATTAACAGATTTAAGACACCAATCTTATGTAACATACAAAATGAAAGTAATTTTTATAGTAAGATTATTCGCTCTAATGTGTGAAATAAAGTCAATGCAAGGAATAACAAGAGAATTTAATACAGAAGAAGCAATAGAAAATATAGCAACAATATGTGGATTAACTTTAGATGAAATACCACATTGCGATACAATAAATGATGTATTTAAAAATATAGACGTAAGTGAAATAGAAGAAATTAGAAAATATATGATAGTAAAAATGATAAGAAATAAAATGTTAGAAAAGTACAAAATAAGGGAACAATATTATCATGTAATAGTTGATGGAACAGGGCTTGCAAGCAGTAGAACAAAATACAATCCCAATTGCTTAGTAAAAAATAAAACAGATAAAAAAGGAAATGAATATCAAGAATATAGCACATATGTATTAGAAGCAAAATTAGTTATAGGAGATATGGTATTTAGTATAGGTAGTGAATTTGTAGAAAATGAAAGTGAAAATGTAGATAAAAATGATTGTGAAACAAAAGCATTTAAAAGATTAGCAGATAAAATAAAAAAAGAATATCCAAGATTAAGAATAGTCATTTCAGGAGATGCACTATATGCAAGCAAACCAGTAATGGATATTTGTAAAAGTAAAAATTGGAAATATATAATAAGATTCAAAGAAGGTTCAATACCAACACTTTATAGAGAATTTGAAACAATAGTAAAAACTGATAATGAGAGCAAATTAAAAAATTACAAATGTGTAACAAAGTTAGATTATAAAGAACATAAAACGAATGTAATAAAATATACAGAAGAAAAAAAGCGGAACGGAATTTGTATATATAACAGATTTAAATATAACGGATAAAAATATACAAGAAACAATATTGTTAGGCAGAAAAAGATGGAAGATAGAAAATGAAGGTTTTAATATTCAAAAAAATGGAACATTTGATATAGAACATTTGTACAGTAAAAATGCAACAGCAATAAAAGTGCATTATTTAATGATACAAATAGCGCATGTAATAAGGCAATTAGTAGAAAATGGAATAAAAGAGATAAAAGAGTTGAAATTAAAATTAAAAGAGATAAGCCTGCAAATGAAAAAAGAGCTTATCTCAAACATAATCACAAATCTAATGGTACATAAAAAAGTACAATTAAGATTTGATTGATTATATACCAATTTCATAAAAATATAAAGAGAAAAGTTCATTTTTTTTGAACTTTTAATAAAAATAAATTATACCTGTGGATAACTAGTCCACAAAAACGAATAATTACCATATATTACCAATCAAATGAAATGTGTGTAAGGAAAATTAAATTTACTCGGGAGTTTGACACTTTTGAAATAAAAAAATCGAGATAAGCATTACAAATGCTT
>CAMJYG010000007.1 GCA_946409935.1 uncultured Clostridium sp. | reverse complement strand
ATATTTAAAAAATTTTCATTTTTCTATTGACTTTTCATAGTTGGTCTCCTTAATAATTTTATAATATTCTTAATTTAATTTCTTTTATTTTTAAGAATTTTTTGATTTTAGATTTTTTTTATTTTTTAATTTATTATTTTAAATTCATCATTTTTTAATTTAATTTTTTTAAAATTTATTTTTCTTAAATTATTATTTTTAATTTTTTTGATTTATTAATTTTTAATTATTTTCTCGATTTATTATTTTTTTAGTTTTTTGTTTATAATAATAATTCTATTCTTTTTATTTTTTAATTTTTTATTTATTATATAATATTAAAAAAAATAAAAAATGATAATATTAATTTTTATTTTCTAATTATCTAATAAATTTTTTTTTTAGAAATAAGATAAAATTACATTTAAAGTTACAGATATTCACAGCTTTTAAATATAAATTATTTTTTTATCTTTTAAAAACGCTTTTTTTATGATATATTATATATAAGAAAAAACTAAATATATTATATGAGGTTGTGATAATGTGAAAAGAAATTATTATGAAATATTAGAAATAGATAAAAATGCTTCTCCAGAAATAATAAAAAAGGCATATAATACTTTAGCAAAAAAATATCATCCAGATTTACAACCAGAAAACCTAAAAAATAAATATCAAGAAAAATTAAAATTAATAAATGAAGCTTATGAAATTTTATCTGATTCGGAAAAAAGAAAAAATTATGATAATAAATTAAAATCCATTGAAGATGAAAATATTTTTAAAAATAAAGAAATTGTTGATAATTTATTAAATGAGAATATTATTTTAAAAAATAAATTAAACGAATTAAATAATATAAATAATTTTTCGACAACTAATAATTCAGAAAATATTCATAAAAAAAATAATTATAATTATAAAAATACTCAAAAATTGAATAATACAAATTATAATTTATATATTCAAGAATTAGAAAATGCAAAAAAACAAGCTTATTATGATGCATATATTCAAGATTTAAAAAATAGAGGATATAAAATAAAATATAAAAAAAGTATTAAAGACTATTTAAAAAATTTTATTTCTTTGACAATTACAATTTTTATTTTATTTTTACTTTGGCAAATACCTTTTATTAGAAATTTTATTTCTAATATTGAAGGTTTAAATATAATTAGTAATTTTATAGAAAATATTTTTTCTTAAAAAAGCTTTATTATTTTATATATAATTAAATTTAGAAAAACACTTTTTATATTGTATAGAACAAATCGGAAAGCAAAAAAATTTTTAGCATATTGTTTTTAGACGATAAATTTAAATATATAATAACTTATAATTAGTAAAGCTTTCCGTAAATTTGTTCCGTGTGATTTTATTGCAAAAAAAATTCTGTGCAACGCATAGAGCGAAGCTCTTTTTATACAATAGGGAAGGGTTACTTTCCTATTGTATAAAATAATAAAGCCTTTTATTATCCTGTAAAATATATATTTTATTTATTTTTTTCTCTTAAGTATTTTTTTAACAGGAAAACTAGAAAATATGGAAATGTGTAAAATTTTTCATTAAATCCTATGTTTTTATATCCAAATTTTATTCCATATTTTATATCACTATAATTTTTTCCATCTATAAGATTATTTAGCGATATTGTTGAACCATCTATAGCTTTTACTTCAATTGGTATTAAACTTTTTTGGTCACGTACAAAAAAATCCATTTCAATTGTACCTTTTTCATTTTTATAAAAATACAATGAGTATCCTTGTTTTACTAACATATCAGCTACAATATTTTCATATATTGCTCCTTTATATGTATTAAAGTTTTGATTATTTCTTAAATCTTCTTGTGCTTCTTCATCTAATGAACCAATTAATAAACCTGTATCTCTAAAATAAATTCTAAAATTATCTGGATTATAGTTACCCTTTAATGGCAATTCTGGTTGTTCAAGGCAATAACAAACATTTATAATTCCTGCATTATTTAACCAATCTATTGTTCCGACATATTCACGGCTTCTTGCTCCTTTTTCTACCTTTGAAATTTGAAATTTTCTATTCTCGTTTCCTAAAAATGCTGGTATTTTTCGATAAACATTAAGAATCTTTGCTTGATCTAATCCTCCTGCATATTTGGTTATATCTTCTTCATAATCTTGAATTATTTGTCTTTGCATTTTTAGTGTTCCACTATAATTGTTATTCTTAATAAATGTATTTACTATTGCTGGCATACCACCAATAATCATATACTCTTTAAAATTTTCAAACATAACAGATAATTCTGTATCGGAAAAAGGAATTAAATTCTTCATATGTTCATATAAACTATCCATTTGTTCTTTTTTATACCCTTTAGCCCATAGAAATTCTTCAAAATCCATCGAATACATTTCATAATCTTCTTTGTTCCCAACACTATTTGATTCTATTTCATTATAATTTATTCCCATTAGTGAACCTGAACAAATAACATCATATCTCCTATCTTGATTAAAAGCTTTTAAAGAAGTCGCACAATTTATACAATCTTGTATTTCATCAAAAAAAATAAGAGTATTTTCTGGTATAAATTCGAGATTTGGATTTCTTAATGAAATATTTTTTATAATATTATCTACTTCAAATCCATCATTAAAAATATCTTTAAATTGTTTTTGAATTACAAAATTTATTTCTATTACACTTTTATAATTATTCTTTGCAAAATTTCTAATTGATTCAGTTTTTCCTATTTGACGTGCTCCTTTTACTATTAATGGCATTCTATTAGGATTGCTTTTCCATTCATTTAAATAGTCATCAATTTTCCTTCTTAAAAGTTGCATATTTACATACCCCCTCTTTTCCTATTTATTATATCACAGAATTCCATGCATATTCAATATATTTTTTCACAAAATTCCTGCAGTTTCAAGTGTAAAAATCACAAAATTCCGGATTGCTATTTAACTAGCTTGTGGAACAAATTTACAGACCATTTTACTATTTATAAATTACTACTATTCTAAATTTATAGCTTAAAATACCGTACTATTAATTTATTGGCGTTCCGATTTGTTTTTTAGGTTATAGTAAATGCAATTTTTTATAACTTAAAAAAGTGAAACAAAATTTATTTTTAAAATATTTTTGTTTCACCTTTTATTTTTATATTTTTAATTATTTTTTTATAATTTAATTAATTTGCTCCTCCAAATGACATTACAAAATCTGTTCCATCTTTTAATTGCATAATAATATTCATTTTTATTTTTTTATCATTTTTTAAAGTTTTATCGGATACAATTATTTTATAAATATTTATTTCATCTTCTTGTGAAAATTCTTCATAAGATACATTATTATATTCAAATAAATTATTTTTCATATAATTTTTAAAATCTTCTTCTGTTTTAAAATAATTATTTTTAAATCCATCATCTAAAATTTTGTATGCATTTTTGTAATCTTTGTTATTTAACATTTTTATAAATTTATCAATATTTAGTTGTACTTTTCTTTGGATACCTCCATTATTATATTCTGTTTTGAATTTTTCTGATTCTATTGTGTAGGTATCTAATGTTAATGTGTATTCCATTAAATTTTTTAAATTAAATATATAATAATTATTATATTTATCTACACATACATATTTTTTTCCTTCATTTGAATTTTCAACCAAATATTTTTCTAAATTAATACTATTTAAACTTTCTATATATTGTGTATATTGCTCTTGCGTATTAAACTCAGAATATTTTTTTAAATTATCCCATTCAGACATTTCAAGCATTTCTCTATTTTCGCTTAAATATTTCTGAAAATCAATATAATTTTCAAATCGTTTATCTTTATATTCTTTTTCTAAACAATTATATAACTCATTTGGAAAATATAAAGCTTTTTTTATATAATCATCTAATAAATATTCACACATTTTTTCATCACTTACTGAATTATATACAACAACATTATTCGTATTTTTATCTATATTTTTTACATTTTCTTTTAATTTTATTTCATTTATATCATTATATTTTTCAATTTGTGGCAATATAGCAAATGATGAATTATTATTATCAATAATTATAATCAAATAAATCTCTTGTTCTAAATTATCAAATAAATTACATTTAACAATATATTCTATTTTATCTTGATATAGTTTATATTTAATATGTTTAATATAGTATATTAATTTATTTGATTTCTTTTCATATGTAAATTTATTTATATTATTTTCTGTGATATTATTTTGTTTAATATAATCTTTATCTAATATGTCTAATAAAGCTTGTTTATCTTCATTTTTTATAAAATTAAAATATTGTTCTATACATTGTTTTACATCAAAAAACTCATTTCTACTTTTTACTTCTTCTAAATTTTCTTCTTCTATAATAAAATCACTTTTATTTTGGATAGAATTTTCTTCAATTGTTTTTGAGTCATTTAATACTATTATTAAACCTATTAGTGTAATTATTATAAAGACTATCAAAATCATTATAGCAATAATTATTTTATTTTTTTTCAATATTATCACCTTTACTTTTTATTAATTAAAACATATCCTCTTTCAGCACCACTTGGTGATGGTTCATAAATGAAATAATTTACCAAGTCTTCTACTGAATCTTCTTCCCATATTCTACTTCCATAAGGATCTGCAATTACTGGTTTTCCTACGTTATTAAATCCTGTTAATACCATGTAGTGTGCTGCACGTGTATATTTGTTTGCATATACACGACTATCTGTTACTAATATTATTACAGGCTTTCCTTCTTTTAAATTAGTATTTATATTATTTATTGCCTGTTTTTTAAAAGTAATATTAATTTCTGCAATCTGCGTTGTAGAGCCACTTATAGAATATGCTGTGCTTGCAACTCCTAAGGTTGTTAGATCACTTGCAATCTGATTTAAACTACGTGGATAACTATACCCACAGTATTTAGCCATGTTCTCAGGTGTATAAGCTAACTCTGGCCTGTATCCACTTAATACTATTGACTCTGATGTAATACTACATCCAGAGCTTGGAATTTTTCCACTAAAAGATGTTTGGTCATATACTTTATATGTTTTTCCTGAAGATTGTACAGTTCTACTATAGCCTAGCCCACTACCTGAATTTGTATATGTAACATTTCCTGTATATATCCCACTAGAATTTGCTATTTCTGGTTTAATTCCTTCATATGTTTCATAATATGTTTTAGCCCATTCTTCTCTTTCAGAATGGTAGGATGCAGGTCCTTCATACCATATTTGATAAATCTTGGAAGCTTCTTCTGCACTTTTAGCATTTACCCAATCATCATAACCATATTTATTATTATCTGGTGCATTTGTCCATCCTCTATCTGATGCACTATATCTATGTGCTTTCATATTTTCATTATATTTTGTTACAAAACCTTCTACACCTAAATCTCCAAGGAAAAATTCTATTTGTGTATTTGCATCACTAACATCTTTTCCCTTAGATGCTGCAAATGCTTCATAATTAGTTCTTCTTTCATATGACCATTGGCATAATCCATATCCTTGAGGATAAGGTCCTTCTTCAGCATTTGGATTAAATCCTGATTCTCCATTTATGTTTCCCATAGCTCCAGCTGCAGCATAATCACTAAATCCAGCACTTACAAGAGCATTCCAAACCTTTTGCTGAACTGTATTTCCTGTTATACTAACAATACCATTTCCAACACTATTCATTATATTAGGATTATACTCATTAAAATCAAAAGTTTCTACTCCATAAGATTTGTTACTTGCTTTATACATTATATATTTAAATAAATCTACCATATCTGCTGTTTTGGGACTACTTTCAAGCATTTCGCATACCCAATCTGGAGTACTTTCTAATGTATTTATGGCTTTTGGGCTTTTATTAAATAAAGTAACAAAATTTTCCTCAGTTGCTTCTTTATCTAATTTTTCTTCTATTGTTGGTGTTCCTTGAATATATCTATTAGAATTTATAGTAATAGTAGTATTTATTTCTTGATTTGTTGTTTTTCTATAATATTCATATTTAACTTCTTTTACTTCACTCTGTATATTTCTATTAACTGCTTCATCTCTATCTATACTATTTACAACATTTATAACCTCTTTCATCATATTGATAACATCATCATTTTTTATTGAATTAACAGATTCTTTAATTGCTTTTATGGTTTGGTCATTTGTAATTCCAGCTGTTCTTTCAGATATAAGTTTTCCTTTATATGAGTCTATTCTGTTGCTAATATTCCACGTTCTAAATAATTCATCTGAATACTTATTTTCATTTATATTTGTTAAAATATTTTGCCTAACTTGATTTATTACATTATAAAATATATCACTTTGAATGCTTGCATCTCTTTTTTCGGCAATTTTTTGGTTTAATAAATTTTCTATTTCCTTTTCTATAATCTCATTTCTTTTGTTATTTTTCATATCTTCTTTTTCAGCATCTAAACATTCTTTTACAAAATCATCAGAAAGCATCTCTTCTTGGCTATTTTTGTCTTTGGTTAAAATCCTTTCAGAAGTTTTTTCATAGTCTGTATCGTCTATTTTTATTGTATCTTTTGTTTCTTTTCTCTCATCTTCAATTTGATTTACATATATATTTTTATATTTTGCTATCCATGTATTTGCAGATGTTAAATCTATAATAGGATTTGTATCTTCTTCAACTATGGTTTTTGTTATTGTATAATCTATTGGATCATTAATTTTTGTTTGAACTTTCTCATAATTTTTAGATACACTGCTTCCTCCTATTTGTGCTGTAATAATTGTATTAACAGTAGTTACATTTTTTGTTTGTTTTTTATATGTATATACTTCTGTTGTTGTTACTGTTGTTTTATTATCATTTACAGTAAATTCTATTTCACTATTTAATGCCAATTTAGATAAATTATGTGCAAATTCCTCATCCTCTGTCATTGCTAAAAGTGCCCACAAAAAATCAAATGGCATAGAATATTTTTCTACCATAGCCCTATAATTTATACTTACTTTTGTCATATTAAATACATATTGTACTCCTGGTTTATATTCTTCTTTAGTCGATGGATTACGAGAATCAGGAGACGAATCTCCACTGTTTTTCAAATCTAGCCTATTTGTAGTTTTATTCCATTTTGCAACAACTAAATCTCCACTACTATTTAATGTAAAATAATCTACGGCTGTTGCATCTCCATTTCTATTGTATCTATCAATATAACTATTAAATGTTTCTTCATCTACATATCGTAATGTTTTTTTACTTCCATCTGACATTGCTCTTCTTATTTTTATAACACCTTGTAATTCTCCTTCTGGAAGTAGAGCATCTGGATTATTCCTTAAATCAGGATATTGTGTAATAAGCTCAGCTTTTATAAAGTCCTTTAAATATTCTTTTCTATGTTCTTCACTTAAATATGTTTCAATTTTTGTACCTTTTCCATCTCCGGGCATTGAAATATTTGTTAAATCACCATCAAAATTATTATTTTCTTGAGCTGCTTCTAATGTTTTTAAAATTTCATCAACTTTTGCATCTAAATCTATATTTAATTTATAACCAGATGATTCATTTCCTGTTATATCGCTAGCACTAACTTTATTTGTTACCGTTTCAGATACAACATAGTCAACGTTTTTATAATTACCCTCCTTATAGGAACCATCGTTTATCTTCAAATATTTAATTATAGCTGAAAAAAGTATAAAAGCTACTATGAATATAGACATATATATTAATATTGGAACTATATGAGCTATAATAAATGCAATTATATGTTTTTTCACTTTCCCTTTAACTTCTTCTTTTGCTGCTTTTTCAATTCCTTCTTTTATCCCTTTTAGCATGTTATTTGTATTTTGATTCTCTTCCACGTCATCACCTCAATTCATAACTATATTAATTCTTCTATATCTCTGCCTCTATTTTTAATCTATCTTTATATTGCGTTTTATCTGAAGTGTCTTTATATTTGTAATAATCTAAAATTATGTCTGAAAAAACTAAATATTGTATTTTTCTATTTACTACAAATGAATTTGTGTATTTAATTGTTAAATCTCTATTTCCACCACTTGGTATAATTAAACTACTATCTACTATTTCGTGACTATAAGATGGATATTTTACATCTTTTGAATCTTTAACATACATTCCCTTTGTAGTTTCCTTTGTATCCAATAAAATATAATTTTTAGTATCATTTTTTACATTTATATTGTATATTTCATAATCCATATATGTTTTTTTATTAATAACTTTTATTTTTATGTTTTGATTTTCTTCTTCTGCATTTATTGCTTGTGTTCCAATGAAATTATTTATGTTTAGTTTGTATTCATTATCTCTATAAACAACTGTATAATAATCTTCTATTGCTTCATTGTTACCCACTTTTCCTGTAGCTAGCATATTATTAATTTTTTTTATTCGTACTTTATATGTTGAATTACTCCAATTTTGTATTGAATAAGATTTTTTTGAATTAAATACTTTATCATAATAATTATTTCTAAAATCCTCTAACTTTGGAAACATTTCTTTTTTACAATCATTTGAAAGCAAGTTATAAGCATTTTGAACGTCTCCATTATTGCAATAGTTTATAAAATTATCTATTATATTTGACTGCTCTTTATATGTGTTTTCACCTATTTCTTGGTTTGAAATGATAGATTTACTATAATTAGATGTATTTTCGATGTTATTTGAATTTTTATTATTTATAGCTTGTTTGCTTTGTTCTTCTATACTTGCTTTTGTCATATTATTTAATACTTGAATTATTATTATTATAAAAGCAATGAACCCTATTACTGTTAATATTGCTTTTGTATTTTGGTTAAAATATCTTTTTAAGTTATTCAAATTTCTTCTCATTCCTTTCTAATTATTTTTCAACCTTTTCCCCATATTTCTACAATATCCCTCTATTTTATTATACTAGCAATATTGAAAATTAGCAAGATTTCTAAGCAATAAAGATTAAATTCTTACAACATTACGTTACCAGTCAGCTTTAAAATTTCGTTGTCCTGCTTAACCGTGATTAGTTATACATGGCTGAGTAATAACCACTACAATAATATAGTAAAAATACGCCATATTGCTCTTATAAGCATAACATGGCGTATTTTTATTAATCTTTATAATGACCTTTACAAGATATTACTACAACATCTCCATTACTATTAAAATCATATACTAAACGATTTTTTTCATCTATTCCTTTACTATAACCTTGTCTGTTCTTAAGTATTTCTCCTTTACCCAATCTACAATTTGCACCATTCCTTTGTATATCGACAAGTAGCATATTTATTCTTTTAAGTGTCTTTTTGTCCTCACTTTGCCAACTTAAATAATCACTCCACGCTCTTTCTGTAAAAACACTATTCATTTGCCATTGCCTCCAATTCTTCCATAGTTTTTACAACAACTTTGCCTTCTTCTACTTGTTTAAAACTTTCTTCTAATTTTTGAATATATTCCAGGTTTTGTTTTGCTTTTTGTAATTCATTATAAACTGTTAAATTAATCCAAACCATATTTTCTTTGCCATTTCCATTCCTGCTAACTATTATTACATCATCGTTTTCTACTACATCATCACAATATTTTTTTAGATTTTGTCTTGCTTCGCTAACACTTATTGCTTGCATAATATTTCATCTCCTTTCTTTGGCGTAATAGCGTATATTATCTTATACTTAATATTGTACAATATTATTGCATGTTTGTCAATCTTTTTTATACACTATTTTACAACAAACATGCCATATACGTCTTGCACCATCGATTAGTAATGCTTATTTTACACATTTCCTTATTTTTTGTTTCCTATATTTTACACTTATCTGCGTTTTTATGTTTTTTTTTTATTTGTTCCGTGACTTTTGTCAAATTCATTCCCTTATTTTTGTCAAGTTCATTCCATGACTTTTTTTGTTTTCATTCGTTGTTTTTTTATTGTTCTATTCCGTGCTATTTTAATATGTCAAGATAATATACACGAACATTATTCAAAAGTTCCATATTTTTTATAAAATTTATATACACATTTAACAAATTGCGCTATCTAAAAATAGGAACTAGCCATTTTTAGCTAATTCCTATATACATTATTTTAAAAAAAAATTTACATACTCAAGTTTATGCATTTTCTTCTTCGTCTTCTTGTGGTATCTCAAATCTACCATGAGCTTTTCTACTTTGCATTACCGCATTAACAATTCTTGCAGCTGCTTGTTTATTTCCATTGGTCATTGTTTTCATTGCATTCCTATATATAATTTTTTGATATTTTTCATCTTCAAGGTCTTTTTGACTATATGCTTTATATAATTGCATTATACTTGCTACTTGTTCCAAACTCAAGTCTTTATTATTATCATGTACTCTCTGTAATGCAATATCTATATCATCTTGGTCTGTTATTCCCATTTTCCTTAATTCAATTGCTTGTTTTAAAGCATCTTCCCAATCATTTCCATAGTACATTTGATAATGTTTTCTTACTTCTGGATCTTCTCTATACTCTTTATCTAATTTAGGACCATAATATTTATCTTGGTAATCTTGTCCCCAGTAGCCTTCATTATATGTTTCATTCATGTCTTTTCCAACATCAATGGCTCCCATAATAGTTCCATATCCTTTCTTTCCTGCCATAGCTCCTAGTCCCAATCCCATACCAGTATATTTTACTACATCATCTGTTCCATTTCCTGCTAATCCAGCTCCTAATCCCATAGTTCCAAAAGCAGCCGCTCCTGCCCCCATAAGACCTAACCTTAAGGCCTTTTTAGCAAATTTTTTACCATTATTTTTATTAAATATAGCTTCTCTTACAAACTGTCTTCCTCTCCTTCTTCTTTCTTTCTCTGTAATTGTTTCTTCCCCCTGCGGTGTAGCAGTTGGTTGTTCATTTTCAGAATTTGAAACATTTCCTCCTGCACTTCCTGTAATTCCTCCATTTGTAGCCTGTGAAATAACCTGTGCACTACCTCGTGTTCCACCTGTTTGTGCTACTCTTGAAGAACTTTGTCCTTGTATATTCGCACCTCCACTTATTGAAGCATTTTGAATTGTTGCATTTTGGATTGTAGCATTTTGAATTGAGCCTGGCACATTTCCTCCAGAAATATTTGTCGGATTTGAATCCATTGAATATGCCACTGAAGAAACATCTCCATTATCATTTGTTAAGTATGTAATTCCGCCTCTATTTTCAGTTCTTTGCATCGCATCGTAACCAATATTATCAAATTGATAATTAAAATTAGATGTATCTATTACATTCGAAACTGGATTTTCTGAAGAAATTCCCTGGTTACCAAATTCTCTTGCACGTGATGCTCTATTCCTCAAATCTATATACTGAATACCTGCTGTACCTACATTTCCTGATTCTCCTGCTTGCGTTCCAACTGTCGCTGTTCCTACAGGTTGATTTCCTGTTTGTGTATTACCATCATTATCAATCCAAGCAGTTTTTACTCTATTTTTAGCTTGAGTATCTCCTTCTCTAGTATTATGTCTTGGCTTCTTTTTATCTCCTTTTCCATTATCACCTTCAGGTAAAAATCCAAGTCCTTTTTGAACTAGTCCCACAGTAGCTGCAAACATCGCTCCACCTGTAATTGCTGCTCCAGTAGATTCTCCTCTTTGTGCTTGGAATCCGAAGAAATCTTTTACTATCTTCTCAGCTTCTAGCATAAATCCTAAAGCAACCAAGCTATATAATATATTTGTATGTGCCAAATCTTTAGCAGATGTTATTAATATCGTATATAATAATAAATGTACTGGTTGTATTAAAATATTAAATAAATATTCTTTAAACCATTTATTAAATGCTTGTGCACTTCCATCTTTTATTTTGTCTATAGGATATGTAAATGCAACTAATGGTGATATAACTGTCAAAAATGCTAAATATACAACCCTTTTTAAATATCTCCAAGTAAATGTCAGTGTATAACATACTAATGTAAAATACATTACTGTATCTGCCCATTGTACTATAGAGTCTTTTTCATATGGTATTTTATTTCTTAATTCAGACATAAATCCATCAACGTACATTTCATTACTTGTATTTGTAGTAAGAAATTGAATAATCATTTCTGTACTTTTTAATAAAAATGCCATAAAATAATGCATAAAGAAAAGTATACACAATGCAATAAGCCAGTCTTTTAACATTGATTTATATTTAGCAGTTTCTCCTGCCGCACTAGATAATATTATTCTTATTGCTATATAAATTAAAACTGACAATAAAAAAACTATAGCTAAATTTCTTAATGCATTGTACCACGTAGCTATTGTTACTTGTATAGAAGCTGCAATATTGGTAGAATCTTGAGTATTACTTGGTTCATTCATTACATAAGATTCAACATATACATTTTTTCCATCAGGGCTTAAACCTAGATTTACATCCTTAACACCTCTATATGATAATATAGGATTTATAAAATTTACATCAAGAGCTGGTACTAAATTAGAAAATATTGTTAATGGTCCATAAAAGATGTACACTAATTCTTGCTCCTGTAAACCATCTGCTATTTCTTGTTCTTCTTCCAATTCTGCCTTTGCCAAACTTATTGGATCACGTGAAAGAAATCTTGTATTTCTGTGTGTCCAAGCACTAAAGCTGTCATATTCAGCTTTCTTAATTTTATATTCAGCAATTTTTTGTTCGTTTTTATTAATTTCTTCTATTATTTTTTCTTTTTCTTCTCTTGTCTTAGCCTCTCTTAATTTATTATCTTGTAAATCCGTATTCCTATTCTCTAGAATTTGAATTTTTAAATCTATTGGTCTAGCCTTTATTACCATATCATGTGAATTAGGCAAAAATCCTTTTTGCAACCAATATATTATTGAATCTCCAACCCAACATACAAATTCGCATATAGGTCCTGCCAAAGAGCCTCCTCCCCAGCCCCAACCAAATGCAGCCATCGAATAACAAGGCACTACAAAATTAAACATTATCAATACTATTAGAGTAATTATTATCTTTTGTACAAAACCTTTTCTTTTAAGTATTTCCATAATAATTATTCTCCTCTTTATTTTTTTTCATCTGAACCATTTTATTTAAGTTAGTTTCAACAAATTCAAATTCCTTTCTAGTTGGAGTAATTTGTATAATTGCAGAATCTGCACCAACTTTTAGAAGTCCTTCTCCAACAAGGCAAGTTACTAAGAATTCAGCTTCACCTTCACTTAATTTGAATACTTCTCTTAAATATTGTATTTCAGATTTATCTTGTGCTAAGAAAAGTTTAGTATCTGATGATGTTAAAACTGCTTGTGCTTCTGGATTTTCATAAAAGTCTTGGAATCTTTGTGAAATTATTGCAAGCGAAACATTTCTTTTTCTAGCACGTCTAGCCATTTTATTTAAAAAGTCAACAGCCTCTGGGAATGGCAATAACATCCAAGCCTCATCTACTAATACTCTCTTTTTTCTAGCTTTTCTTCTATCTTCACTATTTTTCTTTACGTATTTTTCCCATATCCATGAAAGTAATATTTGCTGTGCTAATGGTCTTGCAAATCTTTCTTCTAGTTGAGATATGTCTAAGTTTATAAATGGTGCTCCATCTAATAATTCAAATGTTGATTGTCCATCAAAGTATGCCATTTGACCATCATATTCTCTTATGTATTGCTTCATTACCTTTAACAAGTAACTATAATGAAAATTATAGTCTGAATTATTATTGTCTTGTGCCTTTTTTTGAATTCTTTTATACCAACTTCCGATTGTTGGCATTTTTTTCTTTTGTCTATATAATCTTTCATTTGTATTAAATTCGCTACCTTCTTCAAATAAGCTATTAGGGTTATTATTTATTCCAATTGCAGCATATTCTTCTGCAACTGCCTCTGCAATTATTTGCTTTGTAAGCTCATTTACCTCTGTACTTCTTGTACTTCCTCTTGCCATTGTAAGTAAAGCTTGCGTAACGTCTTCAACCTTATTTTCAACGTTTACAACAATTCTTTCTTTTCCTGTAATTTCATCTTTAATTTTTTCAGATTCAATGTCAAATAGGTTTATTATTGTTTTAGAATTTGGGCTAAGTACAACATTTATTCCACCCAAGCTTTCAGCAACTATTGAATACTCACCTTCTGCATCTAGTGCTAAACTTTCTATTCCCATAAGTACACTTGATCTTGAAATTAATGTCTTCATAGTTACGGATTTACCAGCACCAGACTTTGCAAAAATAACCATATTATAATTAGTTAATGATGAATGGAAATTATCAAATAAAATTGGTGTTCCTGTTTGCTTATTAAATCCAAGTGGCACTCCCGTAGGATGTCCTATTTCTGAAGTAGTAAATGGAAATACCGTTCCCATTGATCTTCTATCAAATGTATGTACTTTTTTTACTTTATCTTGCATTAATGGCAAATTACTTTGAAAACCTTCTTCTTGTAACCCCCAAGCACTTTTTATATCTACTAAATTTTTTGACATTTCTGTTGTAAGTAATCGTGTAAATTTGTCCAAATCTTCCATGTTGTATGCAAATAATGTAGCCACAATAGATGCTTCAAATAATTTATTAAAACCTGCTGCAATTTCATCTCTTAATTGCTCTGTTTCTAGCCTCTTTTGAGTTAAAGTACTTTCTCTGTTTATATTTCCTTTATCTTGTGCTATAATTCTTTCTGTTTCTAACTCATTTATAACTCTATTTAATTCATTCTGTGACCTAGCTTCTGATATTGGATTTATAAATATAGATGTATTTACATCTCCAAACATGTATAAGTCCCAAAATAATTCAGGGAAAGTTGTCATTCTAGGTAAAGTTGTTATTAAAAAACTTCTTGCATATTTTTTTACATTAGAAATTATTTCTAAATGATCTAAGCTTGAAGCATCTATTCCAGAAGGCGCAATTAATTCTTTTATAGTAGTTCTTTTTAGCAGATTTGTTTTTGGCTTATTTACTACTTGCTCTTCTTGTTCTTGTTTTTTCTTCTTTAGCATTAACCTTTCCCTCCTTTTTTAATGTTTTTTCTCTTTTTTTAGTATCTTCATCAACTTTTTCTTTTGCTTTATCTGTAACTTCATCACCTATATACTCTCTGTTAGCTTCTAAAACTATTTTAGCAATTTCATCTATCATGTCTTCCATTTCTTGTCTTTTCTTTATAGCTTCTTTTTCAGTTTCTGATTTAGCAATTTCAACTTTTTCTCTTGCTTTTTCTATTGCAGCTTCTTCAATCTTTTGATCCAATTCTCTTATTTTTTTCTGATATACATCTTCAGATGTTGTATATAATTTATCATATTGTGCTTGAATTGCCTTATCTAAGCTAAATTCTTCTGCATGATCTCTATTGTATGCAAAATATAATAACTCAATTAATTCTCTTGAATTTAATATTTTTCCTTTAACTCCACAGCCAGATAGCGTTCTTATTACTGATTGCGCTCTTGTATATAACTCAGAAAATGCAATATTTCTAATTTCATATTCGTCAAATTTATTTTCACCTAAATCTGTTGGATAATATGGTACTATTACATAATATTTTTTATTTAAAATATTCTTATTTAAACTCATTCTTTGTGTATTTGCAATTATGTCTTTTCCATATTCATATAAATTATTCTGTTTTACTGCAGCATAAAAACTTTTTTGCTTTTGCCCATCAGGAATATTTGGATCATCTTTAATTGAATCATATTCTTGATTCTTTTTATACAATTCGGCTTCTATTTCTGCTAATCTATTTTTATATGTATTTATACTATTTTCAAGATTTACAGTTCTTGTTTGAACATATAGTTGAACAGGATGTCTTAGTGAGTTTAAAAATTGTAAAAAACCTTCTTCAACTCCATTTTTTTCTAAATTAGACATTAAGTCATAATTAATTCCCTGACACTCAACAACCATTAAGTATTTAAATTTTCCTTTTTGTATTATCATGTTATCTTGTACATCTTCAAATTCTATAAAATCATATACACTTTTAGTAGTACCTATTGTTTCAGTTTTATTTGTACTATTTCCCTCTTTAGAAATACTAACCTTTGCACTTTTTCCTTTTCTGTTTTTTAAAGCTATCATTATATAAATAAAAATTAAAACAAATAATACAACTATAAAAACAGACAATAAAGTTGTTAATAAATTTGTTATTTGGTTTTGATCCATTTTAATCTCATTCCTTTCTAGGATATAAATATGATTGAAAAAAATATAATTATTTTTCAACCCTATTCTTCTTCCTTTGTATATAAAGTATATATTTTATTTTTTTTACTTTTAAATTTAATATATCTTTTTATAATATCATCAATATTCTCTCCACTAATATCTCTAAAAAATTTGCTTGAACCAATTTTAGGAACTTTAAATGTTCCAATTGAAAAACCTATTACTCCAAATAATACTACTATTATAAGACCTACACTTGTTAATCCTATTGCATCAAAAATCAAGTAAAAAAGTCCGCCTATTAATGCTGCAACAATTGTATAAATTAATGCTTTTGTAGAAAAAATATATAAAATTCTTCCTTCACCTTTAGTATTCCTTGGTATTTTATATGTTCCCATACTAAAATTCCTCCCTTTTTTGCTCAATAAAATACTTATAAACTCTCTTTTAATTATACCAGTTTATTGCCTTTTTTTAAACTTTTTTCTACAAATTAATATAAATGTAACTATAACGTAACATATTTGTAATAGTTTTATAAACTTTCAAGTACTGTTACAACTACCTTCCATATTGTAAATCCACCAAACAATACTGCACACCCTACGCCATATACTGTTAATGTTTCTTTAACTTTAGCTTTTTCTTCTAATGGAGAAACCATAAACTTAATGCCTAAATATGTTCCTACTATAACAGCTATTACCATACCTATTGCTAAAATATAATTATACAAATCTTTTGAAAATTGTTCTAATGCTTCTGTATTTAAAACCTGTCCATATGGTTTAACATTATTTAAAAACTTATCCCCATCTTCAAATATATCATCTATTGAGGCTGTTCCACCTGTCGCAGGTGTATCCGCAAAACTTTGTATTGGTATTATGCATATAATAAATAATAAAATTAATATTTTTCTAACTTTATTTTTCATAATTCTTTGTTTCCTTTCCTAAAAAATATTATTATTTTCTAAAATCACATATTACCTTAATTATACAATATTTGCGGTATTTTTTCAATATTTTACAAAAATAAAAATTTATTTATGTTACCATATTTTATAGCTTTGAATTTTTAACTACTTATCATTATATTAGTAAGTGTAAAAAATCATACGTCAAAAAAGGTAATGTAGACTATACATTACCCCTTTTATTCTTTATTATTTACTATAAGTTGTTTGCAAATCCATATATTGCTCCGGCAATAACTGAAGCAGCAAATATAAATACTGCACCAATTACATATGGCATTAAAGTCTTCTTGTATTCTGCTTTTTCTTCTGTACTTCCCATCATGTATTTTAAACCTAATACTATTAATACGATTACAGCTACAACAGAACCAATTGCAGAAATTATAGTTACAGCTTTATTTCCAAGATTTACTATAGAATCTGTATTAGTGTTATCAGTTGTTCCTGTAATATTTGATGGATCTACAGCTCCTGTAATAGCTGCATTTGATTCAAATAAACTACAAGATAATGTTAGTATACTTACTACCATGATTGCTAAAGCAACTGCTTTTGTTATTAAACTTTTTTTCATAATTATTACTCCTTTCATTTTTGTATTATTATTTATAATTATAACATTAAAAACATTTTTACTTTGGTATTGCATTATATATTGCCCCAGCAATTGCTGAAGCTGCAAATACCAGAACGGCTCCAATTACATAAGGTATTAAAGTCTTTTTGTAATCAGCTTTTTGACTTACAGTTCCTGTCATATATTTTAGACCTAATACTATCAATACTATTACTGATGTAACTGAGCCTATTACACTAAGTATTGTTACTATCTTATTTCCTAAGTCTAATGTCTCTTGATTGCTAAAGTTTGAACCTGTTAAGTCTCTTATGTCAAAAACATCATCATCTCTATCTCTAGTGCTTGGATCATAGTGTGGTTCAACAAAATCTGGTCTAGGACCAAATCCCCACCACTCTTGAGAAGTATCACCATAAGATATGGTAAATCCCAAGCAGATAAATATTAATATAAAAAAGGTTATTTTCACTATTTTATTCATAAAATTTCCTCCTTTAGCTTAATATATCACTTAAGATTCCTAAGAAATTAGTTATAGAAAATACCATTACTGCTCCAATTATATAAGGCTTAAATGATTCTTTATATTCTGCTTTTTCTTCTGCACTTCCAATCATAAACTTTATACCAAGCCCAATTAAAACAACTACAGATAAAATGCTTCCTATAAATTGCATTGCACCAATTATTGTATTTCCTACTGTTAATATTTTTCCTGGATTTGTTATATCTGTTGGTGTATAATCTTCCGGATTTATTACTTTACTATAATCCACAGAATATACCGATGTACTTAATATAATAAGACTAATTGTTAATATAAACATTATTATTTTAAATTTTTTTAATACTTTTTTCATATTTTTTTCCTTTATACAAACAATCTTATACTTATTATATATTAAAATAGCATATTTTTCAAGCTATTTTTGCATTTTTCTGTATTTTCTTGAAATTTTTCATTATTTTTTTATATTATTTTCCTATTTAATTGACATTTTTCGACCATTTTACTATACTAAATGTGTAAATATTTTAAAAAGGGGGATTTCAAGATGGAACAAAATAATAAAGCAAGCGGTAAATCAATAGCTTCTTTAGTATTAGGTCTTGTTGGTCTTATAGCATGGTTATTGCCTTTATTTGGTTACCCTGTTACAATTGTAGGTCTTATATTAGGGTGTATATCAAGAAAAACAGAAAAAAATGGAATCAATTTAGCAGGTATTATTTTATCTATTATAACACTTGTATTAACACTTATTAATTCAGCTTTAGGTGTAATCTTAGTTTTAAGCCAAATGTATTAATACTTTGTTTTATATTTCAATTTCAATAAAAAAACTATATAGGTAAAATATATCTATATAGTTTTTTATTGAAATATATTATTGTAGTTTTTCCAATTCTTTTTCAAAATCATTTTGAAATATTATAAAAAATTTTTTTATTTCATTCCAGTCATATCTTACAAATGTTCTAGGCAAAATTTCTTGTTCTGCATCCTCAAAATAACTTAATCCCATTATTGTATTCGCATAGTTAATGTTTCTTCCAAATTTATCAACTAAACCTTTTGCCATAACATCTATAGATATATTGCCTTCTTTTATTATATTATATAAATCAAAAAAGTCTTTTTTAGCTCCTCTACCACCTATTGCAACTAATTTCATTACTGCAATATCCAATACGCTTGCCATTCTTAATTTTGGGATTTCTTTTGCCTTTGCAAAATCCTGTAATATTGTATTGGGGTAATAAAAGAAACTTACTTGTACACCATTTAATATAACATCACAAGTTCCTTTTTGATTTTGTTTTACTTCTATTTTTCCTATAGATTGTAACTCTTTTAATAACATTTCGTTATTAAATTCTACTGGTACACAAAAATCAAAATCATAAGACTCTCTTAACCCTAATTGTATTGATAATGCAGTTCCACCTATCATATAATATTTTTGTAAACTTATTGTTTCTGTAATTTTTTTTAATAAATTTAACCTATTTTTATCAATTATTTCCCAATGCATTAGTATTACACCTCCAGTACTCATAATTCATTAATATTGACCATTTATAATATGCCATCTGTTCTTTTTTTAGATTGAATTTTTGCCTTAAATAATTTGCAACTATTGGATTTAAATTTCGAGAGTTTCTTGCAACATCTTCAATATCTTCTAATCTATAATTCTGCTTTATCCATTTTATTTCATTTAAATCACCATAACAATATAATCTTGATATTATATACCTTTTATTCTTTTCTTTATCTAATTCTTCAAATTTAGTATCCCAAAAATACTTTTCGAATTCAACCGGCACACTCATTCCCCTCTCTAAATATAAAAAGATAAATATTCTTTACTTTTCATATACTACAACTCCAGTTCTTTTTATTTCTTTATCTATTTTTGAATTTTCAATTATTTCTGATTTCTCAAATGCGTCTACATCTTTATTAAAAGTTTCTTCTATCTTGGTTATTAAACTAAATAATTAAAGCCTATTAGTTGTTCTTTGGTATCTATAACAAAATCTAAAAGAACCTATAATACATACTCCAAAAGCATTATTTATTGCTTTTTGCATATGCATTATAGGTTTAATGCTTTTTTGGCGTAGGTGAGAGGGTTCGAACCTCCGCGCCGATTACTCGACCTAGCAGTTTAGCAAACTGCCCCCTTCACCACTTGGGTACACCTACATAAAATTTATTTTATTCTAGTAATTGTTTATTTAGTATACAATTACAAAGCTTTTTATAAATTAAAAGTTAGATATCAGTCTAAATATCTAACTTATATTGGATTGGCGGAGAGGGTGGGATTCGAACCCACGGTACGCTATAAACGCACGCCAATTTTCAAGACTGGTGCCATAAACCAACTCGACCACCTCTCCATATCACATGACAAATGTCCAGCGACAGTATTTATATTAGCATTTTTATGAACATTTGTCAATAGTATTTTTTTATTTTTCTTCATATATCAAAAATTCTTGTATTTCACCTATATTCTCCATATTTTCCATTATATATTTTCTTACAATTTTAGACTCTTGCCAATTTATATCTTTTTCTTCTTTTTCAATTAAGATTTTCGTGTTTTTCATTTTTTTAATTTCATCAATCAAACCATTTTCTCCATTTTTTCCAAGATTTCCTCGTAATGGCAAATCCATCATACCATTACTTCCTTTAATTTGTATCATATAAAATGCTGCTTTGTTTGATAAAACTATTATCTTACTGCTATCATTTTTTATATAAGAAATTATTTCATCCATATTATTTGCCACATCATCTGTTATTATTCCTCCATAATACGGATTATTATTAAACTGGTATTCTTCATTTTCAATAATTAGTTTCCAAGAATAATAATTTATATTTGAAATATAAAGTGTTACAGCTGAGAAAATAAATAAAATAATATTTATTATTTTTTGATTTATTTTTATATCTATTTTCTTAATTATTAAAAAAATAAAATATATAAATAATAACATAGATACATAAATTCCAATTAAAAAATGTGCGTCATTTAATATTGGATACATTATTAGCGTTAACGGTATTGAAAAACAAGTAAATATTACTATATTATTTTTTTCAGTTTTCTCCAAAAATATTTTTTTATTTTTTAAAAACGTTACTGATAAACTCAGATTTATTATAATGAAAAATAATAAAACTAATAAATCTATTATATTTACAGAAATATTATCTCCTGCAAATTGCCCTAATCCTAAAAAAGCATAATTTATAAAATTATATAAATTATTATTACTATAAAAGTAAATTAAAAATAATAAAATACATACAAAAAATACTATAAATTCTTTGCATAATATTTTTATTTTATTTTTAAGGTTCTTCTCTTTTAATATCTCACACAAAAATAATCCTATTCCATAATATATTCCAATATTCTGTTTTGTAATAAATATTAAAAATACTAATATTCCTTGTAAAATATGATTTTTCTTATAATTTTTAATATTTAATATTATTCCCAATAAGCATAACATTAATGCTAAATTGTTGTAATTTGCTTCAACTAATATCATTCCATATTTTTTTAATATAATTAATGTTAAAATAATAATTATAGATATTTTTTTACTAATTTCTATATTTTTCAATAATAAATATGTTAAAAAATATATAGTTGACATTATAAAAACATTATATATTCTAAAAGTAAAAAAATTTGCTCCTAAAATTTCAAACAAGAATTTCCCCATCCAGAAAAAGAGTGGAGTAACTATGACATTTGCATCTTTATATATTTGATATCCATTATACATTTTGTATACATTTTGAAAATTCCACAATTCATCTGAATTAGTTACATAAACATTTAATGTAATACCCAAAATAGAAAAAATAATTAGCATAATAACAAATATGTTATCATGCCTTTTTACAAAATTAAAAAATTTAACAAGATTTTCCCTCATACTAAATTTCATTCCTTTCTCGCTTTGCTCGAAGGCACACATAGGAATGAAAGAATTATTTCTTTCAAACTATTCTCCATATTTTATTAATTTTTTAATTTATTTTTTAAAGTTCTAAAACCTTATTTAATTAACCCTAAAATTCTCTCTAAATCATCATTTGATGTGTATTCTATAATTATTTTTCCTCTTCTTTTTCCAGCATCTAATTTTACTTTTGTGCCAAAAAAGCTTTGAAAATTATCTTCAATGCTTTTATATAAAATATGATTTCTTTGCTGTTCTTCTCTTGTTGTTTTAATTTTAGCTTTTTTCTCAAGTTGTCTAACTGTTGAACCTCTTTCTAATAAATGTACTGCAGTTTGATATTGTTCTTCTGGATCTGTCATAGCAAGTAATGCTTTGCAATGTCCTTCAGTTATTTTTCCCTCTTTAACCATTTCTAAAACTCGTGGATCTAAATTCAATACTCTTACCCAGTTGGCAATTGTACTTCTCCCTTTTCCTAATTTTTTTGCAACTTCCTCTTGTGATAATCCATAAGTATCAATTAGTGTTTTTATTCCTAACGCCTTTTCATAAGGATTTAAATCCTCTCTTTGCATATTTTCTATTAAAGAAATTTCTGAATTGATTCTTTCATTGTCTTCTCTAATTATTGCAGGAATCTCTGTTAATCCTGCTATTTTAGATGCTCTCCATCTTCTTTCTCCTGCAACTATGCTATAATAACCATCCTTTTTAGTTACAACTATTGGCTGAATTAATCCATATTCTTTTATAGATTCTGCAAGTTCTTCTAATGATTCCTGTTCAAATCTTTTTCTTGGTTGATCTCTGTTAGGTTCTACTTCATTTATTTTTAAATTTTTTAAAGTGTCATTTTCTTGGATTTGTTCTTCTTCTGGAGCAGGTCCAAATAATGCATCTAAACCTTTACCTAATCCTGTCATTTTAGCCATATAAAATCACATTCCCTTCTTTTGAAAAATTGTATATTTTAGTTATTTATATCATATGTTTTGCCTTTTTTTCATCTTCATTTATTTTTAAAAACTCTTTTGCGAATTTTATGTAACTCTTTGCGCCTTTTGATCTTGGATCATATTCTGTAATTGGCATACCATAACTTGGTGCCTCGCTTAATCTTACATTTCTAGGTATAACTGTCTTATATACCTTATTATCAAAATATTTTTTTACCTCTTTTACTACTTGGTTAGATAAATTTGTTCTTATGTCATACATTGTAAGTAAAGCACCTTCTATTTGAATGTTTTTATTTAAATGTTTTTTTACCAAATTTATAGTATTTATTAATTGTCCTAATCCCTCTAATGCATAATATTCACACTGCACAGGTATTAAAACACTATCTGAAGCAGTAAATGAATTTAATGTAATAAGTCCCAAAGAAGGAGGACAATCAATTAATATATAATCGAATTTTTCTCTTGCTTCTTCCAATTTTTCTTTTAATCTTTGTTCTCTTGACATCATTGAAACTAGCTCTACTTCTGCACCAGCAAGGTTTATATTTGATGGGCAAACTTTTAAATTTTTAATAATTGTTTCTTGTATTGCATCATCAATTTCTGTTTCATTTACCAATATATCATATGTAGAAAATTCTACTTCTTTTTCTACTCCAAGTCCGCTAGTTGCATTTCCTTGAGGGTCTGCATCAATTAAAAGCACTTTTTTCCCTTTTCTAGCTAAAATTGTACCTAAATTAACTGTTGTGGTTGTTTTTCCAACACCACCTTTTTGATTTGCTATTGATATTACCTTTCCCAATTTTCCGCCCTCCATTTTTAGTTAACTTTTATCTATAGGTTTATTTTTTATAAATTGACTTTATCACAATTTATACGATTTTTCTGTTTCTTATTTTATAAAAATATACCAAAAAAGTCAATAAATTTAAAAAAATTTATTGACTTTTTTGGTACACTTTTGTTACAATTCACAGCTATGTTTTTATTCTTAAATGTTAATATATAAATATTTTGAAAATAAATCGAATGCAAATGGAATATTATTAGAAATTCTTTTTTTAATAAAATGAGGAATGTTCATGGAAAAACCTGCAGGATTTTTAACATGAAAGAGGCTCATTTTATTAAATTAGAATTTCTTAAATATGTAATGCAGCCGAGATTTTTTAAAAAATATTTATATATTAACATTTATATATTAGATTATAATCGGCCGTGAATTGTAACACACTTTTTAGTTATAGTTCATTGACAATATATCTTGAAGTCCGTGCAAGTTATTAATATATAAAATATTTCGAGAATTAATCGAATGCAAATGGAATATTTTAAATTAATGGTTCTTTAGAAGGAGTCCCCGGTTTCCTAGGAAACTTCGGTAATGTTTGTTTATTCTTTTTAATTAAAATAATAGTTCTTTTTATTTCTGAATTCGGTAAATTAAACTCTTCTATTTTTGTAATCTCAGCTCCTAAAATATTTATAGCCTTTTTAGCCATTTCTATTTCTTTCTCAGTATCAGGTCCTTTCATTGCAACAATATTTCCACTAACTTTTGAAAAAGGAATCAAATATTCTGAAAGTGTTGCCATATTTGCAACAGCTCTAGAAGTAGCAACATCAAAATTTTCCCTATATAATCTATTATGTGCTACTTCCTCTGCTCTTCCATGTACAGCATCAATCTTAGCTAATTCTAACTTTTCTATAACTTCATTTAAGAAACTAATTCTTTTGTTTAATGAATCAAGTAAAGTTACCTCTATATCTTCTCTATATATTTTTAAAGGTATACCCGGAAAACCCGCACCAGTACCAACATCAATTACTTTGGCATTTTTCTTTATATGCTTAGATATGGTTAAAGAATCTGCAAAATGTTTTAATATTATCTCTTTTGGATCAATAATAGCAGTTAAATTAATTTTTTCATTCCACTCAAGCAAAAGCTCCATATATCTATAAAATTTAATTATCTGTTTTTCATCCAACTCTATATTTAACTCGCTTAAATAATTTCTTAGACTTTTATCAAATTCTTCGTATCCCATTTTTTTACTCTTCCTTTCCGAATAACAACTTCTCTTTAAAAATGTTTATATAAAAGTATCCATTTATTAAAATTCATTTATATTTAGTCGTATTTACTACCATTCCTTTATAATGCATAAATCAGGTTGGAGAAGAATTAAATTCTGACTAAATTCTAATTATTTTTCAACCTTTTTCCCTTTTATCTGTTGCAAATACACTAATAATACTGAAATATCAGCTGGTGAAACACCAGATATTCTTGAAGCTTGACCTATAGAACGAGGTTTAAATTTATTTAATTTTTGTCTTCCTTCTAAACTTATACCATTTATATTTTCATAATCTATATTTTCTGGTAATAATTTTGTTTCTAATTTTCTAAATTTTTCCACCTGTGCTTCCTGCATTTGAATATAACCTTCATATTTTACTTGAATTTCTACTTCTTCTTTTTCTTGCTTTGTTAATTCCGGTCTTTCCAAATCTATTTTTTCTAAAACATCATAGTTTAATTCTGTTCTTTTTAGTAATTCTGACATTTTTGTACCTGTTGTTAACTCAGATGTTCCGCATTCTTTTAACAGATTATTGACCTTTTTCTCTGGTTTAACAATAGTATTTTTCAATCTATTAATTTCTTTATATATATTTTCTTTTTTTCTTAGAAATTTGTTATATCTTTCATCGCTAATTAAACCTATTTCATGTCCAATCTCTGTTAAACGTAAATCTGCATTATCTTGCCTTAGTAATAGTCTATATTCCGCTCTCGAAGTCATCATTCTATATGGCTCATTTGTTCCTTTTGTAACAATATCATCAATTAATACGCCTATATATCCTTGAGTTCTATCTAAAATTAATGGTTCTTTTCCTTTTATTTTTTGTGCTGCATTTATTCCTGCTATTAGCCCTTGGCAAGCAGCTTCTTCATATCCTGATGTTCCATTTATTTGTCCAGCCATGAATAAACCATTTATATCTTTATATTCTAATGATAATTTTAAATTTGAAGGATCTATACAATCATATTCAATAGCATAAGCAGGTCTTGTAAATTCCGCTTTTTCTAATCCTGGTATGGTATGATATAATGCAATTTGTACCTCTTCTGGCAAAGATGAACTCATTCCCTGTATGTACATTTCCTCCGTATCAAGTCCAACAGGCTCAACAAAAGCCTGATGTCTAGGCTTGTCACTAAATCTTACAACTTTATCCTCAATTGATGGACAATATCTTGGTCCAGTTCCTTCAATCATTCCAGCATATAGAGGTGATCTATGTAGGTTTTCTCTAATTATTTTATGTGTTTTTTCATTTGTATATGTTAAATAACAATCTACTTGTTCGAAATCTCGCGGTTGGTCTTCAAAAGAAAATGCTTCTATTCCTTTATCTCCTTTTTGAACTTCCATTTTAGAAAAATCTATACTTCTTCTATTTATTCTAGCAGGTGTTCCTGTTTTAAATCTTACTAATTCCACACCCAACTTTTTCAAGCAATCGGACAATTTATTAGCTGCTGCAACACCATCAGGTCCACTTTCTTTAGAATATTCTCCTATAAAAATTTTTCCCTTTAAGTATGTACCTGTTGCAAGAATAACAGTTTTTACTTTATATATTGCTCCTATATCTGTTTTAATTGCCGTTATTTTTCCGTTTTTCACTTCAATATCCACAATTTCTCCCTGTTTTACTTCAAGGTTTTCCTGTTTTTCTAAAGTGTGCTTCATTTCTGCTTGATATTTTTTTCTGTCTGCCTGTGCTCTTAAAGAATGTACAGCCGGTCCTTTAGATGTATTAAGCATTTTTATTTGTATCATAGTTTTATCAATATTTTTTCCCATCTCTCCGCCTAGAGCATCTATTTCTCTAACTAGATGTCCTTTTGAACTTCCACCAATATGTGGATTACATGGCATATTAGCTATAGCCTCTAAACTAATTGAAAAAATTAATGTTTTCATTCCAAGTCGCGCAGCTGCAAGAGCAGCTTCACATCCAGCATGTCCAGCACCAACAACTGCCACATCATATTCTCCTGCTATATAACTCATTTTATAACCTTCCTTTCTTTTTTCATTTTTACTACTATTCCTTTCTTAAGGCACAAATCTGGTTGGAAAAAAATTAAATTTTGACAAGGCATATTATATTTAAAAGGTAAGGGCGCATACTCTTTGTATGTAACCGCGTTTTAAATATAATATAACGCAGTCAAAATTGTAATTATTTTTCAACCTTCAACTTTGTTCTACGTATACTAAACCCTTATTTTTTCTACGTTTTATTTCATTCCTTGTGAAACAGAAAATGCTGTTTCAAATTCGTTTTATCGCAATATTTACTTATAAGTTAAGTAAATATAATGCTTCATAATTAATGTTTTTCGATTTCAAGTGAGAAATAATAATGGATTTTTTGAGTAATCTTATTAAAAAGTATTTGTTTACAATTAAGTTAATTTTTTTATGTAATTTATTTTTACGCATTTTAAACATTTTAGTCAAAACACTATCTAGTATGCAGGTTACAGCGTTTTAGGTTGCAGTAACACTTAACCTTAGTTGTTTTTCATAACAATTTGCTCTTTATAAATTATATTAAGTTCTTATATTAAATTATAAATTTAAATAATCGTTATATTTTTCATCTACATATTCTCTTTAAGGATAGTTTTAAATCGATTTTTATGTTTCAAGTATAAAATTATACTATTCGTATTTTAAAATGTCTTATTTTTGATTTTAAGCATTAATTGTAAATTTTATTTTAAAAATATAGTTTGTTTATTTATAACATTTTTTACTTATTACTCTTTGATATAGAATTACAATTATTTTTATATCTTATTTTCCTAAGCAAAATTTAGAAAAAATTTCATTTATAATATCTTCGCTTACAATTTCTCCTGTAATTTTACCTAAATCTTCTAAAATATCTTTTATAAAGATTGCAATTATATCTAGTGGCATCTTATTTTCTGTAGCATCTTTCGCTTTTCTTACATTTTCAATTGCTTTCGAGATTAAATTTTTGTGTCTAACATTTGTAATAATAACTTCATTATCAAGATTTATTTCATTTAGTTCAAATAGACTTGTAATTTTATCATACAAATTATCTAATCCCATATTATTTAAAGCAGAAATTTTAATTATATTTTTGCTTATATTAGTTAATCTTACATCATTTTCATTTATTACAGATTTTAAATCTATTTTATTTAAAATAATAATAGTTTTTTTATATTTTGCAATTTCTAATATTTCTAAATCTTCTTTAGATAACTCCTTTGTTGAATCAAAGATTGCAATAACAAGATCTGCACTATCTGCTATTTCCCTAGATTTTGCTATTCCTATTTTTTCTACTTCATCTTTAGCTTGTCTAATTCCTGCTGTATCAATTAACTTTAATGGTATACCATTTATATTTACAAATTCTTCAATCGTATCCCTTGTTGTTCCTTCAAATTCAGTTACAATTGCCCTGTCTTCTTTTAAAATAGCATTTAATAATGATGATTTTCCAACATTAGGTCTTCCTATAATTGCTGTTTTTATTCCTTCTTTTATTATTTTTCCATTATCAAAACTTTTTTCAAGTTTATCTAATTTGTTTTCAACACTTTGTAACATTTCTTCTATTTGATTATTTGTTACATCATCTACATCATATTCAGGGTAATCTATTGCTACTTCAATATTTACTATTACATCTAATATTTCTTGTTTTATTTGTGCTATTTTTTTTGATAAAGCACCTTCTAATTGCTGTATACCTGTTTTTGCTTCCTTTTCAGATTTAGCATTTATTACATCTATAACAGACTCAGCCTGTAATAAATCTATCCTTCCGTTTAAAAAAGCTCTTTTAGTAAATTCTCCCGGTTCTGCCAATTCCGCACCATTTTTTAGACAAAGTTCCAATATTTTTTTAACAATTATATTCCCACCATGCGAATTAATTTCACACATATTTTCTGTAGTATAACTCTTTGGAGATTTAAAATATGAAACTAAAACTTCATCCACTATATTTCCATTTTCATCAAGAATACTACCATATTTAATTGAATATCCCTTTATTTCATCTATCATTTGCTTTCTCTTTGGCATAAATATTTTTTCTAATACCTCAAAGCATTCTTCCCCACTCATTCTTATTATTCCAATTCCACCAATTCCGAGGAGCCGTAGATATTGAAGCTATTACATTCATATTAAAATCTCATTCCTTTCTTTCCTATTTGTAAATATAACAAGTATAATTTTATCATATTATGTAACTTTTTTAAATACTTTTTTTAAAAAAAAGAGCAAAATTTGATTTTACAAATGCATTTGTAAAATCAAATTTTGCCCTAATTTATAAAAAATATTATTTATGTTTTAATGAAACTACAATTCTTCTATGTGGCTCTTCCCCAACACTTACCGTTTCAACTTTTGGATTTTGTTGTAATTTACTATGTATTATTTTTCTCTCATAGGCTTCCATCGGTTCTAATTTGATTGGTTTTCTAGTTTTTATTACTGTTTTTGCAACCTTTTCAGCTAATTCTTCAAGAGTTTTTTCTCTTTTTTCTTTGTATCCTTGAATATCTAAAATTACTCTTATTTTATTCTCGATTCCCTTTCCAGCAACAGCTGTTAGAATATTCTGAAAAGAATATAATGTTTCCCCTCTATAACCTATTAAAAAACCTAAATTCTCATTTTCAATATTTACATTTATGTATGAATCTGTTGAATTAAATTCATATTTAACATTTTCATTAATACTTTTAAAGAACTCTTTTAAAAATTTATCTATATTTTTTATTGCTTTTTCTTGTTCTTCCGTAGATAAAACAATCTCTTTTTTCACTTTGCTATTTGTTTCTTCTTTGTTTTCTTTTACTGTTAATTCTACTTTAACAATTCTTGGTGCTAATATACTAAAAAAACTTCTTTTTACTTCATTTTCTAAAACCTTTATATCTACTTTATCTCTAGAAACATTTAATTTTTTTAATCCATTTTCTATTGCTTCATTTGTTGTTTTACCTTCTGAAATAATACTTTTTTCCATTTTATACAATCATTCCTTTCTTAAGGCATACGCCTATTTAGAAAATCACCAACTTTAACACATATTTTAGATTATTCTTCTTCAGACTTAATTGCTTTGTTCAAAATCAATCTTTCTAAAATCATAAGAATATTACTTATTAGCCAATATAATGCTAAGCCCAATGGTGCAACAAAAGCGATTGATATAGACATTATCGGCATCATCCAAGACATCATTTTATTTGTTTGCATTACATTGTCTACTTCATTTTTTTCTTCTACTGCAACTAATTCTTTGCTGTTCTCATCAATATTTTTATCACTTTCATCTTCCATAATAACTGGTTCTTTTTTCGTATTTTGTTTTACTTGCATTGATGTAGTCATTCTTATAGAGATAAATGAAGATATAATATATAAAATTGGTATAATATAAACCGTATAATCTGCCATATTTTGTTGTGGTATTTTACTTAAGTCTAGTCCTACAAAATTCATTTGAAGATTAACTTTATCTATATTATCATCTTCTGGATTTTTTTCTTTTAACCAATTATATTCTCTTATTAAATCAATCTCAGGATAAACAGAGCTTACACTCTTCCCTTCTTCTTGAAGCTGTGTAACATATTTATTTATTTCATCTTTAGAAATTTTCTCCATATATGTTAATGGATTTCTTACTAAATAGAAAATTGATAATAATAGCAATAATTGAATAATTGTTGTTAAGCACCCACTAAAAGGACTCATTTTTTCATTTTTATATAATTCCATTACTTGTTGGTTCATTTTTTCTGGGTCATTTTTATATTTAAATTGTATTACCTTCATTTTTTCTTGTAGTTTAGAACTTTTTTTCATTGTCTTATGTTGTTTTATTGATAACGGTAATAGTAATAATTTTATAATAACCGTAAATAAAATAATAGCTAAACCATAATTATTTACTAAACCATATAGAAATTTAAGCAAATATCCAAAAATATTAGCAATAAATTCAAACATTTTTATCACATTCCTTTCTCAAGGCACAAATCAGTTTGGAAAAGAATTAAATTCGCCACTGCGCACAGCCAAAATTGTAATTATTTTTCAAACTTCCTACTAGCTCTATTTCAATGGATCGTATCCACCTTTTGAAAATGGATTGCATCTTAGAATCCTATAAGTCCCTAAGAAACAACCTTTTACTACTCCATATTTTTCAATTGCTTGCTTTGTATATTCTGAGCAAGTTGGGTAAAATTTACAATTGATATTTTTACTTTCTAGCCAAATTGATATGTGTTTTTGGTACATATTAATAAGCCAAATAAAGATTTTTTTCATTTCATTATATTTCCTCAAAAATGTTTGCTTTATCAAAAATTTTTTCTATATCACTTTCTATATTTTTAAATGTTGCATTCTCTATTCCAACTTTTTTCTTCCACAAAAATACTATACTATATCCTGATTTGATATTTTCTTCAAATATTCTATAATTTTCTCTTATAAGTCTTTTTATGGAATTTCTTTTTACAGCTTTTGCTGTTTTTACACTAATTGCTATTCCAAGCATATTGTAATTTTTATTATTTCTTCTCACAAAAGCCTCTATATATCTTCCAGAATAATAATTTCCTTTTGATAAAACACTTTTAAATTCGTAATTTTTCTTTAACATTCTTGTTTTTTCCACTATTCATTAATCCCCTTTTTCCAAAGAAGCCCTTTTTATACAATAGGAAATGATGACTTTCCTTTGAAAATAAAAACTTTTATTTTCACTTCGAGTTGCGTAGCTTACTTAGAAGCTTCAGAGTTTTTCCTATTGTATAACAAAATTATATGAAAAAAGCAAAAACAGAACATGTAAATCATCTCAAAATGTATTAATCATGCCCCGTTTTTTCTTTGATAAATATTAATAAAAGCATAATTATGTAAATATAAGGATTAAGCTGTTAATTTTTTTCTACCTTTTGCTCTTCTTGCTTTTATTACGTTTTGTCCTGATCTAGTTTTCATTCTTTTCATAAATCCATGTTCTTTCTTTTCCTGTCTTTTTTTTGGTTGAAATGTTCTTTTCATTATTGCACCTCCTATTGACTTTTTTATAAAATTCCACTTTTATGGAAATTATTTTTTTAACAAGTATATCGATTATACAGTACAAACACACAAAATGTCAAGTGATTTTTTAATTTTTTATAGATATTAGGATACCGGCGGTTACATTCACGGCCAAATATGATTATAAAATATAAAGACTTCAAGTTAATATATAATATTTTTTTAAAAATTATTATATATTAACTTGAAGCAATACTAATTTAACTGTGAATTGTAACTACAATGTAAAAATATAAATATTTGTAATTATTTATACTCTTTATGTTATTTTTTGTATGAATTTCTGTAACATTTTCGTAAAAAATTTTAAGTTATCCACAATTGTTTAAAAACTTATCCACAGAAAAAAAATTTTTTCCACAATTTTATTGACTTCTTGTGTATAAATTTGTTATTATAGGAAAGTAAAAAATTACAAGCTATTTTTATTGAAAATACTGAAATTAATGTTCGTAAAAATCGTCTATAATTTTACAGAAATATTACAATTTTATCAACACCTGTGGATAACTTTGTGGATAAATTTAATGAAAGGATGTTTTTAGATGGCAATTGATAAAGACGAATTAATTTTAAAAATAAAAGAAGAATTAAAGCCTGAAGTAACAAAAATATCATTTGATACATGGATAATGCCCTTAGACATTAGAAGCATTGATGGAAATAATATTATTTTTACCACTACTTCAGAATATCAAAAAGATTTTATCGAAAATAAATATAGACCGTTGCTTTTTAATACTTTACGCTATATAACAAATAAAGATTGGACGTTTTCGGTAATAGACATATCAAAAGAAAATAAAATTGAGGAAAAAGAAATTATAACAGACCCTTCCACAACTACTAATTCTGCAGAAATTGAATCAAACAAGTCAACATTAAATCCTAAGTACACATTTGAAACATTCGTAGTTGGAAATAATAACAGATTTGCTCATGCAGCTGCACTAGCCGTAGGTAATGAACCTTCCAAATCATATAATCCATTATTTTTATATGGTGGAGTAGGATTGGGAAAAACTCACCTAATGCATGCCATTGGAAATAGAATTTTAGAGAATAACAAAAATGCAAATGTTTTATATGTTACGTCTGAAAAATTTACAAATCAATTAATTAATGCAATAAAAGATAATAAAAATGAATTCTTCAGAAATAAATATAGGAATATTGATGTTTTGCTAATAGATGATATTCAATTTATAGCAGGAAAGGAAAGGGTTCAAGAAGAATTTTTCCATACTTTTAATTCTTTATATGAAGATGGGAAACAAATTATTATTTCAAGTGATAAGCCTCCAAGAGACATTCCTTTCTTAGAAGACAGACTAAAATCTAGATTTGAATGGGGACTTTTAGCAGATATCTCTTGTCCAGATTATGAAACTCGTTTGGCAATACTTAGAAAAAAAGCGCAAGATGAAAATGTTATTATCGAAGACTTTATACTGTCAAATATTGCAAATAAAATAGACTCAAATATTAGAGAACTAGAAGGAGTTTTCAACAAGATTGTGGCTCGTGCTTCATTAACACATAGTCCTATTACCATCGAATTAGCCGAAAACATAATAAATGAATTCAAATATGAAAGTGAAAAAGTCATATCTTGTGATTTCATAAAGGAAACTGTAGCTAAATATTTTAGCATAGAAAAAGATGATTTGGCTGGTAATAAAAGGTCGAATGATATAGCTTTTCCAAGACAAATATCTATGTTCTTATGTAGAGAAATTGCTAATATGTCTTATCCCCAGATAGGAGTTGACTTTGGTGGAAGAGACCATTCAACAGTAATGCATGCTTGTAGAAAAATTGAAAAAGAAATAAAAGAAAAAACAAATACAAAGTTAATTGTGGATAGTGTGAAAAACATAATCATAAATGGAAAACAATAATAAACAATATGTTTATATCATTTTTTTAAAATTTTTGTTTGGAAAAATTTATGTTTGATAAATAATATCCAATAACCTCTTACGGAAGTGCTACATTGGATATCCACACCCCCTATGTTAATAACCTGTTTATAACATGTGTATATCTTACTTTTACACATTTTCAATTTAAAACTGTGGATAACTTTTTAAGTTATCCACTAAGTTATAAACATCAATTTTGTTAGGGATAGTAACTATCAACATAGTTTTCCACAGTTTCCACAGTACCTATTACTATTACTACTAAAATTATTATATTATATATAAAGGAGGAAGCAAAATGAAAATAGTTTGCTATAAAGATAAAATAATAAAAGCTCTTAATTCCGTAGTAAAAGGAGTTGCTTCTAAAACAACAATGCCTATACTAGAAGGAATTTTAATTCAAACAAATGACAATGAAGTGAAATTAACAACTTATGATTTAGAAATTGGTATAGAATATATAATGGAATGTGAAGTTAAAGAACAAGGCAGTATCGTAGTAAATGCAATAATGTTTAGTGAAATAATAAGAAAATTACCAGATACAGAAATTTATATATCTGTAAATGATAAAAATTTATTAGAAATAGAATGTGAGGGAGCTTTATACAAATTAGCAACAATGAACCCAGACGAATTTCCAGAACTTCCAAAAATAGAGGTTGAAAATTCTATAGAATTAGATCAAACTTTATTAAAAAATATGATTAGAAAAACAATTTTTGCCGTAAGTAATGAAGAGAGCAGACCAATATTTACAGGATGTTTATTCGAAATAGAAAATAATAAATTAACATTAGTTGCAGTAGATGGATTTAGATTAGCATTACGTTCAATATATTTAAATAAACAAAGCAATAATTTTAAAGCAGTTATTCCAGGCAAAACACTAAATGAAGTTAATAAAATAATTTCAGATTCATTCGAACCAGTTAAAATAGGAGTAGCTAAAAATCAAGCATTATTTGAAATGGATAATTGCAAAATTGTAACTAGAATTTTAGATGGTGAATTTTTAAACTATAAGAATGTAATACCTAGTAATTGGGATACAAGAATAAGAGTAGAAAAAAATAACATTCAAAATTGCTTTGAAAGAATAAGCTTAATATCAGCATCAGCTGTAGAAAAAGAAAAAAAATATCCTGTAAAAGTACAAGTTGATATTGGTAAAATTGTAATTTCATGTACAAATCAAACAGGAGATGCAAAAGAAGAATTATACGTTTCTACTGAGGGAAAGAATTTGGAAGTAGGTTTTAACCCTAAATATTTTCTAGATAGTCTAAAAGCTATAGATGAAGAGGAAGTATATATAGAATTTGGAACAAGTATATCACCATGTTTAATAAAATCTGTTGAAAATAATGACTATACATATATGATATTGCCAATAAGATTAAAAGAAGAATAAAAATTGCCAAGGGGACGCCCTTTTTGGCAATTTTTTGCCAAAAGATTAAATTATAAAAATAGACTATAAAATGAATTTAAATTTCAAAAAAAGTTATCCACAATTTGTTGACTACATGTGGATAACTAGAGCAAAATAGAAAAAAATACAAATCATAAAAAAAGAAAAAAATAGTAAAAAAAATATATTAAAAGGAAATCAAAGAAAAATAGATGAAATTTAAATATAATGATACCGAATTGCCTAAAAAAAATCTAAAAAATTAAATTTAATAAAAAATAATTAAAAAAATATTTAAATAGAAAAGTGGAAAAGCTGTGGATAAAATTAAATTTGAATTTTATGTAATAAATTATAAAAAAAATTATAATAATATAAAATTTAAATTATAATTAATATTATTAAATAAAAATTTAATAGTATTATTTGAAAAAAATAAAAAAAATTAGTAAAAAAAAGAAAAAAATAGAAAACAAAAGAAAAAACAACGCGTGAAAATCAAAAATAAGCTGATTTGAAATTTAAATAATATAATTTTATAATAAAAAAATAATTAATTAAATAAAAAAAATAGCAAAAAAAAGAAAAAAACAACGCATGAAAATCAAAAATAAGCTGATTTAAATTTTAAATAATATAATTTTATAATAAAAAAATAATTAATTAAATTAAAAAATTAGAAAAAATAGTAAAAAAAAGAAAAAAATAGAAAACAAAAAAAAAAAAACAACGCGTGAAAATCAAAAATAAGCTGATTTGAATTTTAAATAATATAATTTTATAATAAAAAATAATTAACTAAATTAAAAACTAGAAAAAATTAGTAAAAAAAAGAAAAAAATAGAAAACAAAAAAAAACAACGAGTGAAAATCAAAAATAAGCTGATTTAAATTTTAATTAATATAATTTATAATAAAAAATAATAGTTAAATAAAAAAGAATATTTACAGATAAAATAATTAAAATTTTTAAAAGTATAATTTTATATAAAAATATAATAGTTATACACAATTGGAGAGAAAAGGTTGAAAAATAATTAGAATTTTGAATGCGTTATATTATATTTAAAACGCGGTTTACCTGAGGCATACTGAGACTGTAACGGGCAAAGCTTTAACGGTCTGAGCATTGTCAAAATTTAATTCTTTTCCAACCGGATTTGTGCATTATGAAGGAATGGTAGTAAATGTGGATAAAAAATATAAAAATTAATAATTTTAGAAACTATAGCGAGGAAGAAATAAACTTAGATAAAAATATAAATATATTTTATGGCGAAAATGCTCAAGGGAAAACTAATATTATAGAAGCAATTTTTTTGTGTGGGATGGGAAAATCATTTAGAGCTAAAAAAGATAAAGAAATGATAAATTTAAACTCTAAAAATTCTCAAATTGAAATAGAATATCAAAAATCAGATAGAGAAGGAAAAATAAAAATTAATTTGGGAGATAAAAAAATAGTTTATATCAATGGCGTTAAAATAAATAAGTTAAGTGAATTACTTGGAAATATTAATGTTGTAATTTTTACACCAGATGATATAAATATTTTAAAAGGTGGACCACAAAATAGAAGAAGATTTTTAGATATTATGATTAGTCAATTAAAGCCTAATTATATGTATAATTTAAATCTATATTTAAAAACTTTAGAACAAAGAAATAACTATTTAAGACAAATAAAAGATGAAAAAAAAGATGAAAATCTTTTAGATATTTGGGATGAAAAGTTATCAGAATATGCTGTAAATATTTTTAATTATAGAAACGAATTTATAGAAAAAATAAAAAATAAAATAAAAATAATACATAATGAAATTACAAATAATAAAGAAGAAATTGAAATTGAATATATAAGTGAATGTAAAAATAAAGAAGATTTTTTAAAATTATTAAAACAAAGGAGAACTTTGGATATAATAAAAGGATTTACAACAAAGGGTATACATCGAGATGATTTTGTGATATATATAAATAAAAGGCAATTAGATATTTATGGTTCACAAGGACAACATAGAACAGCAATTCTTTCATTAAAATTATCAGAGCTAAATATTATTTTTGAAGAAATAGGCGAATATCCAATTTTATTATTAGATGATTTTATGTCAGAATTGGATGAAAAGCGAAGAAAAAATTTTTTAGAAAAAATAAAAAATGCACAAGTAATAATAACATGTACTGAAAAAATAAATATTGAAAATAATAATTTTTTAATATATAATGTAAAAAGTGGAAAAACAATAAGACAGTAAATAATCTAACAAAGTTTTATTAGCTGTGAATTGTAACAATACATATGATTAAAAATTATAAATTTATTTAAGTAATTAAATTTGAGGAGGAAAATAAATGGAAAAATACGATCATGAATATGGTGCAGAACAGATACAAGTATTAGATGGTTTGGAGCATGTAAGAAAAAGACCTGGAATGTATATAGGTAGTGTTTCTGTAAGAGGATTACATCACTGCGTTTATGAAATAGTTGATAATAGTGTTGATGAAGCATTAGCAGGATATTGTAAAAATATAAATGTTACTATAGAACCAGGAAATGTAATATGTGTAGAAGATGATGGTAGAGGTATACCTGTTGACATACATAAGAAAACAAAAATATCTGCAGCAGAAACAGTTTATACTCAATTAAATGCAGGAGGAAAATTTGGAGGAGATAGTGGATACAAGGTTTCTGGTGGACTTCATGGAGTTGGTGCTTCAGTTGTAAATGCATTATCAACATGGACAGAGGTAACAATTCAAAGAGATGGCGGAATTTTTCAAATGAAATTTGAAAAGGGGAAAACTGTACAATCACTTCAAAGAATAGGTGATTCAAATAAAACTGGAACAAAAGTAAGATTTTTAGCAGACGATACTATATTTGAAAGTTTAGAGTATGAATATGAAACTTTAGAAAAAAGATTTAGGGAAATGGCATTTTTAACAAAGGGGCTTAGAATAACGATTGAAGATAAAAGAGGGGAAACACCACAAAAAGGAGATTTTTGTTTTGAAGGAGGATTAAAATCTTTTGTTGAATATTTAAATAAAAATAAAGAAATGTTACATAAATCTCCAATATATATAGAAAAAAATGATGGAGAAGTACCTGTTGAAATAGCAATTCAATATACTTCAAGTTATTCAGAAAATATATATACATTTGTAAATAATATAAATACTATAGAAGGTGGTACACATTTAGAAGGATTTAAAAGAGCTTTAACTAAAGTATTTAATGATTATGCAAGAAGCCATAATGTTTTAAAAGAAAAAGACAGTAATTTACAGGGTGAAGATATAAGAGAAGGAATAACAGCTGTAGTTTCTGTGAAGGTTAAGGAACCACAATTTGAGGGACAAACTAAAACTAAACTGGGAAATAGTGAGGTGACTGGAATTGTTCAAGGTATGGTTAATGAGGCATTATCAACATTCCTAGAAGAAAATCCATCAGTGGCTAAATCTATTTTGGAAAAATGTATAAGTGCTTCAAGAGCTAGGGAAGCAGCAAGAAAGGCTAGAGAATTAGTAAGAAAGAAAAGTAATCTAGAAACAAGTACATTACCTGGAAAGTTAGCAGATTGTAGTAGTAAAAACGCAGATGAATGTGAAGTGTATATAGTTGAGGGAGATTCAGCTGGAGGAAGTGCAAAACAGGGAAGAGATAGAAAATTCCAAGCAATATTACCTTTATGGGGAAAGATGCTAAATGTAGAAAAAGCTAGAGCAGATAAAATCTATGGTAATGATAAGCTAAACCCTGTAATTGTAGCAATAGGAGCTGGTATAGGTTCAGAATTTGATGTTACAAAAATTAGATATGGAAAAGTAATAATTATGGCAGATGCTGATGTTGATGGAGCACATATTAGAACATTATTATTAACATTTTTCTTTAGATATATGAGACCTTTAATAGAAAACGGAAATGTATATTTAGCACAGCCACCTTTATATAAGTTATCTAAGAAGGGAATGACAGATATATATTGCTATACAGATGATGACTTAGAAAAAGCATATAAAGATTTAGCAGAAAAAGGAATTGCTAGGGAACAATTAGGGCTACAAAGATATAAAGGTTTAGGAGAAATGAACCCAGAACAATTGTGGGATACAACTATGAATCCAGAAACTAGAATTTTAATTAAAGTAACAATGGAAGATGCAATAAAGGCAGATGAAATATTTACATTATTAATGGGGGATGAAGTAGAACCTAGAAGAGAATTTATACAACAAAATGCAAAATATGTAAAAAATCTAGATATATAATTTAATGGCAGATAAATTAATATTTATCTGCCATTAATCATAAAGCCAATAATAATCTTTGCTAAAACTAATATATCTAATATTAAAACCTAATATATATTACTATATAAATAAGCTCGATACCACATATATTAATCATTCGCTCGACCATTAATACACCATAAGTAACCATATTCATCCCAAAGGGACTAATAACAACCACTAAATAAATTAGATATAAAAATAATCTTAGCTCGAATATATTACATATAATTTGACCATATATAAAAATAAAAGAACAAAATGAAATATAGCCTACATACAAGTAATATATTCTTATCGCCGACACATAATAATATATATAAAATATACTATTAAATATCTTTGTCCGAATATTAATAAACTAAAAAATAATCTATCAATACTCTTGGCTCAACTACTATTAACCTTATATTCTTATTATGAACAAAAACAAAAAAAATATTCAAAAAATTTTTTATAACTAATCAATTGCGCGGACTTTTAATTATTCATGGTTGACTTGTTATAAAAGGTAGCGTTACAAGTCACAGTTGCTTTTGCATTGCTTCAAGTTAATATATAATTTTTTCAAAAATGCTCGTTCAAGCTGAACTGCGTAAGAAATTCACATAAATTTTATGGCTCCCTTCCATTTTCTTCGAAAATGAACTCTTTCCATAAAATTTATTAGAATTTCTAACTTGCTCACTTTCAATTCGCTTTTTTCAAAAATATTATATATTAACTTGCAGCTTCGTTATTTAAAACCGGCTGTGACTTGTAACAATGTTGAAAAATGTCGAAAATGGTCAACGAAAAATTCTTGACAAATTACAGTTTATAATATAAAATTTCTGTCAAATGGGAGGTGAAAAAGTAATAAAAAATAAAACTGTACAACAATGGATACCTATAGATAAAATTTATAACAATGGAATTATAAAACTAAAAAATAATAAATATATAAAAATATTAAAAATAATTCCTATTAATTATAATTTAAAATCTGATTTAGAAAAAGAAGCTATTTTAAATTCGTATAAAATTTTTTTAAAAACTTGTCAATTTAATATTCAAATTTTAATTCAAAGTAGTAAAGAAGATTTAAGTAAAAATATATTTAATATTCAAAAAAATATTTCCAAAAAAGAAAATCAATATTTAAAAGAAATTTCACAAAATTATATCGATTATATTTCACAAATTAATATTAAAAGAAAATCTGCATCTAAAAATTTTTATATAATTATTTATTATGAAAACAATATTAAAAAAGAATACATAGAAAATGAAGAAATTATAAAAAATGATTTAAAAGAAAAATATTTTAAAATTAAAGAATGTTTATCTCGATGTGGAAATTTTGTTGAAGAAATTGATGATAAAAATCAAATTCAAAAATTATTCTTATCCTTTTTTTATCCTATAAAAAATCAAAAGAGCAAATTCTAAATAAATAAAATTTAAATTATTCTATTTTTGGCTACAAAATTAAATAAGAAAAATAATAAATTTAATTATTTATAAAATAGAGGAGGTATGAAAAAATAAAAGAAAAATTTGAAGAAATAATAAAAAAAATAAAATTATTAGAGAAAAATAAAGATGAAGATAATTTTTTCGCTGGAATTGTAAGCGAAAAGGATGAAATTTCTCCATCATACATAAATATAAAGAATCCTAAATATGTAGAAATAGATAATGTATATTATTCAGGATTAATTGTTGTTAATTATTATAGAGAACAAAATGATATATTATTAAAAAGTTTAATAGAAACAAATATTAACATGAATATCTCTATTTTTTATGAAAAACAGGATTCATATAGAACAATAAAGGATTTAACATATCATATAGGAAATGTAGGAGTAGAACTAAAAGAAAAAAATCAAAATTATGAAGATATTGATATAGCTGCTTTTACATATAGTGATGCTAAATATATTAGGAAAGAAATACAAATAAACAACGAAGATATTTATTTTTTATATATTTATATAAATTTATATTCTGATGATATTAAAGAATTAGAATATTATTTAAATAAAATAGAAGGAATTACTCAAAGTAAGGGAATGCAAACAAGAAGAGCAAATTTTAGGCAAGAAGAATTATTTTTATCATGTATGCCAATTATTGAAAATAAAGAAATTATAAAGGGAGCTGCAAAAAGAAATATTTTAACATCCGGATTGCTTGCAACTTATCCATTTATTTCGTCAACTATTTTTGATAAAGAAGGAATTTTTATAGGAACAAATATTTATAATAATTCATTGGTATTTATAGATAGGTATGATACAAAAAAGTATAAAAATGCTAATATCTGTATTTTTGGAACTAGTGGTGCGGGGAAATCTTTTTATACAAAATTACTTATTTTAAGATATAAATTGCTAGGAATTAAGCAATATATAATAGATCCAGATAGAGAATATAATATTTTATGCAATAAACTTAAAGGGACGCAAATTAAAATAGGACCAAATTCAGAAACATATATAAATATTTTAGAGATAAGAAAAGAAAGTATTGAAGAAGGAGAATCAGGGTATTTAGCGACTAAAATAGGAAAATTAATTGGATTTTTTAATTTAGTTTTTGGAGAATTAGATGAGGAAGAAAAAGCATTAATAGAAGAAAGTTTGATTAAAATTTATAATAAAAAAAATATAACATTTGATGATAAGAGTTTATTTAAAGAAATAATAAAAAATAAAAAAACAAAAAGTGAATTTAAAAATTCAAAAGATATGCCATTGTTAGAAGATTTATATGAGGAATTAGGTAAAGATGAAAAAACGAAAAAATTTAAAATAAAATTAATACCGTTTGTTAAGGGATCTATGAAATTTTTTAATAATTATACAAATATTGAATTAAATAAAGATTTAGTTATTGCTGATATATATGATTTAGGAGAAGAAAATTTAAAATTTGGTATGTATTTATTTACTGATATTTTTTGGGATAAAATAAAAGAAAACAGGCAAGAAAAAAAGGCTATATATTTAGATGAAATTTGGAGATTAATTGGAGTTACATCTAATAGAGAAGTTGCAAGTTTTATATATAAAATTTTTAAAACCATAAGAAAATATGGAGGAAGTGGAGTAGCAATAACTCAAGATATTTCTGATATTTTTAGTTTAGATAGTGGTACTTACGGAAAAAGTATTTTAAATAATTCTAGTATAAAGACCTTTTTTGCATTAGAAGAAGAAAATATAAAAATATTATCAGAATATGCAAATCTATCTGAAAAAGAAAAAGTAGAAATTAAATCTTTAAAAAGAGGGGAGGCATTAATGTTTGTAGGAGAAAATCATATTTTAACTAAAATTGAATGTTCAGATATTGAAAAAGAAATAATAGAAGGAGAAGATGAATTTGAAAAAAATAATAACAGCGATCGATTCTCCGGAGATAAATGAAAAATTAAAAAAAGAATACAAATTAGAAATAGTAGGAAAAGATATACAATATAGGGAAGCCATTTTAGATGTTTTAAAAAAAAGAAAAGATGTAAATACAATTATTTTATATGAAAAAATTTTAGGAAAAATTACTATAGAAGAATTAATAACAGAAATACAAAAAATAAATTCTAATATAAATATTATTTTTTTTCTAGAAAAAAATAACAAAGAAAAAATATTAAAATTACAAGAAAACAACATAAAAAATATTTATACAAAAAAAGAAATAAAAATTGAATATCTAATTAATATTTTAAATAATCAAAAAATTGAAAATAAAAAATCAAGATTTAAAAATAAAATTATTATTTTAACTAAGGAAAAAATAAAAAAATATAGAAATAATAAGAAATTTAAAAAATATTTAAATTTCAAAAAAAGAAATATAAAAAAATATGAAAAAAATAAAATTTTAATCACAGGAAAAAATGATTTAGATAAAAATATAATAATAATAAATATTATAAATTATTTAAGAAAAATAAATAAAAGAATATTATTAATAAATATTGATAAAAAAAATAAAGTTTTATTTTCTAAATTAAATATTACAAATAATTATTATAAAGATAAAAAAAATAAAAGCATAAATTGTGAAGAACTATATAATATAATAAAAATAAAATCTTATTTAAACAAAATAGAAAATAAAATTGATAAGAATTTAATCTGTATTTCTAATATTAATAATATATTAAAAAAAATAAACAATAAAAAGATAATAGATAATTTTTTAAATATTTTATTTGAGAATAAAGCAAATAAATTTGATTATATAATTATAAATGATGGATTTTTTTATAATAAAAAAATAAGAGATAAATTATTATATAAAGTTAATAAAGTTATTTTGATTCTTGAAAAGAATTGTGGTACAAAAGATGAAGTAAATAAATGTTTAATTGAAATTAATAAATATTTAAAAAATAGAAAAGATACTTTGAATATTATATTAAAATCAGAAAATATAAAAAATATTGATTTTAATATTTTAAAACAAATTTATAAAAATAAAATAAAAATTAAACTTTATAATTTTAATTATTTATTTAAAAATTATAAAAATAAAAAATATTTAATAAATAAAGAAATTAAAAATATTTTAAAATAAAAAAATTAAAAAATTAAAAAAATAAAATATATTCTTAAAATAAATTATAATTTTAAAAATATTAATAGAAAATTAAATTTAATGAGAAGAAAGGAATGAAATTATATATGGAGATAAGTAATTTGGAAAAACAAAATAATTTAAATATTGATAACAAAATAGTAAATGAAAATACACAAAAAAATTTTTTAGAAAGTGTTTTAGGAAAAACAATTAATACGGCAATAGATGTAGGAATAAGAGCATTATTACCAGATTTTATTGAAGGACAAGTTATTAATATAAAAGATAATTTATTCAATTATGGTTTAAAAGATGGAGTAAATAAAACAATTTCTGATGCAATTGATATTGGTAAAAGTGCAATTGGAATTGTTACAGGAAACTTTGAAAATGTAAGTCAAATGCAAAATGCTGTGCAATCAGGAGGAATATTAGATGGAATTTCGGGTTTAATAGATATTACTGTTGATAAAGTTAAACAGGCAGGATTAATTAACAATGCAATTGCAACTACAATTAAACAAGGAAAAAATATTATATTAAATAATGTAGAAAAAAATATAGAAAAATCATTTAAAGATCAATATCAATCTATTGAAAATACTAGTAAATATATTAATAATTGGAAAAATTATTTCGAAAATAAAAATTTTGAAGGAATGACAAAGGAATATAATAAGTTAGAAAAACAATTAAAAAATATTGCTCCAATTGAAAAAATAATTAATGAAGCAAGAACAATAGAAATATTACATAATTTAATAAAAAATAATGGACAAAATTTTGATTTAAGCAAGGAGCATTTAGAACTGGCTGAAAAATTGGTTAGAGTTTAGTAAATTGTAACCGGAAATCAATATTGTTAAAGTTTTTTAATACATTTTACTTGAAAAAAAAGCTCTGGTTTAGTATAATACAGGTATATGAAAAATGAGGAAAAAAGTAAATTGCTTGAAAAATAATTATTGTATAATGAATAAATGTTTTTTAGCTAAACTTGTATTCATATAAGGAAAGGAAGGATAGTGAAAATGGAAGATAGACCAGAAGAAAGAAATGACGGTAAAATAATAGAAAGAGATATTGAAAAGGAAATGAGAACAGCTTATATAGATTATGCTATGAGTGTTATTGTATCTCGTGCCCTTCCAGATGTAAGAGATGGATTGAAACCAGTGCATAGAAGAATTCTATATGCAATGCATGAAGATGGTATTACATCTGATAAACCTTATAGAAAATGTGCTAATACTGTAGGTTCTGTTTTAGGAAGATATCATCCACATGGAGATACATCTGTATATGATGCAATGGTTAGATTAGCTCAGGATTTTTCAATGAGGTATATGTTAATTGATGGACATGGAAACTTTGGCTCTGTTGATGGAGATGGGCCTGCAGCTATGAGGTATACTGAAGCAAGAATGTCTAAAATTTCAGAATATATGTTAACTGATATTGAAAAAAATACGGTAGATTTTATGCCAAACTATGATGATAGATTGCAAGAACCAACTGTTTTACCAGCTAGAATACCATCGCTTTTAATTAATGGTTCATCAGGTATTGCGGTAGGAATGGCGACAAATATACCACCACATAATTTAACAGAAGTTATAAATGGAATTATAAAAATCATTGATGAAGATGAAGTTTCTGATGAAGATTTGATGAGTGTTATAAAAGGACCAGACTTTCCGACAGAAGGAATTATTCTTGGAATAGAAGGAATTAAACAAGCATATAAAACAGGAAAAGGAAAAATCACATTAAGAGCAGAAACTGAAATTGAAGAAATGAGTGGAAATAGACAAAGAATTATTGTTTCTTCATTACCATATCAAGTAAATAAAGCAAACTTAATAAAAACTATATCAGATTTATCAAAAGAAAGAAAAGTTGAAGGAATATCAGAATGTAGAGATGAATCAGATAGAATAGATAGAGTTAGGGTTGTTATAGAATTAAAAAGAGATGCAAATCCTCAAGTGGTTTTAAATCAATTATTTAAGCATACACAAATGCAATCAACATTTGGAATAATAATGTTAGCATTAGTAAATGGAGAGCCAAAGATTTTGACATTAAGACAATGCTTAGATTGTTATATAGACCATCGAAAAGATGTAATCTTGAGAAGAACACAATTTGAATTAGATAAAGCTTTGGCAAGAGCACATATTTTAGAAGGTTTAAGAATAGCATTAGATAATATTGATGAAGTTATTAATATAATTCGATCTTCTTATGATGATCCTAAAGAAAGATTGATGGAAAGATTTGGTCTTACTGATATACAAGCTCAAGCAATATTAGATATGAGATTAAAAACATTATCAGGATTGCAAAGAGAAAAAATAGAAGAAGAATATAATCAATTAATGGAATTGATAGCTCATTTAAGAGATATTTTAAATAGTGAAAGGTTAGTATTCGAAATTATAAAAGAAGAACTTATAGAAATAAGAGAAAAATTTGGAGATGAAAGAAAAACTAAAATAGTTGCAGCTGAGGGAGAAATTGATATAGAGGATTTAATCAAAGAAGAACAAACTGTTGTTACTTTAACTCATTTTGGGTATATAAAAAGAATGCCAATAGATACATATAAAAGCCAAAAAAGAGGTGGTAAAGGAATAACAGGAATGGCAACAAGAGAAGAAGATTTTGTAAAGCAAATATTTACAGCTTCAACACATGATATGATATTATTCTTTACAAATAAGGGTAAGCTTTATAGATTAATGGGATATGAAATACCAGAAGCTGGTAGAACAGCCAGAGGAACAGCTATAGTTAATTTATTAAGTCTAGACCCAGGAGAAAAAATCTCTGCAGTTATACCAATTCAAAATTTTGCAGAAGATAAATATTTATTAATGTCAACTAAAAATGGTCTCATCAAAAAAACATCGTTAAAAGAATATGACAGCACAAGAAAAAATGGACTTCAAGGAATTACATTAAAAGAAGATGATGAATTAATAGGTGTTAGATTAACAGATGGACAAGATAATGTTGTATTAGTAACAAAAAATGGAATGTGTATAACATTTGACGAAAAAGAAGTGCGTCCAATAGGTAGAGTTTCACAAGGTGTAATAGGTATAAGATTAGATGATGATGATGAAGTAATAGGTATGGAATCTGTTATAGCTGGAGGAAAAGCGACATTACTTGCAATTACTGAAAATGGTTTTGGAAAAAGAACAGAATTAGATGAATACAGAGTCCAACTAAGAGGTGGAAAGGGTGTTGTAACATATAAAATTACACCAAAGACAGGAAAAATTGTAGGAGTAAGAATTACTACAGAAGATGATGATGTTATGCTTATTACAGATACAGGTACAATTATTAGAATAAGTGTTAAAGATATTAGCGTTTTAGGAAGGTCTACACAAGGAGTTACTTTAATGAGAACTAATGATGGTGGAAAAGTTGTAAGTATTGAAACATTAACACCTGAAATGGAAGATGTAGAAAGTGAATAAAAAATTGCCATAGGAACGCCCCTATGGCAATTTTTTGGGTTTTAATCTCAAATCATCTCCAAAGAAATAATAAATATCATAGTATCCTGCTATTCTTGAACCTATGCGTTCTTCATAATTTTTAAAGATATCTTTTATATTTAAATTTGTAGAAATAATTGTTTTTGTAATTTTATTATTTAAATTCAAAATTCTAGTATTTAATATAGTAAATAATTCACTTAATTTCATACTATTTAAGCTTTCTGTTCCTAAATCGTCAATTATTAGTAAATCTGTTTCTAATATTGATTTGTAAATATTTTCCGATGTGTTTTTTTGTTTTCCCATCTTATAATCTATTACGCTTTCAAGAAGTACAGGTGCAGTTTGGTATAAAACAGTTTTCCCTTTTTTTAGTAATTCTTTTGCAATACAATTAGACATAAAAGTCTTACCGTAGACCTGTATTGCCCGTAAAAAGTAGATTTTTAGTATCAGGGTTATCAAAATTATTTACAAAATAAATACATTTTTGTTTAATGTTTTTTATATTATTTCTGGGCGAAATATTAAAATTATATTTTGAAATATCTACTTCATCTGAAAAAATATTTTCATTAAATGTTTCAAAATTTTCTTTATCTAAATTAGACATATTAGATTTATTAAATGAAATATCCAATAGTTTCTGCTTTAAACATGTACACATTTCTGTTTTATAATTATTTTTTCTTATATAGCCTGTATCAGAGCAAATAGGACATTCATAAGACGGTTTTAGATAATTTATATCTAAATGTGCATTTTGCAAAATACAGATTTTTTCGTATTTTAATAATTCGATTTTTTTATTTAATAATTCTATAGAAGAAGGATTATTATTTAAGATATTTTTAGCTGTAGAAATTGCAAAATTATTTAACTCATTTTCTATTTCTTGTAAGCGAGGATATTTTTTATACAAATTTTCTTTTTTTATTTCTAAATCAATTTCTGCTTTTATTTTTTTTTGAGAATAATCTTGTAATAAAGAATTTAAAATTTCATTAGACATGTATACCTCCTTGTATAATTAAAAAGTTTTAAATATTAAGAATTTTCATTTTCATCTTGAGAATCATTATTTAGATTTTGAGAATTATTATTTGCATATAAAAAGTCTAAATTATCATAATTTCTTTGCTCATAATTAGCTTTATTTATTTGAGATTTTAGTTCTTTGGTATTTTTTTCTTGTTTCTTTCTTTGTTCTAAAAATGTATTTATTTCAGCAGGAGTTTTTAAATTTCTATCATGCCAATCTGTAATTATATTATTTATATACTCGAATGTTGGATTTTGTTTTAAAGTTGTTCTTTTTAATGCTATTTCTATTACGTCCATGTTATATCCAAAATTTAAAACCCAATTTTCGATATATGCTTCTTCATATTGTGTTAATCCGTTATATTTTCCAAGTTTTTTTGCAATTGATTTTTTAAATTTATTTAAATTTTCTTGTTTTTCATAATACTTATCCAAGTCATTCCATGTTTGTACTTTATTTGCAGACCAAGCTTCAGCGACAGTTTGAATATAGTTTCTATGCATTGCACTACGATTATAACAATAATCAAATAATGCAATCATAACTTGTTCGTCAAAGTTATATTTTTTAAACCATAAATCTATATCATTATACCAAGATGGTCCCATAATTCCTTGAAAATACATATTATTTATATGTTCAATAGCTTTTGCTCTAGATTTATTTTTTGCAGTTTGCTCAACCTTCTCCTTAGATATTGTAAGATTAGGAGAATATAAATTATGAAGTGTTAATTCTTGTAAATCTGTAATAATATAACCAGTTGTTTTTCGAGTTATTAACTTATTTTCTTCTAAATATTTAATACCATCAGTAATTGTTTTTAAAGGAATATTTAATTTTTTAGATAAGTCATTTAATTTTATATCTTTTTTGTATTTAGATAGAAAAATCATATACATATAAATTTTTAAATAATCACCAGATAATTCTGAAAAATAATCAGAAAAAAATATATCAGGAATTATTGTTTCTGAAAACAAAAGAGATTTTTCATTTTGTTCTAGTTTCATTTTTAATCACATTCCTTCCTTTCAAAATTACATTTATATATTATAATAAGCAACAAAAATCAATTTGAAGTCTATTAAACATGTAACTAAAATTATAACTTTTTTAGACAAAAAATTCAAGGATTATTTGATTTTTTATATAAATATAATTTGTTTTTTATTTGAAATTTTAAAATATAAAAAAATGCGTAAACCATATTCTCACCATTTAATCCGGAAAAACTAAGAAGAAGTAAAGGAAAGCAAAATACTATAAAGCAGAAAATTTTTAAGGATAAATTTTTAAATAAAATATTTATTATTAAAAGAATAAAAATATCCCAAATTATATTAAATAATAAAGTTGAATATTCAAATGTACCTAAAAATTTATTTTTAAAATTATAATTTTGTGGAAAAATAAATTTCATAAATAATATCAATCCTTTCTTGTTTTGAGTTTAAAATTATTAAGTATATTTTTCAAAAATAATTAATTATAAATAATGAAATAAAAATAAAAGAAAAATAATTGATTATAAATAATAAAAAAATAATGAAAAAGGATAACCAAAAAATAATAATAAATAATAACAAAAAAATAATAATAAATATAAAATAAATAAAATTACAAACATAAACAATTAATAAAGAAATTAAAAAGTCAATTATTTTTATAAAATAATTTTTGCACAGATTGAGTAATTTCTGTGGAAAAACCACCCATAAATTCCCTAACCAATGAATTAGCTTTTATTAAAGCATATATTCCACCAACATAAATAAATTTAGAAAATAAATTATCTGATGAAAAATCCATTGAAAAAAGGAGTAATAAAACTAGTGAAACAATTATTTGAATAAATAATAATGAAAATAAATTTTTTATCCAAATTTTAAAAAATGTTTTCGTTGATTCTAAAGTAAGACATAAAAAAGAAAAGGGAGACAAAAGGACTAAAACTTTAATCATAATATATCTAAATGAATATGAAAAAACCAAGTTTAATAAAGATAATGTTAATGTACTTTTTATTAATCCATTTATTGAAAAAATATTTATAGAATTTGAATTTATAGAAACTGTATTATTTATATTTGTAATTAATTCTGAAAAACATATATTTTTATTAAATAAATATTCACCAAGATTTCGTATTGATAGGGAAATATTAGAATTTAAATCTAAAATTATTTTTACTATAAAAAAAGAAAAATTCATACTTATTCCGAATATAATTAATTTGAAAATAAAGCTTAAAGGTGAATCAACTTTAGTATATATTAAATGTGCCAATAAATAACGGATAGAAAAATATAAAATAAAAGCAATTAATAATGAATTTGCAATTAATAAAATTCCATTAGATGAGGTAGTTCCAAAAATATTCTCAAAATTTTTATCATTTAAAATATCAGAGCTTACAAAGGTTACATCATCAAGTACAGAATATAAATTATTATCAATTGAGCTAAATAAGGTTTCAAATATTGTATTAATTGTATTAATTATTGTTTCAGTTATTTGATTTGTGTTTTCCAAATTTCCTCCTTATATATTATTTTTAATATACATTTTCTAACTTATTAAAGATTTTATTGCAGATAAAATTAAATCTACAGCCAAAATAAATGCATAAGAAAATAAAGAACCTCTAATTAATTTTTTACCAGTTCGAATTTTTTCTTCGTCGCCAAAACTAAATTTTCTCATAAATGCTCCTGTAGCAACAGCAACAGCTGCAGCAGGTGTAGAAATTTTTAAAAGCCATTCTTTTATTGTTTCAAAACCAGAATTTATTTTCGTTACTATTTGTGGATCTCCCCAAGCAAAGCATGTAGCTTCGAAACTAAATATTAAAAAAATTATAAATGTAAAAGTATAAAATAAATAAAAATATTTTTTATTCATAATAATATCAAATCCTTTCGTTTATATTAGGAAATATCCTTAAAATAAGGTAGCATTTTTAATTTTTGTGGTTTATAAATTATATTTCCATTAGATAAAAAAGTAAGTGCGGTAAATGTTTCTAAATTTTGGGTAAAAAAATTTGTGTCATATGCATAATCGTTTTGTAAATATGTATTATAGGTTTCAGATATACTAGAATTTCTAGAATTAAGAGTATTAGTTATATAATTAAAATTTGTTTCTTTGGCTCCCTCAGAAATACTTCTTGATACTTTTTCTTTTTCAATTTTACCGATTTGTTTTTGAATATCTTCTATTGTGTATATATCATCTGTACGGAACCAAATTTTATTTATTAAATTTTGAATTATAACTTTAACTTGTGAATCATCCTTTAAAGTATTTTTTAAAGAGGAATAACTTTGAGTACTTATAATGTTTATACATTTTGCTTCTCTACTTAATGAAAAGAAGTCGCTATCTGTTTTTGTAACATATTTATCATATTCATCGCAAATGAATGCAGAAGTAGTACATTTATTTTTAGATAAATTAGATAAAACTTCAGATTGAAAATCAAGTTTTAAGTATGCAGCTATTATTTTAGAAAGAGAAGAATATTCTGAAATATTTAAATTTAAAATTACTATTTTACCGAAATTTAAAACATCTGAGAATCCATTAAATGAAAGCTTATCTTTAGGTGGACAAAATGTTGTCATTATATCATAATCAGATACAAAAATATGCGTCATTCTAGAAATTTCAGAAATGAGAATACCTTTTGTTCTTGAATCAAGGTTTTCAAAATCATTTTGTATAAAATTTAAACATGAATTTAATTCATATATTTCTGATTTTGATAATTTTCCAGCAATAAATAAATCTCTTATAATTTTTATTTTTTGTTTATAATATTCAGGAATAGTAACTAAATTATGTAATTCAGAAAATGTAACATAACCATTGTTATACAATCTACATAATTTAATAAATTCAGCTAATATTTCTTCAGCTTTATCTAGCCAATATGATTCAGAATTATTTTCAGAAAAAAGGAGTAAAATTGTTTTTAATCTATTGGCCAAAATTTGAGGTTTTAAATGAGGTTTATGTAATGGATTATAAAAAACATTAGAATGTAAACCTATTACTATAATATCTTTTTCTAACTTATATTTTTTTGAATATTGTAAAACTTGTTTATAATAATTACCTTTTACATCTAAAATTAGCATACCTATTTTTGATTTTGGATTATTAAAATTAAATTTTAATAATTGATTAGTAAATGGGTACATTGCTGAAGATGTTTTTCCGGAGCCAATAGTTCCTGTTATTAAAAAATTTTGATATAAACCAGATTCAGGCAAAAAAATATTTTCACTTGTTTTTTCGTCTTTTCCAATCAATAAATATAATTTATTTTCATCTGTTTTTAAGCTTTCATTAAAAATATTTATATTATTTTTATTTAAATTAAGTTTACATTTTGAGTTATAATTATGAATAATTTTGGTAATTCTTGAAAAAATAAAATTACTAGAAATAAAATTAGAAAAAATAAAAAATATAATATATGTTTTTTTTATTAAATTCCATAAATTTGGATTTTTTGCACATATATCAAAAGGATGAATTCCATATGTAATAATAATTTCATTTGAGGAAAAAATTGGATAAAATAATTTAAAACTAAAATAAGATGAAATTATAAAAAATAAAATTGAAAAAGCTAAATATTTAAAATATTTTAAAATATTAATGCCTCCTTATAAAAATGATTTTTGCTTAATTTTTAATTTTGAACCCTGTTTATTATGTAATAAAAATATATCGAAAAAAGAATATATAGAATATATAGTAATGAAAAAATAAATAAAATAAGAAATAAAAAAATAATTAATTAATTTTGAAATAATTTCACCGCCTTTACAATTTTTTCCATCATACAATATTTTTTGAATTTTGTCTATACTTTTTTTAAAAAATATGATAAAATTTTAAAATAGAGGTTACAATTCACAGCTGATTATAATCTAATATATAAATGTTAATATATAAATATTTTTCAAAAAATCTCGGCTTCATTACATATTTAAGAAATTCTAATTTAATAAAATGAGCCTCTTTCATGTTAAAAATCTTGTAGATTTTTCCATGAACATCCCTCATTTTATTAAAATAAGAATTTCTAATAATATTTCATTTGCATTCGATTTATTTTCAAAATATTGATATATTAACATTTAGGAATAAAAAACATAGCTGTGAATTGTAACAAAATAGATGCTATAATTAACATTTTTAGGTTAATTATAAGAAACAGAAATTAAATTATAAATAATTTTTTTTAGAAAGGGAAGGTATTAAATATGAATTTTAATAAGGATACAAAAATTGGGGAGTTATTAGAAGCTGCACCAGAAAAAGCTGAAATTTTAATTGAAGCTGGAATGCATTGTTTAGGTTGTCCTGCTTCACAAATGGAAACATTAGAAGAGGCTTGTGAAGTTCACTGTATTGATGTAGAACAATTGGTTGAAAAACTAAATTCATAACAATTTATAAAAAATTTACAAAAAAGACAAAAATATTTCAAAAAACCATTGACAAATTCAATAATATAGTGTAAAATAAAAAAGCGTTGTGAGTACAACGCATTACGGGCTATTAGCTCAGGTGGTAGAGCACTTGACTTTTAATCAAGTTGTCCCGCGTTCGAGTCGCGGATAGCTCACCAAAAGAACTAAATAAT
>CAMJYG010000006.1 GCA_946409935.1 uncultured Clostridium sp. | reverse complement strand
TTCCAATTTAAAAATTTTTTAAAAAACTATTGACTTTTAATAGTTAGTCTCCTTTTAATTGCTCAATTATTTCTGGAACATCTCTAAAGCTTTTGCTTTCATTTAATGTAATATGTCCACATTCAATATCCATCCACTTGATATTATTAAGTTTTATTTTTCCTTTGAAATACTTACTTAAAAAAACAATTGGAGAATCATCTGGTAAATCTCCAGTAAAAAGTTCTAGTTCATTTTCATGAAAAATATCAACATGGCAACCTTCATCATAGCTATTATGATTTACAATTACATTATATGTGTTACTAAAGAATTTTTGATTTTTCTCTTTATGTGGAATATCTGTTATTACATGTAATTTATCATCAAAATTATAATTATGATGACTATTTACATTTTCCTTTATTTTTACTATATCTCCCATTTTAAATTTAGTTCCGGCATTTGAATTTATATAATCTTCAAAATCAACCATAACTTCTCTTTCTAATCTTTTACCTTTGTAACAAAAGATATAAATACCTTTAATATAGATTTCTTTTCCATTATAATCATAACTATGTTCTATCTTTGCAGGTTCTAAATTAGCACAGTATGAATCATGAATATCCATATCAGCCACAACTGGTAAATTGTTTATATCATTTAATTTATCAACATATTCTAGGTCAAATTCCGTTATTGAGAAATCATATATAGTTTTTAATTTAAATAATTGCTCTTTTGATAATTCTTGTCTAGGAATATCTTTATCAATATCTTTTTCAAACCAATCTTCATATTCCTTTCTCAATTCATCTTCTAACCACTTTTCTCCAAACTCTTTTGCTAATTCTATATTTGAATATACATTTTCATAATGATGTTCAAAATCGTTTAAATTAAACATTACTTTCAATAAATAAACCTTTTTCATATCCATCTTCTCCCTTTCTTAAAAATATTGATAACTAAATCACTATATTGTTTTTTTTCATTTATAAAATTGCCACATCCACGTACAATAATCTTTTGTCCATCACTTACATTTTGGGGGATTTTTATTTTCATTTTTTTTACAATATTCTTGTTATCCTTTTCTTTAACTTTAAATTTTATAGTTTTTTCGCAACCATTTACTAACTCATCTTTTGTTAATTTGTAATTAATAAAAACATTGTTTTCATTATCATAGTCTAATTTTTTAAAGTTTCCAAAAAACTCTCTAAATATATCTCCAATATTAACATCTATATCGAACTTCACATTATTTTCCATCTCTAATTTCTTATTATATTTTTCTCTGCATTCTTCTGCTCTAGCAATTATTTTATTAATTTCTTCATCTTTTGTTTTTAACATATTTTTTACCTCTTTTCCAATTTATTTATCATTCAAAATTTCTTTCTAAATTTATGCATTTTTTGTATTCCTCTAAATATAATAAACTTATTTTACCTAATTTATTGTTTATATTTTTCATAGTCCAAATATGTAGAATATTTTTATCTTCTCCTATCCCTTGTTTTAAAAATAAAATGGTGTCTAGAAATCTACATTTTTGTTTTATATTTTCTAATTCATTTTCTATAGAAAATGTATCTTTTTTTATTAAATCATAGCCTATAATAATTATTATATTTAGTTTCCTTGATAGTTCTTTTAGTTCATTAAGTATTTCTATTTCACTAGGATAATTAATAGTTTTTATATCATTTAGAATTATTATATTTATTTTATTATCTCTCCTATATTCATAACATAATTTCTTAAAATCCTCTAATGCAATTTTTTCAATATGTTTTAAAAATAATGGAGAAGATTTTAAAAGTAAATCTGCTTCTTTAATTTTTTCTCTATCTTCAATATTGAACAAATCACATTTATTGAAATATTTTTTTCCATCAATTACATCTATTAACTCTATTTTATTGTCTTTACTTAATTTCTTTATTTCTTCTTTAGTTAAAACACCTTCTACAATTCGATTATCCATTAATTTATATCTATCCAACATAGTAATGTTTGATACAATATCATCACGTGTAGTATCTGATACATCCATTAACATAGGTAATATTTCCATTTCATGCATCTTATTTTCAAAAATTATTTCCCTTTCTTTTTTTATATTTTTAGTACAATCTTCCATCAAATCATTGTCAATATATAAAGCAGATATTTTTTGATCTATTGATATATTTTTTAAAATATTTTTTAATAATGGTTCAATTACATAGTCTGCACTCGAACATACTATTAATTGTGGCTTATTCAATTTAATAATTTCATCTAAATCGTAGTATTCTGTTTTCATATTCCCTCCTATTTGTATGTGGACATTATATTATGAATAATATATTATTTCAATGTAATTGGTCACACAATGCATAATAATTACAAATTTTTAAAACCCCATTTTTTAAATAGCTTTTCAAGCTTGTTCTTTTCAGCAATATTTTTATTGGTTAATAAATCTTTAGGATAATAGCAATTTCTATCTTTATTATAGATTCCTCCCTCTAAATAATTATTTTTTGAATGTTCGAGTATTTTTAATCTCCAACTTTTCTCATGTCCATCTAAAAATAATGTTAATAATAACTTATCTGTGGCAAGTGTTAAACCTTTACTTTTATTAAATTCAACTTCTTTAGATATTTCTTTTTCAATATCACTAATATTAATTAATATTTTTCTCATCTTTACCTCTTTTCCACATATAAATAGCAAGATAAAAACAAAAAACTTTGGAATAATCCAAAGTTTTAACTTTATTATTCCTTATAGTTTTTGGCTGAACCACTGCGAGAGTATTCTCGTTTTGGTATGAGGTCATAGAGCCAAATCTCTACCTCAACTCTTTATAAGTAATTATTTTTATTTATATTAATTATTCATTCCAAACTTTTTTGTTTGAAATACTTTCATCCAATGATGTTCTCTTCTAATGATGTAGTCATCATTAGTTTTCATATCAAAAATTTCTAGTATTGCATAAGTAAAATTATTTCTTATATAATCTTCACCATTTTCTTTTACTATATTTTTAAAATCTTTATTATCTCCAGTTAGCCCTTTAGCATATGAACACCATCGTTGCCATATACCATTTTCTCCAGTAGCAGATCCTATGTAAATTTGCCCATTTGAGATATCAGTAATAACATATATTCCTTTAACATTTTTTAAGGCATTTTCCCATTGTGGTGCTCCGTATTTAGCAATAATTTGTAAATCTTTATGTAATAATAAAACATTATTATATCCATTAAAATCGCATAATCTTGCAGAAGGAGTAATTTCATATATTTCAGGATTAAAATCTCTTTGCACATTTTCAAAAGGTTTATTGTATATATCTCTTCCAATAGGTCTATCTAGCTTTATAATTAACCTTTTTATGTAGTCTTTTAATTCATTTTGAAGAATTAAATTATAGCCAATCTGATCATATACCTCTGGCTCTATTTTTTCTATTTTATAAAAACCACCAAACATATAGTAATTACTTCCATATGGATAGTATTGTGCAAAAGATAAAACATATTCTGCGTCCGAGTAATTATTGTTAGCTTGTTTTGATTTCCAACTATTCATTTCAATCCATCTATAATCATCAGAAAGCAATAAATCAAGTGCTGGATAGTTCTTATCGCCCGCATTCATATTAAACTTAACCTTTACTTTTCCTTTTGAAATTACTTCTTTAAAAAAATCATCAAATTTTATCATAAAACAGCACTCCTATATTTATATTAGTTAATTTTAATATATAATATCTTTATTTCTGTTTCAATATTTTTGGTCATATAATGTCTATATTTCATATTTCTTCATTGCATTTTCTACTATCTCTTGCATTTCATTTCTCAAAGCAAGTGGTCTTTTTACTTCTACTAAATCTATATTTCGCATTGCCCACATTTTAAATCCTACTGGATTTGTATCAACTAACAATCTAAAATGTTCATCATCATTATTAATTTTTTCAATTGTAACGTTTCTTCCAAAAATGTCAAATATTGTATCTAATAACCATATATGGCAAATAGCTTCTATCTCTTCCTTTTTTCCTCCAAACATTTCTATCGAAGATTCAGCAAAGTTTTGTATTTCACTTTTCTTTTTCTTAATTGATATTTTTTCATCAAGAATTTGAATGCTTTTTATTCTATCTAATCTATAATTATAAAAATCATTTTGTCCTTCCTTAATACCAATCAAATAAAATTGCTGTTTATTATATACAATTGCATAAGGAGAAACTACTGGCGTACTTACTATTTTTTTCTCCAGTTTATTAGTTATTGCATATTTCCAATATTCGAATTTTATCTTTTTATTTCTAAAAATGCTTTCAGAAATATCTTCTATGTTTTTTATAACTTCTACATTTTCAGTTTTAGAATCATTTGCATATATTTGGTAATCCTTTATTTTTTCATTTTCATATATAGTTTGAATATTTTTACATTTCTTTATTATATTTTTTGCAATAGAAGGAACAATGTAATTTGCATAACTAAAATTATCAATTATTGCTCTAATTTCTCCAGGTTCAAAATCAGTTTCTGGATCACGATTAATATAATATCCTTTTCCATTATCATCTCTTGTACTTATGTCATAATCCAATTTATATTTAAGTAAATTTATATTTCTTCTAATTGTTCTTGGATCAATTTCAACATTATATATTTCTTTTATTTTTCTTTGCATTTCAGCAACTGAAAGCATATGATCTTCATCACTATATTTTTTTAATATATTTAATATGTATAATATATTTCCATTTTTTTCATATAAATCCATAATTTTGTACTCCCTTAAAATCTTATTATTTTATTATAAGTATCTATTGCATAATTGTCTGTCATTCCTGAAATATAGTATATAATTGCTTGGCAAAACTCTTTCTCATCTTCAACATTGAAAATCACTTCATTTTTACAAAATTCTCTTCTTTCTTTATTCCAATACAATTTTAACCAATCTTCAAACTCATTTATAATTTCTGGATATGTCATTTTAATGTGTTCTTGTTCATTGTAATATCTTTTTAAAGTATTATAAATTGTTTTTAAAATAATTTCAAAGTATTCTGTGCTAGGTTTTAATCTTTCATCTAAATAAATATACTTATAATTAAATTCTTTGAGTTTATTCATAAATTCAAATGCTTTATTTGAAAATTTTAATCCATCTTCTATGTTACTATTTTCACATAAATCATATACAAGATTATTTATAATTACTGTATTATTAATTGATTCTGTCTTTTCAAGATTTAATATGTTATACAATTCTTCTAAATGTTCGTCTAAAATACCTAATGTTATGGCATCTTGTATATCTCTTCCTAAATAAGCAATCTTATCTGCAATTTTTACTACACAACCTTCCCATGTATATGGTTTATATTGGTTGGGGTATTCATATTCATATAAATTAATAAACTCATCTCTTGGTTTTAAGCTATTTTCATCTATTTCTCCACAATGAGAAATTATTCCATCCATAACTCCATAGGTTAGATTTAAATTTTGTAAATTTCTTTTATCATCTTCTAACAAAATAATTTTATCAACCATTTCCATTCCATTTCGTTCATGCCAAAAAGTTTTTCCTATTTCTTCCTGTGAAATTTTTGATAATATTTTTTCTCCCTGATGTCCAAATGGGCTGTGTCCAATATCATGAGACATTGCTATTGCCTTTGTTAATTCTGTATTAAGTCCCAAATAATTAGCAATTGTATTGCTTATAGATTCAACTAAAATAACATGTTCCATTCTTGTACAAATATGGTCATTTGTAGGAGAGAAAAACACTTGTGTTTTATGTTTCATTCTTCTAAATGCTAAACTATGTATAATTCTTGTATAATCTCTCTCAAATTCTGATCTAATATCGTTTCCTCTTGAATATAATTCACATTTTCTTTGTATTATATTATTCCATTTTGGATTGCTTTCTTTAGAAGCATAGTCAATAAATTTATCTTTCATGTTATTTATTCCTCTTATTACTTATTTCTCTTATTCTTGTAACTAATCTTTCTAGCATAATATCATATGTTTCGCTATCTACCTCTTTTGTATGTTTTTCCAATGCACTTAAAAAATCTTCAAAATATTTATCATCATCAAATTTTTCTTTTTCATTTTTGTAAAATTCATATATTTGCTTATATGTTATTGTCGTGTAATTTTTTGCCTTAACGAATTTGTCTGTTTCTATATGTTTATAATTCGGTGCAAAAATAAAAAAATGTGATTTCCTATCTTTATCATGATAATGTGGATGATCTGGGTTGTCTTTTTCTTTTGAATTATCTTCTTTAGAACAATTTGCATAATTAGCATACTTTTCTAATTGAGTTTGTATTTTCTCTCCATAAACATCATATTTGATACCATTAATTCCTGATTTTACTTTGTTTTCTATTACAATTATATTTTTGCTATCACGGACTAGTAAATCAATATCATGTTCTTCTCTTTTTATTTCAAAATCTTCATCATTAACATTAATATCTACTTTTAATACTAATTTTGAAAATTTTTCAAAAACCTCTTTATTTTTTAGAAAATAATATTGAAACAAATTTGAAAATGCTGGTTCGAAATATTCGTGTTTTATGATTTTTAAAAAATTAAAATTTTCTTTTTTTATATATTTATCTATATCTACTTTTTCAAATGTATCTTTCTTTTCCCATAGTTCGTTATTATATAAAAGTTTTTTTACTATTTCCTCATCATTCCTTATATATGTTCTTTGAGATTGATTGGTTATTTTTTTATTAATATAATATGTATTAGGATAATATTTTGTATTTTCCTCATCACAAGTTAAAAATATTGTTTTATTAGGTTTTACTACTTCATTTGCCTCAAAAGTTGCATAAATTACATTTTCTTCTTTTTTACCTCTATATGTATTTTTATCAAAAATTTTATCAACAGTAATATTATGATTAACGTCATAACAAATATCTTTTAAATATTTTTCTTGCTCCTCACATAATCTATTATTATCGGATTTTCTTGTTCTATTTTCTTTAATTTTTATTAACTGTTTTGGTTCTTTGACCCATGCAAGAACTTCAACCATTTTATTTCCAACACTTCTTGTTAAAATAATATCTGATATTCTATCATTATGTTCATAAGAAATTGTTCCATCATTCACTATATATATATAATGTTTACCATTATTTGCCTTAAATAAATTTATTATTTCATGTACAATATTTTTTCCTTCATTAGCATAAGCCTTTGGATTTGAATTATATAAATTATTAATTAGAATTTCATCTTTTTTTATACTTTTATTTTCATTATTTATATTATTACTCATAATTTCATCTTTCTCCTATTATTTCTCTTAATTTCTCCCATACTTTAACCATAGCATAAGTATCTAGTCCACAATATTTAAGCATATTTGTTCTTGTTTTTTCTTGTTCTTTCTTGCTCTTTTTCCCTAAATTAATAAATGTAGCTGATGCCTCTGAACCATTATGAACTTCATCTAAATTATGATAATTAAGTGATGGTTCGTTAGGATAAAGTGCAGGTAAAACATATTTTATTGAAAAAGATCCTTGCATTTCTTTTTTGTAATAATCTCTTTTTTGAAATGGAATCATTAGGTCTTTTATATTTTCCCTTATATTTAATAAATGTTCTGCTAAATCTGGATAAATTTCTGCCATTTCCTTGATTCTTCCTTTTTCAAACCCCATATTGTAAGCTGTAACACATACATTCTTTGGAATATCCTTTACAAGTTGTTCAGCTAGTTTTCTTCTAGGATCTTCATTTGGCTCAGCTAAATATTCTTTATGATATAATTCGCCACCTTCTTCTAAAATATAATGTAATGAATATTGAAATGGTATTTGCTGATATGGTTTCATATCATTATATTCTGGAATAGGTTTTTGATAAGTTTCAAAATCCAAAAAGTATATTGGATATGATAATGTATTCATAAAATCTCTAATATGATCTACATCTATTTCATCAGGTAAATTATGTATTTCGTGATTTATTTGCTTTAATGTATCGTTTGGCAAATCATCAAACTCTAAATCATTATAAGTTATTTTATTATTATAAAACATTTCCATTTTTTTAGTTATATTGATTGCATGGGTATTAGTTGAATGCAAATCAAACACATTAGGCTTTGGTAAACTTTTTGTGCAATATTCCCAATATTGACACTTATATGGATTAAAACATTGTATTCCAATTTTATTATGCGGTTCTTCCTCATTTTCTACAACATCACTTAAATGTGATATAATACTCTCAATTTCGTTTTGTTTCATAATAGCAATGTCTGTTATATCTTCTATGTTAAATAATTGTTCTAAATCTAAATCTCCATGTCTAATATAATTGTTATTTATATACACCAAGCATACTTTTGTAACTTTATATCCTGCTTTTGTCAAAACATAATATTGATAAGATGCGTCTTCATAATATATATCGTGTACTCCTGTTGATGATTTCACTTCATATATTTCAAAATAATTTCCATAATTTTTCAAAATATCTACACTACAAAAATTATTGTTATATTGAAAAGAAGCTTCTGTAATAATCCTAGCATTATTCTTCAATGCTTTCTTTGTTTTTTCAGCCATTATATTGTTTGCATTTTTATCATCAGGTCTATCAATATTAACATATTCTCCGAACAAACTTCTTGCAAGTTCTCCAACCTCTGTTCCATTTTCTAGTATTTGTTCATTTGACATAGGTGTTTGTTCTTCTTTTTTATAATTATCCATCCATAACATTTTAGGGCATTGATAACCTCTACAATATTTTGATTTTGATAATTTACAAATCATAATTTATTGCTCCTTAAAAGTTATTTTTCATTTCTTACTTTATTATATTTATCACATAATTCATAGATTAAATTTATATTTTTAAGTGTATATATCCATTCTTCTCTTATATTGTCTATTCCATAATATATACCTAATAATCCCCCTGTACAAGCTGCTACTGTATCTGTATCATCGCCTAAATTAACAGCTTTTAATATTGTTTCGTTATAATCATTTGAATTTAGAAACAGCCACAAACTTGCTTCTAATGTACTTACTACATATCCACTTGAAGAAATATTATCTTCTTTTAACTCATAAATATAATTTTTTAAAATCCTATCATATTGTTCAATAGTTTTATTTTGAAACATATTATAGTTTAATTTTTTTATTGAATTATAGGCTTCTATTTTATCTTTTTTATTTAACAATTCAATTACAAATCTAACATATATGTAACACGCCATAATACTTAATTCATGAGCATGTGTAATTGAAGAAACTTTTTTTACAATATTATATATTTCACTATCATCTGTAATTTTCTTATCAAATATATAATAGGCTATTGGTAAAATTCTCATAAGTGATCCATTTCCATTACTGTATTCTGATTTTTCTCCACACTCTTCCGCCTTAGCTATCTTGCACTCATATTTTGCAAGTGCTTGTAAAGTTGTTCTACCAATATCAAAAGTATTTCCTGTACCAGTATATTCATTTTCTCTAAACCATTTTAAAAATCTATCTGCCATATCATCTGTATCAATATCCTTGTTACTTGCTATACTATCTAATGTTGCTAATGCCATTGATGTATCATCAGACCATGTCCCTTCTGGTACATTATATGTTCCATCTCCTATCATTTCAGTTATTGGATTTTGTTTTAGTTCTTCTCTTGTCTTAAATTCAGCTGGAACTCCTAATGCATCTCCAATGGCTAAGCCAACTATTCCATCTTTTATTTTATTATTCAACACATTTCACACGACCTTTTTTTAATTTCTACCATTTGCAAATGGATATTTACCTCCATGACTAAATTGATAACATATTATTAGTAGTGATTCTAATATTGATGCTGCATTAAGCCCATTAATTTCAAAAGGTATCCAATAGAATTCCCATTCATCTATTTTTGATTGTTTTGCTTTTATATTTTTTTCATTCTGTACTTTTTCTAAAATCTTTTTCCCACCTCTATGATTACCCAATTTTTTATTTTCCTGCTGATTACCTTTTTTTACAATATTATCTATTGTTTTTATATAATCTTTTATTCTTCCATTTAGTCCATTTTTTGCTTCAGCTTTGCCTATATATAAAATCATATCGTCTTCGCTTTCATCACAAACAAAATAAATTCCTTTTATATCTTTTTCTATTTTAGCCTTTCCATTTCTTAATTCTTTAATTTTAGCATGAAGTATTTCATTATTTTTTATGCTTATTATTTTATTCTTAAATTCTTTAGTAATAGGATATTCTATTTTACTAACCATAGTTTCAGCATATTCAAGAAGTAATTTTATTTTATTTTCTATCATTTTGTATCTCCCTATATTTCTTTTTATTCTATAATTTCAATTTTCATTTTTCAATATTTATGGTCATGTATTGTTTATTTTATAATTAAGATTTCAAATCGACCTATATATTCCATTCATATATTCATATATTTTAACAAATAAATTATCTTTTAATCATTATTTGATTCTTTAATACTTTTTATATTTTGTAATTCAAATCTGTATTTTTGTTTTACATTTGGATATTTCTCATGATCAACTTCAGAAGCAAACATATCATAAGGTCTTATATATAATTCATTGTTTCCATATAAACCACGATATACTACATACTTTTCTTTTGTTTCACTATGTATTGCAATATCTTCTACAAAATATAAATCTCCTTTAAAATGTTTGTAAATTGATTTTACTTTTATTTTCATTCATCTATTTTCCCTCTTCTACTAATTTTTGATACATTTTCATAAGTTCTGCTACACACATTGATTCTGTAAATGTATTTTTAACTGGAAATCCATAAGCTTCCATTACAGCTTTATCATTTAGCTGATGTGCTTTTCTTAATTCTGGTGGCATCGTTAATTCATCATATAAATCTGCTAAAGAACTATTTGGATATTTTGCTCTTGCATCTAATATTCCTTGTGCTGTTTTTTCAATAATTTCCTTTTGCTTATCCGTAGGATTAGGAAATGGAAATGTATTATAAACCATTGTATTTGAGTATCTATAATCACTTTTTAATCTACCACATATAACCCTTGTCCAAGCCATGTGTACATTAGAATTAATTATTCCAAATGAATATAAAGTTGAATCTTCAACAACAAATAGCATATCACCAGGAATTACCTTTCCATCTAAATAATCAATTGGAATATATTTTCTTCTTTGAGAAGATACTTTTGGAATTGCTATATATCCATCATTATATTCTTTTCTTCTCATAAATAGCATAGGTGTATCAGCTAATTTCACAGTAGATGGACTTTTACTTTGTAATCTAAACTCTCTTACTTTCTCAATTCTTTCCATTATTCTTTTGCATTTTCGTATTTCAGAAATGTCTGCATTTTGAAGCCAAATACAATATCTAGGTTTTCTATCAATAAAATCTTTTCCCATCATATAAGGTCTTATATATTTTTCCAATATAGGCTCTTCCTTAATTAAGTTTTTCATTTCATCTTCGGTTAATATTAAATATCCACCATCGACAGGATCATTACCTCTATACATTTCTGGAATATTTGATAATGGCTTTGATGATGGCTCTATAAAAATAATCGGTCCTTCATTCAAATAGAAATTTATTTGATTTACAATTCTATGGTTATTTCCATCATACAAAATTTTTTCTTTTCTATTATCAATAGAACTAAATCCTATAATAATACAATGTACATGAGCTTTTAAATTAGCTTCACTATCCCATATAAAGGTTTTGTATGCAAAATCAATATGTATATTGCATTTCTCCTTTAGAGGTTTCCAAATAGACAGAACCTGTCCACCTTGAGAAATTGAATTTGTTGATACAAATGAACATCTAATTTCTGTATAATTTATAAATTCGGAAGCTTTTGCAAACCATCCTGAAACGTAATCAACATCTTTGCTTTCAAAGATATTTAGATTTTTTAAATCTTTTTTTTGTTCATTTGTCTGCCATGCAGATCCTACAAATGGTGGATTTCCCATTATATAATTTAATTCATCCTTATCTACTACTTCATTCCAGTCAACGCTTAAAGCATTACCTTCAATTATATTTGTATAGCTCTTTAATGGTAAAAAATCTAAATTCAAATGTAAAATAGTTTCAGTTTCATGCATCATTTGACTTTCTGCAATCCATAAAGCAGTTTTTGCAACTGTTACAGCAAAATCATTTATTTCAATGCCATAAAATTGTCCTATCGAAACTTTAATAGGAGTCAAGCTTTCATCAGCAAATCCTATTTGTCCACCTTGGTATGATTCAATAGCTTCATTTTCTAATCTTCTCAATGATAGGTATGTTTCAGTTAAGAAATTTCCACTACCACAAGCAGGATCTAAAAACTTTAATTTAGACAATTTTTCTTGAAAATCTAATATTCTTTGCTTTCTTGTTTTTAAAGTTTTTATATCCAATATATCTTTTAATTCATATTTTAAATCATTCAAGAATAGTGGATCTATAACTTTGTGAATATTCTCAATTGAAGTATAGTGCATTCCTCCACTTCTTCTTGTTTCTGGATTTAATGTACTTTCAAATACTGCCCCAAATATTGTTGGAGAAATATCGCTCCAGTCAAAATCCTCACTAGCTTTAGTTAGCAATAATTCTTTTACTTTTTCATTAAGATTTGGTATCTCTATATTTTCATCAGCAAATAATCCACCATTAACATAAGGAAAAGATGCTAATTCTTCGTCCATATATGGATCCCTATCTTCTATTTTTGTATCTAATACTTTAAATAGATCAATTAAAGCTCTTCTTAAATCTTTTGTTTCAAAGCTTAACAAATAATCATGAAACATTTGATGTTTTCCAAATAATCCTGCGTCTTCTGCATAAAGGCAAAAAACTAATCTAACGCAAAGCATATTAAGACTTCTTAATGACTCTACACTTTCAGGATTTTTATATAATGGTAATATTTCATCATATATCTTACCTACAAGCTCTCCTGCTTGTATTGATATTTCCATTTCTTTTTTTAGATTTTCATTTTTAATATCTACAAGAAATTGTAATCTATAATATTCTTTTTCTAAATCTTTTAAAAATAATTCTTCAGGCTCTCCTTTTGGATTTTCCATATTATAAATCAAGAAAGATTTAAAATTACAAGTAATTACCCATTTTGGATGTTTTGATAAAGGTAGTTCAGCTATATACTTTTTAGCTTGTTGAAACGGATTTAACATAGATCCATCTGATTGTCTTATTCCTTTTCTTAAATCTTTATCAAGACTTTTCTGTTCAATAAGAATTTTAGTGCTTGGAATATATCCATCGATAAAACCTGTTGTTTTATCAATATGTACCTGATCTTCAAATTCAATATATTCTTCTGGATTTTCTACTCCATATACTTTACTTAATAATTGTAGCCAAAATGTTTGACTTTGACCTTTTTCATATCCTTTATCTTTCCAAAATTCTGCAAAATGTTTTGCAGCTTGTTTTTGTTCTTTCTCTGTCATTTATATTCCTCCAATAATTACTAATTGTTTTTTAACCCCATGCCCAATAGTTGTAACTCAATATCTATTTTATCTATATCATTATGTTCAAAGCCTAAGTCCTTTAAATCTGTTCTCTTTTTCTTACTTAATTGCCCTAAAGTTTTCACATTATTGTCCTTTAATATATTTAACATCTCTTCCTTTATAAAAGTAAACCTATCAATACTTTGTTTTTCATATTTTGTTTCCATTTCTACATCCTCTAACTTTCTTTAAATGCTATTAATAATTCATTTGGTTGTACATTTTGATTTGCACCATTATAACTATATCTTGCATTTCCAATATATACTTCATATCCTTTATTTTCTAAATAAGTCATTGCCAGCTTTAAAAATTCATCTGTTTCACTTTCAGACAAGTTATTTTTTACTCTTAATTCATAGAATGTAAATCTTATGAAATTCTCATTAATTGCTATTTTGCTGTTCAATAGCCTTGTGCATAAATCTTTCATAATTATGTTACACCTTCTTACAAAAATTTCTATTTTATCATATCATAAAATCGTTTTTTTGTCTTTAATTTCGACAAAAAAACAAAAAAAAAATGAAGGATAAACCATTACTGATTTACCCTTCATTTTTTAATATTGTTTAGTCTTTGCAAAAAGTATATCAAATTATTTTCAACCAATTACATTCAATAAATTTTCGTAAATAGCTTGCAATACATTTACAACAATACTGTTACCTGCCTGTCTATATAATTGAGTATCTGATATTCCAGCATCTTTTGCTTTGCGAAAATCTTCATCATCAAATCCCATTAATCGCCAACACTCTAAAGGTGTTAATTTTCTAATCTTCAAATAGCTTTTTCCATCCTCTGAAATTAAAACTGCAGCACTAGATGTTGAGCATCCACAATTTGCTGTTTGTGTTGGTGCTATATCTTTTATTTCTCTATCATTATAAGAATTGAACATTTTTCTTTCTGCTATTCTAGGTCTAAATTCACTTGCTGTTACTGTTGCTGAAATTCCTTCTTCATCGTATATTCTATCTTGAATACTTACTTTTTTGTTTGCATTTAAACATATTGGTTTATTTGCATTTTCTACTACTGCCATATTAGGAGATGTTAAAATAGTTTGAGAAACTTCTTTTCCTACTCTACCTCTTTTCTTCATATTATTAGGATATGAAATATTAATTGAATCTCCTTCTCTTGCCTCTGAACTACCTTTTTTAGTTCCTTCATTTACAAGTACAAATGGCTGTTTATCTCCTCCAGGAAACATAGTTGTTAATGTTGGAGAAATAGAATCTGGATCATAAACACTTCCTGCTTGCCTTTTTCTTTCTTCTGTATCATAAATTCCACCTATTCTTTTAGGTTTATTTTTTTCTGATATGTATTGATTATTTCTACCATCCATTTTGTGATAACCAGCTATAATACAAGAACTTACTTCTGGATTATCATTATTTCTAATTAGTTTATTATTTTTCTTTATAAGCCTTCCAATTCCCTTTTCAGTTAGATAATATTTATCATCAACAACTTCTTCCAGTATATCTTTTAATTTTAATTGTAGTGGTATTTTCTCTGGAAAAGTAAATTTATTGTTATCTACATCTTTTCTTATGCTTATAATAAATACTCTTTCTCTATTTTGTGGTATTCCATAATCTTTAGCATTTAAAACTTGCCAATAATTGTTATAACCTAAATCTGATAGGTCTTTTAATATTGAATTAAACTCATTACTAAATCTTTTACTTGTTAAATTCTTTACATTCTCTATTATACTTACTTTAGGCATTTTAGCTTTTAAAATTCTATATCCTTCATAATATAACCCGCTTCTTGTTTCTCCTTCTTTAATACCTCTTAACTTACCAGCAATGCTTATATCTTGACATGGAAATCCCCAAGTCATTACGTCGAAGTCTGGTAAAGTATTTTCATCAATTTTACTTATATCTCCATAATTTTTATCTTCTGAAACATTGTGTATTACACAATAACTTTTTATTGCATATTTATCTATTTCACTAAATCCTACTAATTCATATTCTACTTTTAGTCTTTCTAATGCCTTCTCAAATGCACCAATTCCACTAAATAGACTAAATAATTTTATCATTAAATCCCTCCTCCTTTGTAAATTGCATCAAAAAAGAGCCTAGAGTTTTACTCTAAGCCCTTAACTAATAGCTATACAATTTATCTATTTCTTTTTTCTTTTCTAATACATGATTTTCTAATTCTTTTCCTGTTATACTTTGAATCTTATTATTATTTTCATCATATAACTCGTATTCTTTGTCATCTACCAAATATAAAGTATAATACTGATATTTTTCATTAAAAGCAGTATATTTCTTTGGTATATACATTTTTTCTTTTGTATAAGGTAATATAATACAATATTCATCATCTTTTGAATTTTTGTAGTCAATATGGTTACCACCAAATTTAATATTATGTATGAATAATCCGCTTTTTGATAATTTTTCTTCTTTTATAGTGTCTAAATGGTTTAATTCTCTTTGCAAATCTAAAATTTCTTTTTTCGTTTTATTTATTTCAATTCTTTCCTGTCTTGATGATTTTATTAAGTTTCTTGCCTCATCAATTGAACTAATTTTTAATTCTTCTTGCAAATTCAAAAATATTTCTACTTCTTTAGGCATTACATATTTAGAATCCTGCTCTTTATAACTTTTTGCATATTCATATACTTTATAAAGTCTAATATAATCCTGTGCTTTTTCTGTTTTCTCAACTATTGCATCATATTCTTTTTTATTTTTCTTTAAGGTAATATTTTTTGATTTTATTTGACTTCTTTTTAAGTTTATTTGATTTTCAATATCATCAAATGATCTTATATCATATTTATCTAAATACTCTAGTTGTTGCTTTAGATTATAGAATCTTTTAATTTCTTGATAACGTGTTTTTTGATATTCACTATACTTCTTACCTTCTGTTTGAATACTACTTTTTTCAATTGCAGTTTTAGATTCTATAATTTTTGATAGCATATCTATATTGAAATTGGTTTCATCATAATCAATTTCATTTAGGTTAATTTTATCTTTATTTTTGAAATAACTATATAAATTACTTATACTTAAACTAGGATGAATTGTATTTAATCTTGCAAATCGTTCCATTCCTAAACATTTAACTGATAGATTCTTACCCCTTCTTACTTCATAGCCATTAATAGATAATTCATCTAAAAATTCATCTAGTGAATCACATTTCGGTAATATTCCTTCAATATCTTCTTTTATTTTTTCTTTCCAACCTTGCTCTTTATATTGATGATAATAGTCTTTGGTTTTAGACTTCATATATGTTTTTCTAGGCATAATAAAACAACCATATTCTGCTGCAATCTTATCACTCGTATCACTAAGACCATATAAACCCTCTTTTTCATTTGCAAGTCTATCTTCTAGTTTTCTACCATCCAAACTTATTGCATTTAAACATATATGATTATGTATATGACCTTTATCTATATGAGTTGAAATAATACATTGAAAATCTGGATATAATTCTTCGCATAATCTTTTTCCAATTTCATTGGCCTGTTCTTCGGTTATATTATCTTTTGGAGAAAAACTTTGTATGATGTGATATGCTACTCTACTTCCTTTCATATTGTACTTTCTTTGTATATCCTTAAATTCCAATAAAGCTGTTTCAGCATTACAATTTATTGATGATACTTGACCTACCTTCTCGCCATCGTGCTTTTCATCTAATATATAATTGATAAGTTCTTTAGGCGAACCATAATGTGCCTCTCTTTTTGTTACTGGCAATCTATATGATCCTTTTTATTTATTTCTTGCCAAATATCTATATCTAGTTTATTTTCAATAAGTTGTAACATTTGCTTTTGCTTTTTTAGGATTGTAAATAATGTTATAGAAATATTTTTCATATCTTCCTGTGAAATTTGAGTTGCATATTTACTAAAATGTCTAAATTCTTTTGCTATCTTTTTTAACTCTTTTGTATTATCGCTATATGCCTCATATAATTCATTCTTATTTTTCAAATCAACATGTGTTATTTTTTCATATATTGCTGCATCCCTAATATAACCTGCTATTGTTTTATATCCATAAAAATTTGCCTTTGCTTCTATCAAACTTCTCTCTTCATTTGAAACTATAACCTTTATACCTTTTCTTCTTTCTTTTGTATTAAAATTCATCTTTTCACTTCCTAACAAAAAGAGCCTAGACTAATCTAAGCTCTATTTATAATAATATTATTATCTTTCATACTTTTTAAGTATATTTTCTAAAACACTAAATTTATCATCTGGCAAATGATATAATGCAACTACTACATTCATAACTGATGTTCTAACTGCTCCAATTGAACAATCATAAAAATTTGCTACCTTTTTATATGTATTACGTTCTTTTACATTTGGACCAACATTATATACCATATAGAATCTTCTTTTCTGTAAATCTGTTTTTTTAGTAGTCTTTGCAAGTTCATATATAACTTGTTTTTCTTCATCGTTTAACACATCTAGTTTTAGAAATTTTAGTATTTTATTAACTGTACTTATCCTATATTCAATGTTATTCATTTGAAACACCTCCAGTTATACCAATGAATCTATAAGTAATTGATATGCTGTTGAAAATCCTTTAACAAAAGCCTCTTCCATTTCTACTGATGAAACTTCATTATCTAATTCAAGATATTCCTGCACCAAATCAAAATCTTGCTTACTAAGTTCATTTTCAATAATTTCCGATTGCTTTTTTCTGCGACTTGTAACTTCTTTGTATCTATCTAGTTCGACAAGATCAAAATTAAATTGTTCTTCTAATGCCTTAAATAATTCTCTAACAGATTTTTTATCAACCATTTTAATATCCTCCTATAAAAATTTATAATCGATTACATTAACGTTATAACGTATATTTAGCTGTTTGTCAGCGCCCTTTTTTAATTTTTATTAAAAAAATTATCATAAATATAGCCTGCATTAATATACTTTTCTGTTAGATCCATTTTATAACTTTCTAATATTTCTAAATACTTTTGTTTAAAACAATTTTTGCATAACCATTCAACACCTTTTTTAGTAATTAAATACTCACTATTATTAACATATCTATAATTGCTGTGAACCTTTATCATTTTCCAAATTGCTTTTTCTATTGTTTCGTATTTTTTATTAAAATATTTTTCTAGCTCTTTCATTTTCATATCATTATCAAATAATTTTTTTGATTCTAGTTTTAACAAATCCTCATATAGTTTTATTCTTTCTTCAAAAAATTCTATATCTGCATCTATTAATTTTTTATTATTATTAAAATAAACATTAATAAGCCAATAATATCCTTCAACTAGAATATATGAATTTCTACTTCTGATTTTTTCACTTTTCCATCTACAATTTTTATGTTTTCTTTGCATAACCTGTATAGCATATCTTAAATCCTTATGTGTTATTTCTTTGCCAGTTTTTGTTTTTATCTTTTGTATATTTAATCTAAATAGTATTTTATCATATGATAAAAACACCTTATCTAATTTATTTTCATTATAAATTTTATTTTTCCCCCAATCAAAAAAAGGGGCATATGCCTCTTTTAAATATAATATATTTCATTTTTAATCATTTTCTTCAAAACTGTAATCATCTATAAATAATTGTTCTTCTTCAAAATTTTCCAATGATTCTTCTTGTTCTTCTATATCATTATTTTTCTTTTTCTTTTTATTCTTTTTATTTTTTTCTTTTTCATATAATTCATCCATTGCTTCTTTAGAAGTTCTTATGCCATTATAAGTTATTTCAAAACCTGTCCAACAATTTTCTTTATGTTCTTTGTAATATTCATCCCATTTTTCTTTAAAAAACAATTGTAAATCTTCACTGGCATATTTCAAAGGCATTTTATATTTTTGTACAGCTTTTTTAACAATTTCATAATCAGCTTTTAATCCATCATCTGCATATTTTAATGCGAATCCAGCGCTTTTTTCAATTGCTAAAAAAACAAATCCTTTATTTCTTTTAATTTTTTCAGGCATATATTTTAATGCCATTCCATTTATTAATAAAATTTCCTTGCAAAATTCATCATCATTTAATAAATCCTTATCTATGTACTTTAATATTTTAGGATATAAACCAACTTTCTCTTTTATTTTTAATTTATCCTTTGGAGATTTTTTTATTTCTTTTATTGCATATTCTTCTCTAATATTTTTCCTTTTCCTATTTATATTTTTACTCATATATGTTTCCCCCAAAAAAAATGATATATATATGTTATTATATATATATCACTTATTTTTTAAACAAGGGTGGTCACATAGTGTTTATACTTGTAGCATTTCATCATTATTTATTTCACTTTTCATTATATTTTTTTCTATATTATTCTTGGATTTTCTTGTATCATTCTAGCATTTCTTATATATCTAAAAAGTGATCTTATAAACCTGCGTATTTTTTCTGGTAATAATTCATCAATTTGTTCATAATGTTTATATTCCTCATAATTATCCTTAAATGATTCTATTTTCAAAGTATTTTCTAAATAATTATATTCTATTTTATAACTGATATTATCAATTTTAGTTCCACATGTAAGTATTTGAGGTTGATTTTCCTTCGTTTTTAAAAATTTATATGTATATCTATCTTCAATGTGTCTAATTTGTTGTGAATTCTCTTTCAAAAAAAAGTATTCAGTATCAAAATATTCTTTTAATTGATTTGATAAGAAATTAATAGTATCTTTTTTCTCAACAATTTTATTAGTTCTCTTTCTCTCATCTGAAAGATCCACCTTATTTAATTTATCTAGTAGTTTATTATATTCCTCTGATTTCATTTTAGTATATTTAAAGTTCACAAGATTATATTTTTCTACAATATCTTTCCATTCTTTTTCAGTTAAATATTCTTTAAACCAATGATTATACATAAACTCTAGCAAATCATTTGTTCTTTTATAAATTGACTTTGGTGTCCAGTGTGCATATTCTTTTGAAATTTTAATTGCAGATTTAGACCCATATTCGTACGCAAATTTTTTAGTAACTATATCCATAGATTTTTTAACTGGATAACTAAAGTCCTGTAGGGCACTATTTTCTGAACCACTTGATAAAAGTAATAAATTTCCTAATGCATGTTTTATGTTATTTTCATCTTCTGTTCCAATGTAATTTTTAAAAGCAATTTTCCAATATTCTCTCTTTATTTTTTGTGGCAAAACATGTTCTATTGATGTATTATTAATTTTAAACCAATCTATTTTAGCTGCATTGTCAAATTCAATATATTCATTATATTCATACAAAAAATATTTTAATCCATTCCAATCATAGTATTTGTTTCTTTTATTATTTATATAAGAAGAAAAAGATTCTATAGCCTTGTAGACTCTTTCTTTATCTATACTTAGCTCATGTTTTTCGATTTCTTTTATTAAATTATTTAACTTTTCAGTTTGAATCGCTTCACTATTATTTTTTTCGGTTTCCAAAAGATTTCTTGCTTCTGTAGTTAAGAAACTAAAATCATTTTTTGTTTGAGCAATCAATTTATTTATAAAGACAAATTTTTCTATAATATCATAATACTTTAATTTATCTTGAACATTAACATTAGCTGCTAATACAACCATCGTTGTTGCTTTAAGAAATGGTATATTAGGAAACCTTGCTAATCTTTTTATATATTCTAATTCATCTTCACTATTTATTTTTAACTTATTACTTGTTGGAAAATTAACAAAAGCCCAATATTGACTATATTTATCTAGACTTTCAATATATTCTTTAAGTAATATATATGCCTCATGATACTTTTGCTCTTTGCATAAATCGTAAAACGTTCCATGATCTATTGAAAATTCGTTTTCAAGAATGTCTTTTATATATGCATCACCTTTATTTTTATCTAATTTCTTATATACTCCCCAATGAGCTCTTAAATAGTCATCATCTGATAATTGAGAATCTTCATAACTTAAATTATCATATATATTTTTCCACGCCAAATCAATTTTGGAGTGCAATGATGTGCCATAATTCTTACTATCCTTACTAAAAAAAGTTGATAAAAACATTAACCTGTTTTTTAAAAGTTCTAAATTTGTTAATTGTTTTCCTCTGTTGTTCATTGTTTCGAATGTAACTCTTACATCAAACTCTTTTGTAATAAAATATATATTAAATTCCAATCTATCTAAAATTATTTTTAGTAATGTTGAAATTTCTTCATAGTCAAATAAATTTAACTCTTTTTCAACAATATTAGCCGCATTATTTATATTCCTTAAATATTGATTTGAAGTTGGAATATTTTTATTATTTTTAAAAATACGTTTATTAAAGTAATCCCCCATATCATCTCTCTTAAATGAATACCCGAATCTTTCAATTTCCGATTTACCTTTTAATATAAACTCCAATGATTTATCCTCTACTACACTCTTGATAGAATTATCACGAGCATACAAAAATATAACCTGTAATATTATAATTAAAGAAGTTATTCTTTGTTGCCCATCAACAATATAAAATGATGATGTTTTCTCTAAGCTTTCATTAATCAGCTCTCTTTCTTTTATTTCATCTAAAGTTATCATTCCTATATAATGTTTTCTTTCAGTATTTGAATGAAATAAACGTTTTATATCATCCCATAAATCCTGAAATTCTTTATCCCATGAATATCCTCTTTGATAATCAGGTATTCTATAATAATAATTATCTGATAATAATTCTCTTAATGTTATTAACGAATTATTTTTTGTTTCTAATATTGAATTTGTGCTAGACATTTTTTCCTCCTAAAATCTGATAGTATATTATTTCTATAAGTTATATTTTATCCTTCATTATTTCGTATTATAGCACTTTTTTACTTTTTATTCCATATATTTCTAAATTTTTTATAAATAAGCCAAAAGAAGTTAGTATCTTATATTGTACTAACTTCTTTATTTATCCATATAACTTGCACAGAATATTACAATATTGCGAATAAGAGATAGGTTACTATATTACTTTATTTTAATCATCATTCGGCAAATACCAACCATGTTCACGATGTGTTGTTTTTGCATTTGGATGTTCTTTTTTATATTTTTTATTAGCACGACGTATCATTTCATTATCATATCTACCTAGTTTCCAAAAATATTTATCGTATTTTTTATCATCATAACTGCTATTTCTTTTTACCCTTATTTTTTCTCTTTCTTTTTCTAATTTTTTATCTGATGCTGTTTTTAAAAAAATCTTCTCTAATAATCCCATATACTACTTATCCTTTCACTAATATTTTAATAACAAGACTGATTGTGGTGTTTTGATTTATGTATTTTCATTATACAATTCTGCTATTGATCTTTGTATTAAATCTCCTAACTTTTCGGGAATTTTGGAATCGTAATTATCAGAGCTAATCCAGTAACTACCAGTAATTTTGCCATAATCATTAAAGTCTAATTCAAAATCCCAGTCTGAAATTCCGCTTTGGGAAATAACTGTAACACTGATAGTTCCATTATTTATATCAATTCTATCAATTCGTTTAATTCGTCTAGCACAACTATATATGATATTATTAAAAGTTTCTTCATCAAGAATGTCATCAAATTCACAAATTATACTTTTTCTTTTTTTAGTTTCAATTAAATTTTCTTCTATTTCTTGTTGCCATTTTTCATATTCTTCATATTCTTCATCAGCATCTTGTTTTTCATTAATTCTATTCTTTATTATCAAAGCTGAAACACCAGCAATTGCTCCAGTGTATAATAAACCTTTACCTATTTTTTTAAAGATTCCCATTTGACATCACCTTATTTATTAAAATAATATACTAGCACTAAAATTTGCATTATAATCATTAGCCATAATCCAACTGTGTAATAATCCTTCTGCGTTTTATGCTTAAAAGTATGCATTGCTATTAGTCCACCTATACTTCCTCCAATAAAGGATAAACCTAACAATGTAACATTTTTTATTCGCCATTTATTATTATTTGCTGCATGTTTATCTATTGCAAATGAAATAAATGTTATTATATTAATAACTATTAAATATATTAATAATATTTTATTCTTTTCTATAAAACTGCTAAAGTTCAATGATAATTTTTCAAATATATTATCTTTGATAATTAATAGCAAAATACATTGTATAACAAATATACAAGCTATAAATACCCTTGACATCATATTTTCTTTTTCAGATTTCCTATCAAATAAAAGTATTGCTAGTAAAATTCCTCCTGAACCACCAATCAAAGATGTAATAGTTAGTAAAATATCAACTTGTCCATCAATAGTATGTTTATATAATGATTTATTTATTAAATATAGAAAAAATCCTATTATATTAATAATTATTAAATAATTTCTAACAACTGCATTATCTAACATGCTATCTCCTCCATTTTTATTTATTATTCAAAAATAATATTGTATTTTTCTGAATAATCGCTATATGTTTTATCGATTTCTTTGTATATTTCATCTAAATTATCAAATAACATATTATTTATATAAGCATCTCTTAATTTTGGTTTTTGTATTAATGTCCATTTTAATTGCATATATGCATATTTAGAAAAGGTTAACCATTCAGAATAATTAATCGCTAAAGGGTTTTTCTTGAAATATATCTTTCCAGCATTAACAGAACAAGCTATTGAGTGACTTATGAATAGCATAGTTTCTAATTTTGGATTTTTGGTTCTATCTAAAGAAAATGGAATTGAGGTTTTCAAATCATTACCTTCATGTAATTTTTTTAATGAATAACATATTCTTACTATTACCTCATTTAGCATTGTTGGAATTGAAGTTGAGCAAAAATGTATAAAATCATATCCTTCATAATACATCCCCTGAACAATTTGAGATATGGTTTGTTCTTCGTCACCAATTTTACCAAACTGAAATAAATTAAAAATAGTCATTAAAGGTGCAGGTAACCCCATAGATGTTGTAATGTCCGATTTGAAATGTATAATTTGCTTTGCTATAGCTTTAAAAATATCGTCTTCTTTTCTGTCGCTATATGCTTTTATAGCTTGATGAGCAATTTTCCCATTTTTATCAATTGATGTCATTGTTCCATTTAAAATATCTGCTACTCCAAATAATAAGCCTAAAAATGGATCATGTCCAAGTGTCAATAATCTATGATAATATGCAGATAGACCTTCTACATTTATATTGGTATTTCTATTGTCTTGAGCATCAAAAGGTACTTTACTTATTTTTGAATTAGCTAATTCTTCCATATCAGCTTCTGGAAATTTCTTCTCAAACCAATCTCGAACATAATTTGATAATTTTCCTGTCTCTAATCCATGTTTTGTTCTGTGGGGAATTCCTATCATAAGAATATCTACAACAGAAGATAATAATCCTGCAAATACACTAATAGCAATTTCAATATTATCTAATTTATAAAGTGTATTAAATTCCGTATTTAATCTATTAATTGCCATACTATTTGAAGATAGTTCTTCGAAAGTAAAAAAATCTTGTATAGAGATTTCTTCCTTAACCTCTTTTGAAGCTATATTACACATTTCATTCCATGTAGGTACTATGATATCTTTCTTCTTATCTAAAACTTTAAGATGATTATTAGGGACTGAATAGCCAAGCTCATTTAATATCTGTTCACTATTAGATATTGTTTCTTCTAATTTAACTTTATCGATTTTTTTTATATTATCTAATTCTTTTTCTTGATATTTTAATACTTTATTAATATCTTTCTCATTATCGGTATTAGACTGCTTTTTCTTCATGAATATTCAAATCCTTTCTTAAATCTTCTATAGCCTTGCTTAACATTATATTTAAGCTTTGAAGATAATCTAATCGTTCTTGATTTGAATCAGTTTCTTCTTTTAAAGATTGAATTATAGCTTGATGTTTTCTTAATGCTTCTTGGTATAATCTCTCTTTTTCTTGTTTTAGTTGCTTATTTTTTAGATGAGTTGCTATACCAACTCCAGTAGCTGCTAGACCTGCTATAGGTGCAGCTAATACAAATATTCCTGATACCATACCACCGCCTATAATTCCTCCAGCAGTCGCTAATCCAGATGTAATTCCTGCTGCTGAAAGCCCAACTGTACCTAATCCATATAAAGCTGTAAAAGAAATCACTCCACCAATTCCTGCACCTAGTGCTCCCGTTAACACCTCTGGTATAGCACTTTCCTTTATAGTTCTAGTTTTATCATTTAATGCACTTGCTGCTTCATTTACAACATTTACAATTGGCTGTAAAGATTCTATATTTTTATAAATCATATTTCTTTTCTTCATATATATATCCTCCTCGTAAGATATTAAATACTATTTTGTTTTAAACTCAATTAATGATTTTGAAATTTGGTCTGGACATGATGTATCTTTATACCCACATTTTATACCATTTAACTTTTCTATCACATCATTTATTTTCATTTCTTTAATCAATGCAGAAATACCTTTTAAATTTCCATTGCAACCACCAATTACTTTTAAATCTTTTATTACATCATTTTCGTCAATTTCAAATATCATTTCTGATGAACATACCCCCGTTGGTTTAAATCTATATTCCATTTTCGACTCCTTATATATATTTTTTTATTATTTCATATAATTTTTCACTATGTACAATATAACTTCCATGTGTTTCATTGCTGATAATCTCTAATGTACTATTAGGAATATTATCAGCTATAAATTTTGTATGATCTTCTTTTATACAATCTTTTTCTCCAGCTAAAATTATTGTAGGTATATTTATTGCATTTAATTCTTCTTTCTTAACATTAGGTTCTTTTAACATCATTTTAAATAATTTGTTTCGTGTAAATAAATATACAATCTTTGTAAATGTATAATCTTTCTTTTTTATTCCATCAGGTGTTACATTTGCACCACTCACAATAAGTTTAGATAATAAATCCGGTTCTTTTATTGCAACAAGAATTCCAACAATACCACCATCACTAAAGCCATATAAAATTGGTTTCTCGATATTCAATTTTTTTATAAAATCTATAATATCATCTCTCATTGTGTTATATGATATTTCCATTAGATCTTCACTTTTACCATGACATCTACTATCTATTGCATATACTTTATATTGAGTCTTTAATTTATCAATTAGCTTATCAAATATTTCGTGTGTTTCACTATTTCCATGTAGTAATATTATAGGTTGTCCATCTCCAAATGTTTCATAGTATAAATTAACATTATTTACAAATATTTTCATCACTAACTCCTATTACTTCAAATCTTCCACCACATTTTGCACATCTATATCTTCTTGTAAAATTTTTATTAAGCCTTTGTCTATAAAATTCTTGTTTACAATCTTTACATATAATTTTATAATTGTATTTTATAGTTTCTTTATATTCAACATTGCTTTGCTCAAAATCTTTTTTCTTGTTTCCAACACGTGATACATCATAACCATAATTACTATTAATGATGTTAGCATATTTCTTAAATTCTGCTCCATGATTATTGCAATATGGAATACAATGTATTAATTCGTGCATTATAGTATTTTTTATTATATTATCATCAAGTTCCAATACCCATTTACTAATTTCAATATTATGCTTTTTAAATTTTTCATATCTTACATATTTTCTTCTTATTTTAGAAATCACTTTATAATTTTTATCTGGTTCTTCTTGTTTACAGCATCCATATCTTTTATTATTTCTTTTTGCAATTGATATTGTAATTTTACCATATTGCTTTTCATCTAAAATATCAATTCCAATTTTATTTAATTCATCTATACAATCCAAATACAATTTGTTTAATTTCTGTTCCATATTCGCATTATATCACTTTTCTAATTTTTATTCCATATATCTCCAAATCTTTTTAGACAAAATTTATGCTAACGAAGTGTAGCATATAATTTTTTATGGGCAAATTTATTTTTGCCCCGAATAGTGAGAGCATTTTTTAATGCCCAATATTCGCCAGCTTGGTGTTTTTACACCATTTTGCTGTTTAGGGCGAAATCCCCTAAAACCCTTTTTGCCCGCTGGGAGAATATTTTTTGTTCAATTTTTTTAGAAAAAGTGGAGCAATTTTTAGCTCCACTTTTGAATTTTTTAAGCATAATCATAGTCAAAATCATTTTCATTTTCTAAATTATTTTGAACAATTTTATTTGATAATTCTGTAACTTTTTCAATAGTATTTTTACTATCTTCTACTGCCAATCTACTCTTATAAAGTACCTTAAAAGATAAATCATTTAGCATTCTTCTTATGTTTTCTGATGAAGAAACTATCTCACTAATTGTTAATCCCAATGAACTTCTAATAGCAACCATATTCTCTACGTATTCATCTTTATTAAATGAATTATAATAATGCTCTATTTCTTTAACAACATTTGAAACATTTTTGTCATTTGTTTCTACTTCAAAACTAAAATCTTTTCCGTACATTGTAGTACGTTCTATTTTCCAAATTCCACTTTTATTTATAACATTCCAACCACATTCTTTAATAATTGTTTTTAGCTTATTTAAAGTGATTTTATCTAAATCTATTTGCTCTCTTTCAATAAAATAATTGCCCAATTTTAGCTCTTTAAATATTCTATCAACATCGGTAAATCTTGATGTAATAAAAGAATTTTTTAAGAATCTATTTTCTAATTCTACAATAGAATCATTATAGTAATATCTATAACCTGATTTATCATAATGAGCAATATCTCCACAAGCATTCATAAAGAAATGGTACATATCATTTGATAATTTTTCTAATGAATAATCTCTTTGTAACTTTCTATATTCTTTAACGATTTTTTCAAATGGATATACTGTATTTCCATCATATAGAATATCAGATTTTAGTTTGTTTTCATCAATACATTTCTGTATGATTAATCTATCTTCATCTTCAAATCCTGTTAATTCTAAATTTTCTATAATTGATTTTTCTTTTTCAATTACAGCTTTATTTCCATATAAATTAATTCTTTTATTATTTTTCATAATTTCAATTCTATCCATAATCCTCCTTCAAAAAAAAAGATATTATAAATGGTATTTAATCAAACATATCATCTACAATATCTACTTCTTCTTTTTTATTATTTACTTCTAACTCTTTTGTATTTTCATATAAAATTTCTTTTCTAAAACCAATTGATTTTATATCTTCTAAATAGAAATCATCAAAACTTCTTTCATCTTTATACATTTCTTTTATTTCGTTTCTTTTACTTACTTCTGGAATACGATAATCACTAAAATTAAAATTATATAAATGGTCTTTTGGGTATTTAAAAGTTATTTCCTTTCCATTATGAACTAAATTTATTGTTAGCATTTGAGCATCAATATCTTTTATGGATTCAATAACGTCATGCTTCATTTTATATTTATTTGTAGGATCATTATTTAGTTCTGATAATAATTTCTTTTCTAAATCATCTTCTAATAACCTTACACCTATTCTTGCTCTTACTGTTAATTCGATATTGTTTCCTTCTCTTGTATATAAATGCTCTGTATTCTCTTCATTGTTAATGTATTCTTCAAATACTCTATATTCTGTTTTTTCTGGAAATTCTAACTCTTCCATTGTTAATTTGTTTAAATCATTATTTCTTTCATATTTAGAAGTATTTACGTGAAAATTTAATTCTTTTGTATCAAAGTTATATATGTAATTTTTTATAGCTTGTTCCTTTATACTATTATAATTTCCTTCATAAGAAATATATTTATCAAATAAATCTTTTGCGATAATTCTTAAATTTTTTGAATTGTCATTTATATAATTATTTAATAACTTATCTGCATTTTTGTATAAATTATTTTTTATACTTTCTATACTACCAATATAAAAATTGCTATACATTTCTTTATTGAACATTCCATTGAAGTCATAACTTGAACCATATAATTTATTATTCTTTTTATCAAATAATCCCACACATTTTAATTCACTATTGAAATTCAAGCCACCATAATTAGTTTTGAAAATATAATCTATATTGTCGTTATATTTTACTTTCGTAACAAAATCTCTATCAAATTCTCCAATCGTTTCTTTACTTACTAGAAACTCATCAAATGTCATTTGTTATCTCCTCCTTTTCATATTCACTTTCAACTTCCTGTTCAATATATTCAACCATTTTTTCTAATTCTGTATAATCATCTATCATTTTTTCCTGCTCTTTAGAAAAAGGAGAATGTTCTAATTCTCCTTCTAAATTTCCATTTTCTCTTTGTAGATTTCTAACAGCCATACCAGCTAATATAACACCTGCTACTCTTATGTTTGTATATCTTTTATCTTCTTTAAAATATTCAGCAAGTTTCTGATCGTTTAAAGTTATTTTTCTAAACTCATTTCTTAATTTATCCATTTTATTTAAAATCGGTTTTGCTTTAATTTCACATTCTTCTTGTATAAAATACTCATCAACTTTTTCTTGTATTTCTTCTTTAGAAAATGCTTGTAAATTTAAAGTATCACCTAAATCTAAATAACCATTTTCAAGTAAAGTAATTCCGTTATTTATACTTTGGTCTCTTCCGTATTTTTCAAAATCAAAACAATATTCAATATCATTATCTATTAGCAATTTATGTATTCCGTTTTCTTCTGCAAGAGTATATCCGTATTTTTTCTCTTTTGAAAACATAGAGCAATATTCACTGCCTTCAAAACTATATTGATAATAATCTATTAATCCTGACTGCATGCATACATTTAATAATTCTTGGATATCCATATCCAATTTTCCGTTATATTCACAATAACCTTTTGCTGCCTCAATTTGTACTTCATCTAATAAACTATATATTACTGCTAGCTTATTAATTTCGTGTAAATCTGCATATTGAATAATTTTATATTCAAATGGAAAATTATCTGTTTCAGCTATTTCATATTCTTGATTATCATTATAGATTTTTACTTTTTCTTTCAAGAATCTATCTATTACTTCTTTCTTTTGTGGTAAATCAATCCAATCTCCCACAATATTTCCTTCACTATATGCACCTAAATTTTGTGCAAATACACTAAATACTTTAGCCAAATTTTTACCTCCTTTTACACTTCATTTCCCCAGCAATCCCAACCATCTACTGTTTGTCTTGCAAACAATTCAATTCTTGGTAATGGTCCAACTAATTCAACTATTCTATCTCTTACAATTGCTGGTTTTTTACTATGTTCTTCAATATGAGTATCAACAACTTGTGAAACTTTATTTGAAACTCTAGGTATTCTTCCCCTTGTTCCTATTAAACAAAGTTCTGCATTCGCTCTAGTCCATGCTCCTAATCCAAAGAACCATGTATCAGCTACTTTATTTCTTTTAACCCATGTAAAGCCACAAGTTTTATATTTGAATCCCCATTCTTTCATTACTTGTAATCCTTCTATTAAGCATGGGAATGTTACCCATAAAAATAGGACACAATTTTCATCTGCAATAGATTTAATTGTATCCTTCATTTTTACTATTTCATCTACTTTCATTGTAGGATAATGTCTTTCAACACTTCTAGATCCACTTCTCCAACCTGTATATCTCCATGGTGGATCAGCATATATAATATTATATTTTTTATCTGTATTATAAATATCTACTACCAATTAATCCCTCCATTTCTTTAGTATTAAAAAAATAATGAATGAGTACATTAAAAATAATATACTCATTCTAACAATCATTCTTTCAAAACATATTGCTATTAATAAAGCATTTGTTATAAATATAATTTTAACTATAAAAAATATTAACTTTTTCATTAATAATCCATATCAATCGAATCTTCTATATCAATTTCTTTTTCAGTATAAAAATCAAAAAGTTTATTTTTATCTTCTTTTAAAAGATTAATTGTGTCAACGTTTTTTATAATTTTGCTTTTGTCATCAATATATTTTGTCATTAAATTTTCCATTGTTTCTTTACCATATTCATTAATAAAATACTGTGTATCTCTTTCTCTTACTTGTTCCTCTTGATATTTTATACCATTTGCAGAATAACAAGTATATAACACCTTAACTTTTGATTCACCTCTTATATCCATATCTGTCCATAATACTTCTACTGGTTTATAATCGTGTTTTAGTCTATTATCATATAAACTAAAAAATCCTTTTTCTTCACAATATTTATCAATGTAATAATCATCAGTTAATTCAATATCTTCAATGTCTTTATTAAATTTTTGAAGCACCTTAACTATATTTTCTTTTGTGTGTGCATATTCAAATAGTGGTTTTCTATCATAATCAGAATATTCTTGTGTATAATTTTTAAAATAATCTTCTGGTATATCAACTCTAAAACAACTATCAAAATAAATATATTCTGGATTTGGATATTCTTTTTCATATTCTTTTTGTGTATATGAAGTATATTTTTTATCTGGCCTTCTACCTTCCATTATTTCAACAAATAAATATTTTCCATCTTCTGTTGGTACAATCCCTCTTATTCTATGATTTCTTGTTTCATCAATATCCATTCCCATTTTTACCATTTTAATTTTCACTTACAAAACACCTCCTGTTATTTTAAATATCTGGATATTCTTCATCTTCTTTTATTAATTCCTGTTCTTTTTCGTATTCCTTTACAAATTTCGACAATGTTTTTTCCAAACTTGAAATTGTATATGGACTGCTTCTTTCAATTGTTCTATTTCCGATTTCATTATGTCTTATCATTACTTCGTACAATCCCAACTCATCTTCTTTTATATTGGGATTTACAGCCTTACAATATTTTATAAAATAATACTCCGAAAGTCCTTCATTTGCATCACGTTCAATATCATTCCATGTAGCCCTTAATTTAATATAACTTTCAGCCATATATAATACCTCCTATTCCTTTAATCTACCAAAGCCATAGAAATGTTCTCCATTCCACCAACCATTATTATATTTTCTAATCTTAACGCCCTCTGGATTTCCTCCAGTATCAATTATCCATTCTCCAGTATCACCATTTATAGTTAATTCTCCCATATAAATACCAACATGTGATATTCCTCCAGGTGTTCCTGTATCATATGTATCTTTTAAGAAAATTAAATCACCTGCTTTTCTATCATTTACTTCTACTGGATTACAATAATCACTATATAAACCAGCTGCACCGAGTGTTAGGAATTACTTTTATTCCTGCATGTGCTAAACAATGTATTGTCCAACTAGAGCAATCATAATATTCCATACAGGTATCGTGAGATAAATTACTATGATCCATTAAATAAGGTTTTCCCATATTCTTTAAAAACTCATTGTATATTGCTTGTAATTTCTCATCTTCAATCTCTATTATCATTGAAGATATTTCATCAAAATTTACACTATCTGCTTCGTGAGTGGTTTTAAAATTAAAGAAACTACCTATTGCACCAATAATAACAATAATTATTACAATTGGAGCAATTGAAGGTAACATTGACATTAACAATTTTACTGCCTCTGCAACAATTTTAATTGCTACTTTTGTAGCTTTTACAACAATGTTTGTTGTTTCTTTAACTACCTTCTTTGTTGCCTTAACACTTGTTTTTCTGACAAAATTTGTTGCTTTTGCTGTAACTTTATCTGCTACTTTCCTTGCTGGTTTTGTCATTATTCTGCTAGAACTTTTTTCAAAACTTTTTAATCCACCTTCATTAGTTGCAGTATTTAGTGTTTTACCTGTTTTAACAAATCTATTTGCAGTATTATTAATGAATTTAACACCTTTTATTGCTGTACCAATTTTAGTATTGATTTTTCCTTTTTTAGAACTTATTTCTTTAACTTCATTTTCGTTTTCTACTACTTCTTCTAATGTTTCATCATTATTTACTGTTTTTAATCTTCCTGTATTTTGATTAGAAATTAATTTATTTTTATTGTTGGTTTGAATTTCAGTATAATCATCAACTTTAGTTTGTATTTTATTTATTTTTTCTTCTGTATCTTCTGAAACACTATTATCAACATTTGTTTCAAGTCTAGTGTCTTGTTCTTCTGTTTCTGTAATTTTATTTACTTGTTCTGCATACCATTTATTAATTTGATTTGCACTATCTAAAACAGCATTTGTGCCTTTATTTACAGCATTTGAATAACTACTTAATGAGTTTGCTACATCTTTTCCATTTTCATTTGCCATACTCTTTAACTCCTATTTAATTGCATATTAGAAGTTTGATTGATTTGATATATGTAAAATTCTTTAGAAACTTGATTTCTAAAAGCAACTTTATCTTCTCCATAAACAATAATGCCCTGTCCAGCTGGAGAATCTATAACATATTTTGCTTCTTCATCACTAATATCAAATATTTTACATATAGCCGGTAAGTCTAATGGTTTTTGTTTTAGTATCATTGCAAACTCTGAATTAGATAGTATTTTACAACCTTGTTCATTTTTAATTACATCTGCAATATTTTGTGTAATTATTGTAGGAATAGCATTTTCTTTCCTACCTGTTTTATATATCTTTGCAATATAATCAGCAGAATACTGATTTGCAAGTAATATATGGAACTCATCTATGAAAATCCATGTATGTTTACCTAAATTTTTATTTCGTTTTAATCTATTCATAATATGCTCTAAAACAACTAAATACCCCGTAGTCTGTATGCTACGAGGTAAATCTGAAATATCAAATGATATAAATCTATTTTTAATTTCTATATTTGTTTTCTTAGCGAAAATATCCATTCCACCTAAAACATATCTTTCTATTACTAATGCTAAATTTTTAGCTTCTTCTTCTGGTTGTTTTAATAATTCTTCATAAAAATTTATAAAGTCTGGTTCATACTTTTCATCGTAATTGTGTAACAGATATTCTTCATAAATATTTTTAGTACAACGATCGACTAATGTTTTCTGTTCTCCAGTTAATCCATTACTAGAAACTATTGATTCTATAAATGCAAGTGAAAACTCTATTTTATTATTTAAAGCTTCATCATTATCTTTTTCATATTGTAAAGAACTATCAAACGGATTTATATAGGTATTTGTTGATGTACTTATATTTAATGTTTGCCCATTAAAAGCATTTATTAATGGTGCATATTCTCCGTTGTGGATCAATTACAATTACTTCATCTTGTGGATAGCGAAGTAAAACCTGCTCTATTATTACCTTTATTGAGAAAGATTTTCCTGCTCCTGATGTTGCAAGAACACAACCATTTCCATTAAGTAATTTCTTTCTATCACAAAATACTGGATTCTTTGATACAAGATTTATTCCATGATATATTGAATTTGGATGCATTAAATCTTTTGTATTAAATGGTACATTTGTTGCAGTAGATTCAGAAGTTAATGACCTTTGAATCTGTAAACTATTCCAACCAAAAGGCAAACAATTTTGTATTCCTTCTAATTGTTGCCAATCTAAATTGTATATAGTAATTAAGTGTTCATTACCTATACTTTTTATCATTTTAGTTGTTTTATCCAACTCTTCAAGACTATTTGCTTGAATACAAATAAGTACATTATTAGTAAATAATTTTTGTTTCTTCTTTTGTAATGCGTCTCTTAAATTTTGTGCATCTCGTATTGCATCTTCTAACCTTTCATCTTTTACAGCCTCATAACTATAATTATTTTTATTAGCTTTCTTAATTTTCTCAAGTCTTTCAGTTTTCATACCACTTATCTTTTTATTTACCATTTTTATAACTTTTGCAGGGTCTGTTGGTGTTATATTCAAAGTGGTTATTATATTGCAATTTTCAATTGTTGTTATTCTATTATAAAATCTAGGTGTTATAGATTTTGGAAGTCTAGCAACATATAAAACTCTTACATACTTTTTATTTCCAATATTTATATAGTTCTTTTCCTTCAAGATAACATCATCTTTTGGTGCTAATACATCATATACACTTAAACTGTTATTTTTAGCAAGTTCTACAATTTTATTACTAGAATCATCTTCTAGTAATTCAGTATGAAATAAGTTATATAATGTTTTTAGTCTTTCATCTATACTTACCCTTCTTATTTTAGATTTTAATTCTTTAAACTTTTCTTCTGTTCGCAACTGGTATTGCATAAAAATATCTTGTGCTTCTTTTAAACTTTCTGCTTTTGTGGTAATTACTATTAATCGTGTTTCTTTTAATATTTCTTCTTTATTTCCTAATGTTGTTTCAATTAGTGTATTAAATTCATTTGCAATTCTCTTTTCATTACCTTCAAAATTATTTTCATTATAAATATAATCTTTTTTATAATCATCTGTTTTAATTGGCCTACCAGCACAAACAACTTGTATATGATCATTGTAATTAAATGAATGCAAGTACTCTACCCATTTTAAAAAAATATTCTCTTGTTCATCATAATTAGCTTTTGCAAATGAAATGTCTTGATATTCAAAACAAATTGAATAATGATTTTCATCTAATTGCATAATTGAATTTTGTTCATTAAAATCATTAAAAAACATTCTCATTATTTGTGGTGTAGTTTTAGGCTTTGCTACCTTAATCTTTGAAAATAATTTTCGTATCTTATCTAATAAACTTTCTTTTTTTACCTTATTTTTATTAGCTTTTACCTTCGTTTTTTTAGGCAATTTATCAATCCTCCTTATTAATTTGTAAAAGGTCTGGTATAAAGTACCATTTGCCTTCTTCTAATTTTTCAAACATATTTGAATATGTTAAACTTTCTGTTAAAGGTTGATGTTTTAACTTTCTTTTATAAATCGTATATAAATCAACTCTAGTAGCTAAAAGTGGATGCTTGTTATTAAAAACTCGCATCCACTTAGCATTAAATTTTTTTAAATAATATTTTAAAAATCTATATTCCCATTCAGTTAATTCTTGAATAATTATCATCTCCCCAATAATTTTAATAATACTTCTTGTTCTTCTTTTGTTAATTTTGAAAGTTTTTGGGCTAACTCATTATTCTCTTCTGTTTGTCCTTTTTCATCTTTGGTTTCTTCACTTCTTATAATTTCAGTATTTTCAGTTATTCCATATTTCTTTTTAGCTTTCATAAGTAATTTTTCTTGCTTTTGTTTTTTCTTTAATTCTTTAATTTCACTTTTACTTAATGTTTGATTTTTCTTTACTTTTTTACCTTTCTTCTTTTCGTGTAATTGCTTATATTCTTCATCACTCATATAATGAATTGGTTTTGCAAACAAAAAGTAATGTCTAAACCAATATGGAAGTATTTTTTCTGCTGGTAATTCGTGTATTTTTACAAATCCAATAAATCCAAATACACCAGCAATTGCAATTACAATGTAACTTGTAATCTCTTCCCCAATTTTATCTTTTAAAATCAAATAAGTAGGAATAACTAACCCAGCTATTAAAATAGCAAATGCCCATTGTCTAAAATTAAAGAAATAGATTTTTTCTTTATAATCCTTAATTTCATCAAAAACTGTTATTTCTATATTATCCATTAATGACCTCCTGTTAATCTTTCTGCAAATTGGCTACCATATTGTATCACTGCTAAATACATTCCATTTAAAAATAGCATTGCAACTATTGTTGATATTGCACTTGTAGAACCTACTGTACTGCTTAATCCTGACAGACCAATCGCATATATATTTGTTGCAATATAAATTATAACTGCCTCCAATCCAACACTTGCTGCAAATAAAAAGTATTGTATTGCTTTACTTCTACCTTCATCATCAGCAGCAAGAGCAATAGGAATTGGGGCAAATGCAAAACATAATATTAGTTTTACAACCCTTAAAAATATTTGTGTCATAATTTGAACTATTGTAGTCATAAATGGAATGAATAATATTAAATACAAACCGATATGTCATAATACTATCTATCCAACCATCTGGAACAGCATTTATTAATGTATCAGCAATATTAATATTTGAATTGCCATTACTTACTGCATTTGTTACACCAACAAAAATATCATTTACAATATTCATTATGGTAGATAAAAAAGTATATCCATTTTGTATAAAATACTTTAATAATAGAAAAGATACAAAAGACATTGCTATTCTTTCCCAGCTTATTCTATCAACTTCCATAGCCTTTTTTATTAAGTTAATCATAAAGAAAAGTATAAGCAAACTTAAAGCTACTGGAACTATAACATCATTTACTGTTTTTCCAATGCTCCAAATATTAATGGTTTTTACACTAGAAAAATTAGTTAATTTTTGTATTGAACCTATTAGATTTCCACTATCTATTTCAACCCCAAATACTGAAAATTTGAAACTATATAGAAGTTTAATTATTCCATCCAATTATTAGATTCCCCCTTTTATAGTCCAAATAAGTTTTTAGACTGTGCAATTGCTACTAGCATAAATCCTGCCATTAAAGTCATTAAACCTCTTGACTTTCCTTCTGCATCCTCTCTTTGCCAGCCTAATGCAAACATTACACCACCAACTAAAGCAATTACTCCACCTATTTTTGTTAGCCAATCACAAGCGAAGTTTATAAATGAATCGATAGATCCCGTATTTGAATCTGCATATACTCTTGATGTTAGAAGTACCATACTACTTCCTATTGCTCCAGTTAATACTGTTATTTTTTCTTTCAATTTACTTATCTTTTTATTCTGTTTAAACTTTTTTACTAAATTCATAAATCCTCCCATTTAATTATTAATTTTTAAATCTTCATACTCTATAATTTCAGTTTTATATAATTTCTTTAATTCGTTATCATTAACATTTTCAATTTTTAATTTTTCAACCGGTCTTGCAAATTCAAGACCTAAATCACATAATAATTTGTAATTAGAATTTACTTGATATTCCAACTCTTTTTTATGGTTATATAAATTTTGAGTATTTTTTAACCAAGGTTCATAAAGTTCTAAATAATTTGGATGACTTTTTAAATCAAATAGTTTTGAATAAAAAGCTCCTACTCTTGCTATAAATAAAACACAATATCCACCAGGCATAACGGACAATTCATCTAGTGTAGCAAGTTCTCTACCAACTACATCCCAATTTGTACTAGATGAGCCCTGTTTCGAGAAAGTTCTACCAGTAGATTTTTTATACCAAGTTTTCTTGCCGAAGAAGTGAAACCATGTACTCTAAGCTTTCTTTTGCTGAACTTCCTAAAAACAATATTGAATCTACACAATCTAAAACTGATTCCCAACTATCTTTATATTTTTTCTTTAATTGAGAAAGTGATTGAAGTCCTATTGTTATACCAACATTTAAACCTCTTAAATATGCAAGTTCTTCAACAAATCTAGGTATTTCTCCGTAGTTGTGCCCATTCATCCATATAAATCTCTAATGGTGTTGGCAGGCTTCCACCACATTTTTTTGCATTTTCATCAATCATTGCAAACACTTGCGAATAGAATATACTTGCTAAAAATGAAAAAGTTCCGATCACTTGGTTTTGTAATAACAAATATTGCAATTTTCCCATTACCAACCTTTTTATCTGAACTTACATTTATTTCTTTTAAGATAGGATCTTCATCATCTAATGGCATGCCTATTCTTTCAAGTTCCATGTCATCATCATCTGTTAATTCGTGTATTTCCTTAATATTAAATACTGCAAGTCTAGCAGTTGCTGTCATTATAATTGTACTCATCATTTTAGGTGTTCCAGCAGCAACTTTAAAATGTTTATATTGTTTTACGCCAATTGCATCTGGTTCTATTGCTTCCCATTCAAGAAATAAGCTATCTAATTCTGATACACCATTATTATTTGGACTACTTAACCTTATTAACTTTAAAATAGTAGTAAAATTTTGGTGCTGTTTATCATAATGTCTTATTACATAATAAAATAAAGCTTGAAGATAAATCATTTCTGCCTTAATCCAAAATGGATCTCCTGTTGTACTATCTATTCCTTCAACCTTTGTGTTAGCAATTAATGTATTTATTAAAGTCATTACATCATCTTCTTGTATTTGATGATTATCCTCATACTCTAAAATATCGTAAAATGTTTCTTGCTTTTTAACATATACAATAGGGTTATAATGATTTGAATGACTTTTCTCGTCTAAATTTAACACTTTAATTGTATAACCTTTTTTCTTTAGTGAATTACCACAATCACGAAGAAGCTCACCGCTTTGGATCTGTAACAATTATTGAACCATTTGCACTTAAAATATTAGGTTTAAAATAATATCTTGATTTACCGAGTTCCAGGACGTCCAAGTAAAATGACATGCCTATTCATCCCACTTTTTTTCATATTTTTAGAAACAAGTTCTGTTTGAGTTAGAATCATATTATTTTCAAAATCTCTATCTCTCTTGTTTTTTATCTCTTTTGGACTTTTCCATTCTGCAGAACCGATATGTATTTTCTTGAATATTTTTTTTGTTTTGCATCTTATATGTTTCATATAGCATTAAAACAAAAAAAGCCACACCTAATGACATTCCAACGTTGTTTGTTGTAAATGATATTGGTGTGGCTATTTTATATAACTCATTTAGGCAAGTGGAAAATATCTCAAAACTCCAATTACCATTATTTAATTCTACCAATGTTGTTACTCTTAACATATAGTAAAATATTATAATAAATACAATTGCTAAAATGATAAACGAATTCTTTTTCTGCTTCTTTACAAGCAATTTTATTCATCACCTACCTCTTTTTCTAAATCTAAATCAACTTCTATCTCTTTAGTATTATCATCAAGTTCAATATTATTTTCTAGTATGTGATATTTTTCTAATTCCTCAACTACTACATCTCTTTTTTTTTCCGTCTCAACCAATTCTTCTAAATCTTTTTTCAAAACTGTCCATAAGCATTCATTATCCTGCCTTTTCATAACATAGTTTTTACCACTTAATTTAGAATATGTTTCTATTTCATCTTTGCCAATTTTAGTTGTAAATGATACTAATTCATCTTGTGAATTAATATTCCATTGTAAATTTTTATTTTCACTACCATAAACTCTTATTTTTCCATAATTATTAAAACCTAATTCACAATATCTTTCTAAATCAGAATTTGCCATATAAATATTAACAATTTCTTTATCATTATTATCTTTTGTAACTCTTGCACCATATTGAATATCTTGTGCTTCTAAATCATCTTTAATACTCATATAAGCTGAAAATGGTAATTCATGAATGCAATAATCCTTTTTAAATTTTTCAGGATCTACATTTCCAAGTTCATGTAGTTTAAATTCCTTTGAAAAATCTTCTAATTGTTGAGAATTTAATTGCTCTTTACCTTCTTTATAAAAGTTCTCTATTGCTTTTTGTGTATTTTCATCAAAATTCTTTTGTGAAATACCAGTTCTAAGTTCAATTACATCTGCAATTCTTGCAGCCATATAATCCCTTTTTGACTTATTAAAATAAACGTTATAATGTTTATTTTTATGTTTTATTTGTTCTTCCTTTTGTTTTGCTTCATTTCTTTTTATTAATGAATCCATTTGAAGAATTTTAGCAATTTTAGGATGGTCTGCTTTAAAATTGCTTATTTGCTTTATTCTTCTTGCGTGTTTTGTTATTTTCTTTTGTTGATATAGTGATTTTTTCTTTCCAAACTCACTATTTTCTTTAGATAAGGTTCTTTCTGTTGCAACAACTCTAACACCATCTTTTTGGCATTTTTCCATTACTTTTATTGTTTCTTCATAAGATAGATTAGTAATTTTCTCCAATTCCTTTGTAGGTCCATCTTTTTGAACTGCTCTTATACCTTCTATAAAATAATGATAGCCAAATATAGTAAGTGGTTTTAGAATATATTTCAAAGTACCTTTTGCACCTGTTCTTGATGATTTTACAGCACCTTCATATACCTGTGTTGCATCACTTTTATTAGTTGCCTGCATAAGCCATCACCTCTTTTTCTTTTTGAATTTCATATAGCTTATAATACTTATGATAAAATTCATCAATTCCAATTTTTGCAATCCAAGTTTTCTTATGTTCTTCATTATCAATTTTGTATTCACTTATAGTTGCTACATTTCTTTTGTTATCTAATATTTCAATTCTGTCATTATTCTTTTTATATAATTGTTTTGGAATATATATAACATTTTCATCCGATATTGGTAAATAAATTCCTTTATAGGTTTCTTTTTCATTGCCTGATAAGGTTATAAAGATAGATGTTTGATTTTTCTCTTTTATCTTTTGTTTTTCAATAGTCTTTTCTTCCTTTGTTTTTTCAATTTCTTGCTCTTTTGTTTCTTCTATAAAATTCTCCTTTGTTAATCCCAAAATGTTTTTATTATTATTAAATACAAGCAATGTTTTAAACTTATTATTATTCACATATTTCCTACTCATAGCAGATTTTAATTCATCTGAAAATGCTAAACCATATCTAATAGCTTCCATTACACCATCATTTCTAAAACGAGAAATCGCTTGGTCTTTAAATGTTTCTTCATAGGTTTTAGGAAATAACTTTTCAAATTGCATATTATTATTTGCAATAAATATCTCTTCAAACTCATCATTATTATTTTCAATATAATGTTTCACTTCTTCATCAAAGCTTTCATTATATTGCTTTATGACTATTTCTTTTTGCTTTAAATTTAATTTTATATCAACTATTTCGCCTTTTTCATTATAGCCTTTAGCATTTTTAAGTAAATTATCTAAAATAAATACTTTATTATCTTTGAAATTTGTATAGCTTTTAGATTTTATTAAATAATCTTCAACAAACTTTACTATATCAATTTCTAATTTATTATTACTTAAATACTTTTCATTATCTAATTCACTTAAAATTTCATCTATTTTCAAACTATCAGAATCTACATATTTTTTTAAGATTCTATCATCATGATTTATGGCATATTCTTTTATTAAACTTTTGATATATGAATAAAAATAAGCATCCTTAAATTTCAAAATTTGTCCACTCATTACATATCCTCGATTTCAAGAATATTATTTATATAATGCTCTAATTCGTGATCGTATTCATTACTTATAAATAATAAATCACATTCTTTTTCTTTTGTATTAAATAAAGTTAGTAATATTGTTGTTTTTCTTCTTAACAATTCTACTAACTCATATATTTCTTTGCTTGTATAATCATCTTTTAATTTAAAAGATATATGTTTTACAACATTTATAGGATTAATTATTTTTCTTGAAAGTAAATAAAATTCTCTACTTATATTTTCGTTTCTATTTACTTCTTCAAAAAATATATCATCATACATCAAATATAATGTACCTTCATTTGTTTTATTTCTTAATATCTCTTGTATTTCTCTATTACTATATATAATATTTGCGCGTACCAAAATTCCTCCTTTAAAATTAAAAATGAGTGGTTTTTAAGCCACTCAAATTCTAATTATTTTTCTTGCGTTTAAGTAATATAGTTCCTCCAACAATTCCAACACCTGCTATTGCTGCAACTAATAGTAATAATCCATAATTTGTTTCATTTCCTGTTTGAATAGCTGGTAATAGTGAATTATAATATACAAAACTATATATACCTTCTGTTTCTTCTAATGAAATACCATCAGCAAAAACACCTTTGTCATTTATTTCAATTTTTACAACTTGATCAGAAAGTTTATATCCTAACGGAGCTTTCAATTCCTTAATATAGAACGTACCATATCTTAAATCTTCAAAAAGAGCAGTTCCTTCAAATTCATTTGCACCTACCTCTTTGATTAATTTAGTACATCCTTCATCTTCAAAGATTCCAAATGTAAATTTATTAGATTTAATATGTTCTCCTGTATCTTTATCAACTTTTTCTACTTGAACTGATTTTAATATTGGCATATCTTTCATTTCAATAAGTTGTGTTTCCTTATCTGTAGTTACTGTAAACGTTATACTCTCTGCAACTTCGTATCCATAAGGACAAGTGGTTTCAGTTAAGGTATATGTCTTGCCTTCTTCTAAGCCTACAACATGATGTGGTTCTTTAGTTGAAGTCCATTTATCAATTTCATTGCCTTCTTCATCTGTTACTACTAATTCAGCACCTTCAACTTCTTCTCCATTTACCATATCAGTTTTTGTAACATCTACGATTTTATCTACCATTTCTAAATGTTGTGTCTGTTTATCATAAGTAACTTCAAATTCGACATCTGTTGCTTTAACAAAATATCCAACTGACACTTCTTCATGTAAAATATAAGTTTTGCCTTCTTCCAAGTTTTTGATTTTATGAGTTTCTTTACCTGATACCCATTCATCTACTATATTGCCTTCATGATCTAGAACTTGCATTTCTGCTCCTTCAATTTTATTTCCACCAATATCGACTTTACTCATATCAACAACTTTATCTATCATAGTTACCTTTTGAATTTCTTTTGTATTTTCTACTGTAAATTCTATATCTGTTGCTTTAACATAAGAATCTACTTGTATTTCTTCTTTTAATGTATATTTTTCTCCAGTTTTTAAGCCTTCTATCTTATGTGTTTTTTCCTCTGATACCCATTTATCAATAACATTTCCTTTGCTATCTGTTACTGTTAATGTTGCACCAACTAATTCTTTATCTCCAGTTATATCAGTTTTTGAAAACTCTACAACTGTTGTATCATTTACAAATTTTTCTTCTTTTGTATAAACTTTAGTTTTTGTATCTTCTTGTTTAAATACAATTTCGTGTTTTGTATTGTCTAATACTAGACCGTCCAATGTTTCAATTTCTTCTAACTCATATTTACCCATTGGAAGTTTATTAATCTCTAATTTTCCTTCTTTTGTTAAATTGTATTTACCTACTTCTTGCCCTTTTTCATAAATTGTAGATCCATCTGCATAATCAATAATTTTTTCTTTTGCAGTTAGTTTAAATTTAATTTTACTTAAATCTGAAATATCAACTAAAGATGTATCTACATCTTGTCTTATAGCAACTGATTTATCTAATTTTAATGTGCCTGTTGGTTGTTCATTTCCAACTGTAATTGTTATATAAGCATCATATTCTTCATCAAATTCAAGTGTTTTATTACTTCTATTTATTTTAAATGTTAATTCGTTTTCTAATTGCAAGAATCCTGTTGGAAGTTTAATTTCTTCGATTTTGTATGTTCCTGCTGGTAATTTATCTTCTGTAACAGCTAAGCCTGTTTTATCAGTTTTCCATTGGTCTGTATTGAATAATCCTGTTTTACATTTTACCTTTTCCCATTCATTGTTATCATTTAATCTATATAGTTTAAATGTTGCATTTGAAAAAGTAACTTTCTTTCCTGTATTTTTATCAATTTTTATCATTTTCAAATAACTTTCAAATGGTAAATCATTTTCTATAAATTCTTTAATTACACCATCTGAATTTCTATCAATTTTAATATAAAAAGGTTCTACTGTTTCAATTTCATCACTAGGTGTATAAGTTTCATGAACTGTATATTCCCCATAAGCCAACAATCCTGATACTCCATGACCATTTGCTTGTGTTTTAAATACCGAATATTCATCTTCTGCAAATTCGTTTAAATGTTTTAATGCTTCATCAAAACTCCCATAATAATCAACATATTTTGTTAGTATTGCAGTAAATTCAGCATTACCGATTACATCAGCTGTTGTGTTTTTATTTGATGATATTTTTATAACTTCAAATTTTGCCTTTTGTACTGTATTTTTTAATGTATCATTTGTTTTTATAACTGGTGTATTCATATCTTTATAGTTTAAAGTATATGTATGTTCTTGTGTATCTTGCATATACCCCTCTACTACATGAGTTTCTTTTGCAAAATATGTCCCCATAGGCAATCCTTTTATAGTATTACCATCAACACTTAATTTTGCTGGTTTATTTTTATTAGTTACAATCACTGTTGCTACTCCATATTCATTAAATGTAAATTTTGCAATTTCTTCATTCTTTGAAAAATATTTTACTGTTCTGGCAATATTGTAGATATCTTCCTTTGCGTACAAAGTATATTCAGTTCCTTTTAAATTTGCATCTCCATGATGAGATGTACCATCAATTCTATTTGAATTACCTGTGTCTTTATCAGTTTTTATTAAGCTTATTTCTCCTGTTGGTTCCAAATTTTTAAATGTTACTTCTGCAGTTTCTTTATTTTTTACTACAACTTTTTTTACTGTTGTATCAAGTAAATATCCATTTGGAACTGACACTTCTTTACAATAAAAAGTACCTGTTGCAAGTCTTTCAAATTTCAATTCGCCATTACTATTTGTTGTTCCTGTACCAACCTTTTGAGTACATGCAGAATCTTTGTATAATTCAAAGGTACATCCACCAACTACATCTCCCACTGTATTTGTTTTTACAATTAATACATTACCATATTCAACCTCAACTGATACATTAAACCAAGATGGATCAATGTAGTTAGAAAACATTAAATTTTGAACTGAACCTGATGTAAATTCAAAATATACATAGTTTGACATTGTTGAACTATTATATTCATTACCATTTGGCAATAATTGATAAAGTCCATATTTGTTTGAATTGAATTTTACATTGTTAGCTGGAGCATTACTAGCAACACTTATTTTTAATTGATTACTTCCCTGACTATGACTAAATGTTACTCCATCTATTGTTTCACTAAATGTTTTATAATATTGTAAAACACCTTTTGAATCTGTTAATGTTGTTGTATCTCCAATTACAATATGTTCAGTTCCACCATTAAATGAAACATTACTATGATATTGATTATAATATGTTTGTGTTTGAGATAGCCAGTTTGAATACTTTCCTGATGACATATAATCAGAGTTCCAACTATCTCTACCAGGTGCGTTACCTAATGTTTCCCAAACATATTGTTGAGTACAAGCAGCTGCAATTTTAGCTTCATTGCCACTAGGCAATCCCATTCCATGTTTCATGGCATATCCAAAATATATCATTTCTGCCATTTTTTCATATTGTGGTCTATTTGCTTTAAATTCTGCTAAAAACTCACTTCCATATTCATATGCTCTTCCTGTTGGAGATGTTTTTCCGTATTGAGTACAGAACAACATATATGTTCCACCATCATAGTTAGCATAATGTAATTCATGTTTATAATCTGCTAAACTTCCTGATACAACTCCAAATTTTGCGTTTGAATTTATATCAGTTATAAAAGCAGCAAATGTCTGTAATGGTAATGATGTTAATAGTATTAATATTAAGCATATTACTGACATTAATTTTTTTGTTTTTACTTTCATTTATATCATTTCCTTTCTTTTTTCACATTTAAAAAAGAGCCTATTTCAGCTCTTTATTCGTTTAATATTTATTATTTATTATTTTACTGCCCAAAAATAATATAAACCACATGCACATACATCAACTTTATAATTACAAGAATCCCAATCTTTTGTATATTCTTTAAATGCTTGATTAGCACTATCCCAAGTTTTATAATACCCATGCTCATTAGGTCCATCTCCAGCAATATGATGACTACCACCATCCACACACCAATAAGCTATATTTTTTTGTGTTGTCTGTGTATTGCTTTGGTTGTTATTTGGTTTAGTTTGACCTGTTGTTGTCTGACTACTTGTACTTGTTTTGGATTTACTATTATTGTTATTATTAGCAGTTGATGTTTTTCCTGTATTTTGTGTATTAGTATTATAATTTGAGCTATTATTTTGATTAGAAATTATTTTACTTTCATTTGTTGAAGGCATTTCATTACTTATAATTTCTTCTTGCTTTTCTTGAATAATAATCTTAAATTCCTTTTGAGATTTATTATTATAAATATCCTCTACTTCAATAGTTGCTGTATATTCTCCAGCTACTTCTTTATTCACATTGGAAAAATCAATATTATATTCTTTTGTTTCTGACAAATCAATTACTTTTATATAATCTTTGAAATTATAATTTTCTAAATTGGTATTATATGGCATTTCAAACCTTTCATTAATTTCTATTTTTGGAGAAATTGAATCTTTTACTATAACATTTTGTATTAATTCTATATCTTTATAATAAATATGTATAGTATATTCTCCAACATCTGAATATCCTTTTTCTTCATTGATTACCATATCATTTTTTAAACTGACTTTGTCTAAATCTATAAAATTATATTTATCTAGATCAATTAACTCTTCTATAATAGGGTTATAACTTTCTCCATATTCAATTTCAATATTTTCATTAATTAAAGAAATTTGCGAATCTCTATAATTTGTATAAGCATAAAATCCCAATATACTAATAGCAATTATAAATATCACTATTAAACTTATTATTACTAATTTCTTCTTCATAAAAGACCACCTCTTTATTTAATAATAACGTGCTCTTCTAAATTTGTCAGCCCTTTTTTAGAAAATTTAATCAAAAGTTACTCTCATCCCTAAATAAATACCTTCACTATCTTTGATAGGAGTACATTTTCCTGCATGTCCACTAGATTTCAAATAATCTTGTGCTGCTTGTGTTACATTTTCCATTGTGTAACCATCAATAAATAAAAAATCTTTATTAGCTGGTTTAGAAGAAACTTGTTCAGTTTTAGTTTCTGTTTGTTTACTATTAGAAGAAGTTTCTTTTTTATTTGTTTCTTCCTTTTTTTCTTCTTTTGGTTCTTCTTGTTTATTTTCATCTTTTGTAGTTTCATCTTTTGTTTTATTTTCAACTTTATTTTCTTCTGTTTTTTCAAGTTTGTTCTCATCTTTAGTTTCATTACTTGTTTCATTTGTTACATTCTCTTGCATTATATTTTCATTTGATACAATTTCTTCATTATTTTGTGTCAAATATTTTTTTGCAGATGCACCTCCAATTATAATTACACAAGCTATAATTAAGGCTATTATTATTCTTTTCTTTTGTAAATCTTTTAAATATAATTCTAATATCTCTTGTTCTTTTTCTGTCATAAACCACCTCACTTTAGACTATTTAAAAATTCTGTTGAATTAGTTTCTAATTTTTCGTATTCCTTTTTGAATGTATAGAGTTTTTTTAGTTTAACATCTATATCATCAATTTCAGTTTTTATCTGTGAAATCTTGTCAACCTTTATTTGTTTTTGACTTTCAAGCTTTTGTATTTTATTTAATATCTTCTTTAACATATTCTAATACACATCACCCGCTTCCTTTGTCTAATTTATCTCATTCAGTGTTGCAACAATATAATATCTCTGATCTGTTGGTCTTGTTTTACTATTTATATATGAACAAGTAGATAGTTTTATAATTTTATCTGTAATATCAACATTATTTACATCAATCTTACTTGCTTTTTTGTAATATTCAATTCTTTCATCATAATCAAGTTTAGATATATTATTTTTTTCTATTACTATTCCTATTGAATAAGCACTAAATATTGCACCTTCATAATTCCTTTCAGGTGTATATATTTTTATATTTTGATGTGTGTATAAAAAATTCTCATTAAGGTAATTACCAAGTATTGAAAACATAGTTCCATTTTTCATATTGTGCCCATATAACAATGTTTCATCTTTAGTAAAAGGCTTATTATCTAATGTAAATATAGAACCATTACTATTATAATTTTTCAAATAATTATGTTTTAAGTAAAATAAGTTATCATTATCCTTTAATATTGGATAATTAATTTCTGTATCTTCTATCTCTATCCAACCAATAATATCTTCATTTACTGATTTTAGATATTCCCAATCTATTGTTGGATTATCTGATGTATTATTATCTTCAACAAATGCCTCATCTATTAATTCTTCAATATCTTGTTTGTTTGAATTTTTTTCTTTATTATCTTTAATTAGAATATATCCAACAATTCCTAATGTTGTAATACAAATGATTATAAATACTATTAATAATATCTTTTTTACCTTGTACATTTCAAAGACTAATTTTGCACCTCCCTTAACATATTTTTCTTAATTGCAACAGCTAATATATAATTTAAAATTTCTAATTTTATTTCTTCCTGTTCATTTTTAGTTAAATTTATTCTTTCTTGAATTTTCAAAGGTGTTAAATGTTTAAAATATTTTAAACAAATATATTTATACTTTATTTTATCTTTTGTTTTGTAATATTCTAATATTTCAGTAATTAAAATTTGCCAATTTCTTAATTTATAAATTTTCTGCTCTATCTCGACATTTTTTACAGCATAATCTTCTAAACTACTACATTTATCTTTTAACCACTTTCTGTATGTTGGTTTATAATCGTATTCTTCTGCATATTCACTTAATTTACTTATTTTATAATCTAATAAATTATATCGTTTTAAATAATACTCAATTTTTTCTATTCCTAAATTATATAAAGAGTTCTCCATGCTCTTGTAAAAACTTTCTTGAAATATAAAGTGCTAAATCTTCTCTACTTCTAAATCTTCTTTGATATTGAGTACCATTATCTTTTTCACAAACTAATACATATTGACCTTCATATTTAAGTAATAAACAATAAAATTTTGTAGTTGTAATTGCAAATATAATATCTTTTTTAGGTTCTATATCTTTGAAATCAGAATTCTTATTAGATATTAAATCTACTAATTCCTCTATTTCTATATCATCAATATCATAAATAGTTTTATCAACACACTCAAGTATTTCAAATAGTCTTTTTATAATTTCATTTACATTAATATTACTAATATTTAAACATTCTTTAGTTCTATTAAATAAAATTTTCATTTCTAATCCATTTAGATCTAATTCATCATAATTTTCTAGTTGTTTTACCAACTGATGAACTATGTATAAATCTTCTAAATTATCCTTTTCTTCATCGGTCAATTTATTGTATTTTTCAAATATATTTATCATATATCGTAACCTCCTATATCCTCTATTTCATTTTTATTAGGCATAAAAAAAGAAGGATCTTGCTTATCCCTCGTTAATTCGTTTGTAACACTTTTATAGAAATAATTTATAAAACTTTCAATTGGATTATTTTGAGTTTTATATTCATCTTCTTTTAGTTTACAATCATTATATATTTTTAATAACTTATCTCTGCTAACTTTATGTGTTAGATATTGTAATTTATCTCTAACCATTAAAGCAATTGCATAATCTATAACTTTTATTCTTTCCAAGTTATCTCCAGTTATATATTGTAATGAATCTTTGGTATATAACATATCATATTTCTTTAGTAGTTTATATATTTCATTAAAATCTACTTTTGAAAATTCTGCTGGAAATTCCTCTTTATTATTTATAATATAATTAAAAAATCTATCTATCTTATTATTACTTATAATATTATATTGTCCTTTTTGAAACATACCCCCTGTTTTATTTATGACATAGGGGGTGTCATTTGGATATATTCTTCTCTGTATTACTTCGCCTTTTTCATCAGTAATTATATCTACATATAGGAAACCTTTATTTTTAAGGTTAGAAACCCATATAGAAATAGTATGTGGTATAACATTAAATAGCTTTCCTAAATAAGCATTAGAAGCATAGCAATAACCTTCTTTATTAGATAAAACTGTTATCACTGCATATAATAACTTTTCATTTGGCTTTAGTTCATTATTAAATAGAATAGTAGATGGTATAACCGCATAATATCCTATTTTGTTTTCCTCACTCAAATTTTTCATCACCTCCAAAAAAATAAAAGATCGTATAATTTTTACACAATCTTTTATCGGCTTTTTAAAATCGATTTTAAGGCGTTTTTTTATTTTATTGGTAAAATTTTTATTGTTAAAATTTTTTTAATACTTTAAATGAGCTTTTAAATGCTTGATAACAAAATGGAACAATCGAATACGCTCCATTTTGTTGTCAATAGTTGATATTTGACAACAATAAACAGATTAAATGATAACATTTTGGAGCTCATTCTTCTGTTCCAATATCATTTAATATGGCCTTTGCTTTTTGGTCTGGCATTCCAAACCTTTGAGATAAATATCTTAAAGAAGCTGCAAGCTCTCCATCTGGTCCTCCATATTGAGATATTATTACTTTTGCTAATTTTGGATCAGGACATTTTATATTAATTGGATATTGCAAAGTTTTATTATAAGTCCACATTAGTAATTCCCCCTTTCCCAAGGCCATGGTTCTTCCAACCATCTCCACTTATTACAAGGGTAATTAATTGTAAGAGGTCCATATACTTTTTGATATTTGTCTTTTAAATCTTTTAATTTTTTACAATACTTTCTGTGCAAGCATAAAGCTTTTTCATCTTCTGGATGAGTATCTAAATACAATGCAAGCTCTGTTATTGCAAATTCGTGGCATCTTATTTCTTGAATCATTTCTCTTCTCATATCACAATCTACTCTATTATCATTGGCCATTTCACACGAATCATTGCAAGAACAATTTCTATCTTCTTTTATAGACATTTATTACACCCCTTCCCTATTTTATTTGTCTTCTTTATATATTCGATTTCTTCCATTGATTGACCTGGCATATAAGGACTAACTAATTCTGGAAATATTGTTCCCATTTTTAATCCTACACATGGTTTAAACGTCTTATCCATATATTGATATGGAACATAACTCTGTGCAAGCATTGGATTTTCAGGAAATACATTGTATTCTTCATCAAATCCACAGTCACAATCATTACTCATATCTTCGTATGAACTTACATTATTACATTGATTTTCTAATATGTCATTTTGTAATTCACATGAATCATTCTGATAATTATTATTCATACAGTAACATTTTCTATAATTTCTAAACATATTTTTTCCTCCTTTTCTCTACATTATATTCTCAAAAATGACAATTGATACAAAAAAATCTATATAGAACCTTTTAAAACGCAAAAAAAGTGCCTACATTTTTTATGTAAGCACTATACATTTAATTACCTATGCATTTTCAGTTTCTTTTTTAGCTACTACTTCTTTTCCATCGTAATATCCACAGTTTTTGCAAACTCTATGAGGCATTACAGGTTCGTGGCAATGTGGGCAGCTTGAAAATGTTGGAGCTTCTTTTTTCCAAGTTGATCTTCTTGCATGTGTTCTTGCTTTTGACCATCTTCTTTTTGGTTGTGCCATTCTAATTCCCCCCTTGCTTTAGATATATATATATCTGTTGTTTTTTCTTCTTTTTAATCACCATAAAATTATACAATTATTTTCCAATTTTGTCAATAGCCTGTTTTACTAATTCAAAGGTTTCATCGTAGGGAAGAATAATACATCTCTAATTGATGAAGAATTAGTTAGAAGCATTATTAATCTATCTAATCCAATTCCCATTCCTCCTGTTGGTGGTAACCCAATTTCAAGAGCTGTTACAAAATCTTCATCCATTCCGCCAGCTTCTTCATCACCTTTTTCCTTTGCTTCAACTTGTTTTAAAAATCTTTCGTATTGATCTATTGGGTCATTTAATTCTGAATACGCATTTCCATATTCTCTTCCACCAATAAATAATTCAAATCTTTCAACTAATTCTGGCTGATCTTTTTTTCTTTTTGTTAATGGAGAAATCTCTACAGGATAATCCATAATAAATGTTGGTTGAATTAAAGTTTCTTCAACAAATGTTTCAAAAAACTCATTTATTATATGACCTCTTGTATTTTTAATTTCTTCATATTCTACACCTTTTTCTTTAGCTATAACTTGTGCTTCTTCATCAGTTTTTATAGTATTAAAATCAACTCCTGTAACCTCTTTAATACTATCAATCATAGTTATTTTCTTCCATCCTGGAGCTAATTCAATTTCATTTCCTTCATAATTAATTGTTGTTGTTCCTAATACATTTTTAGCAACCGTACTAATTAGATTTTCTGCCATATTCATCATATCATGATAATCTTCATATGCAGAATAAAATTCCATACAAGTAAATTCTGGATTATGCTTTATATCCATTCCTTCATTTCTAAAGTTCTTTCCTATTTCAAATACTTTGTCTATTCCCCCAACAATTAATCTTTTTAAATTTAATTCTGGCGCAATTCTTAAATACATTTGTAAATCTAATGTATTGTGATGCGTTATAAATGGTCTTGCTGCATCACCTGTTGCAACTGTTGTAAGCATTGGTGTTTCAACTTCCATATACCCTTTTTCATCCATAAAGTTTCTTATTTCTTTTAATATCTTACTTCTTAAAATAAATGTTTCTTTTACTTCAGGATTTACAATTAAATCAACATATCTTTGTCTGTATCTTAAATCCATATCCTTTAATCCATGGAATTTTTCTGGAAGTGGTCTTAAAGATTTTGTAAGTAGCGTAACTTCCTTAGCATGAACAGAAATCTCTTCAGTTCTTGTTTTAAATACGAATCCAGTTATTCCTATTATATCGCCTATATCATAAGTTTTGAAAGCTTTGTAACTTTCTTCTCCTAAATCATTTATACTTACATAACTTTGTATTTTTTCATCACAGTCTTGAATAGTGCAAAATGATGCTTTTCCCATTATTCTTTTTGCTATTATTCTTCCTGCTATTGTTACATCCTTTTGTTCAAATTGTTCATAATTTGATTTAATTTCACCTGCTGTATTGGTTCTGTTAAATTTTGTTATTTCAAAAGGATTTTTTCCCTCTGCTTGTAATTCTTTTAACTTTTCTCTTCTAATTTGCATTAAATGGTTTAAATCTAGTTCTTCTACTTCATTATTTTGATTATTATTTTCTTGCATTCTAAATCTCATTCCTTCCTAAGATGATTTCAAAGCAATACTCTATATTTTCTCTACAATTTCACTTGGATTATTTTCTTCTTCTACATCATCAATTCTAATATTTCTAACATGATTAATTTTCTCCCATGTTGTTTCTCTTTTAAATAAACATTTAAAATTTATTAGCAACCATGACCCCATAAATAATGGATAACATGCTAATCCTTTTAACATAGGTTTTATTGGTCTTCTATCTAGTAACATAACTATTACCGCAGTAAATATTGGTAATAAAAATGTTGGTACTAAATATTTTACTATGTTTTCTATTAACTCTAAATCTGTCATTCCATTTCCTGCATATACTAGAAAATTTGTTGCTAATAATATTAATGTAATAATGAACATTGGAATACTTCCAATAATATATAAAAAACCATCAAAGTTCATCATTGTTTTATGTTCTTTTACTGCTACTGCTAGTTGCTTTGTATATTCCTTTATACATTGAATATGCCCTACTGTCCATCTACTTCTTTGTGACCAACTTTGTTTAAAGCCAACTGGTTGTTCATCATAAACAATTGCATCTGTTGCCCATCCTAATCTTTTACCTTTTATAATTCTTTGTAATGAAAATTCAATATCTTCTGTTAATGTTTTTGTATCCCAACCTTGTGGTTTTACAACATCAAACTTAACCATAAATCCTGTACCATTTAATAATGGTGATAATCCTAAATTATATCTAGCTAAATGATAAAATCTATGCATTGTCCAGTAAAAAATTGCATATCCAGCTGTAATCCAACTATCTGTTGGATTTTTTATGTCTCTATATCCTTGAACTACATCTTCTCCTTGGCATAGTTTTTTATTCATATTTTTTATAAAATCTGGATGTACTATATTATCTGCATCAAATACAAAAAGAGCATCATATGGAGCATCTTCTTCTATTTTTTGTTGTAAAAACCAATTTAACGCATATCCTTTTGTTTTTTTAGTTTTATCAAATCTTTCATATACAATTGCTCCTGCTTCCTTTGCTACCTTCGCTGTATTGTCTGTGCAATTATCTGCAATTACATATATATCATACAATTCCTTATCATAATTTTGCTTTTTTAAACTTTCTACTAAATTTGCAATTACTGCTTCTTCATTATGTGCTGGTATTATTGCCATAAATCTGTGCTTTTTATCTAATTTCAATGGTCTGTCTTTAATTTTTACTAATGAACATAAGCTTATCATAATTTGGTATAGCCAAAATATTGTTATAATCCATACTAATGCTTCTCTTAGTATATATAAATAGTTCATTTTTTTCATTCCTTTCTTTAGGCATATCTAATCAATTTATTATATAATATTATGCCATCTTTTCTATTATACTATTATTGGCAAAATTATGCAACTATTTATTTATTTTGATTTTAGTTATTTTTCAGACTTTTGTTCTTTTAATAAATCTCTTATTTCTTCTAAAAGCATTACTTCTTCAGTTTTTACTACTTCTTCTGCTGCCTCCTCTGCTTCTTTCTTCCTTGTAAATTTACTTATTATTTTAACAAAAATAAAAATACATAATGAAATTATTAAAAAGTCTAGTATTTGCTGAATAAAAGAACCATACATTATCTTAGCATCTACTATATTAACACTTAAATTTGAAAAATCAATTCCACCTATAACTATTCCTATAACAGGCATTAGTATATCATTTACTAATGATGTAACTATTTTTCCAAAAGCACCTCCAACAATTACACCAACGGCTAAATCCACAACATCACCTTTTGTTATAAATTCTTTAAATTCAGATACACCTTTGTTTATTTTTTTGTTTGCTTCTTTTACTTTTTCATTCTCTAAAGTATTTATTACTTTTTTAACTTTTTCATTTTCTACATTTTTTATTATTTCTTTTGCTTTTTCTTTTTTAGTTCCCATATTTACCATTATTCCTTTCTAATTAATATAAGTCAGCATGACTTTGCTGTTGTATTAAAAAAAATAAGTTTTATATTTATTAATACATAAAACTTATTCTTTTTATATTACTATTTTTACATAGCTCTTAATCCAATTCCAACAAAAAATAAGATAACATCAATAGCTCCTATGACTATAGCAATAATTGCAAGTACATTTCCTTTTTCATTATTTTGTTTAATTTCTTTTAATGATTTTGCTCCTAGTATAATTCCTACTATTCCTAGCCACCAAAAAATAATAATTCCAACACATGAACAAATTATTGAAATAATTGCATTTTTATTTGTTTGTTTTTTTTCCATTTTCTTCCTCCACCTTTTTTATAATATTATTACAGCTATATTTTATCATTAAATTTACATTTTTGCAATAAATTGTAAAAATATTTATATTTTTGGTGCCAACAAGCAGAATCGAACTGCTGACCTACGGGTTACGAATCCGTTGCTCTACCAACTGAGCTATATTGGCATAAATCTTAATTTCGGTTTTTATTATACAATGTTTTTATTTGTTTTTCAAGTTTTTTAGATAATTTATATAATCTTGTGTTACAGTTCAGTAACACTATATCTAGAAGTTCGCGCCAGTGATTAGTTATAGAAATATTGTAACAACTAGATGTAAACTATCTTTTATTTACTTTTACAAATCAAATAAAATTGGAGTGAACTTTTTCTTTTCATTCCAACTTTATTTGTTTTTCTATTTTTATAAATTATAATTATTAATACATTCCATCCATTCCTGCTGGCATTCCAGACTCATGTCCTCCGCAGTTACATCCTTTTGGTTCTGGACAATCTGTAACTAAACTTTCTGTAGTTAAAACCATAGATGCTATAGATGCTGCATTTTGAAGTGCACTTCTTGTAACTTTTGTTGGATCTACTATTCCGGCTTTTTTCATATCCACATATTCTTCTTTTGCTGCATCAAATCCAACACCTGGTTTAGATTTTTTTACATTGTCAACAATAACTGCTGGTTCTAAACCTGCATTTATAGCTATTTGTTTTACTGGCTCTTCTAATGCTTTTAATACTATATTTGTTCCTAGTTTTTCTCCACCTTGTAATGTTTTTTCTAATTCTTCAACTTGTGGTATTACATTTACTAACGCTGTTCCTCCACCTGCTACTACACCTTCTTCAACAGCTGCTTTTGTTGCAGATAATGCATCTTCTATTCTTAATTTTTTATCTTTCATTTCAACTTCTGTTGCAGCTCCAACGCCTATTACTGCAACTCCACCAGCTATTTTAGCCAATCTTTCTTGTAACCCTTCTTTATCATATTCACTCTTTGTTTCTGTAATTTGAGCTTTTATTTGTGCAACTCTTTCAGAAATCTTTGTTTTTTCTCCTGCACCATCAACTATTATTGTATTTTCTTTTTGTACTTTAACTTGTTTTGCTCTACCTAATTGTT
>CAMJYG010000005.1 GCA_946409935.1 uncultured Clostridium sp. | reverse complement strand
TGTTATCAATAACAACAGGACAAGTAAGAATATACTTCACATTAGGATTTGTAGTATTAGCAACAGTAGCAGGTGGAGTTGTACTAATTAAGAAGTTTGTATTATAATTAGTTGTTAATTTGAATAAGAAATCAAATATTAAATAATAAAAATATTAAAAAGGAAATTGGAAAATAAAATTCGATTTCCTTTTTAATATTTGTATTGCAAATATTAAAAAAAGGATATATAATAATATTATTCACAAAGAAGTAAACATAAAAACTGAACGAGGATTTGATAAAATGAAAAATAAAATATTAAGAAATATATTTAATTTAGTTATATTATTTTTAAGCACAGAATTATTAAAAAATCTCTTATCTGGAATACCAGATTTAGGAATAATAGATATAAGAATAATATTTATATTAATTATTTCCAATTATTTAGGTATGAAATATGGAATTGCTTCAGCAATTTTAGCAAGTATATCTTATGTAATTCAAGAGTATCTAAAAGTTAATGATACTAGTGTTATATTTTTAAATACCAATAACTGGATTCCAATTGTTATTTACATAGTATTTTCAATTTTAATTGGCTTAAAAACAGATAAGAATAATGCTAAATTATCTAATTTAGAAAATGAAATTACACAAAAAAAAGCTAAAGAAGCAGAGTCAAATAGCAAAATTGAATTATATGAAAAAGAAATAAAAGAATTAAATCAAATATTAATAGTACATGATAGCAGTTATATACAAGTTGCAAAATTTATACAAGAGTGGAATAAAAACTCTAATGATATGAAAAAAATTAATTCTATATTAAAGAAAAAATTGAAAAATAGTACTTGTGAGCTAATTACTGTAGAAGAATTAAATAATAAATCTAATAATTTCTTAAATGATGCAAAATTAAAAGAAATTGAGAAAGAAAAGATATGGATTAATAAAGAACTAAAAGAACCTCTTCCATTTTATATTGCGCTAGTAACAAAAAGTGAAAAAGAAAAACTTGCATTAGTGGTATGGAAATGTGATTTTGAACAAATGAATATAGAATATAGAAATCAACTAATAGGGATAACGGAACTTATTAAATATTTGATATAAATCGAATTTTGAAAGGGAAAAGGTTGAAAAATAATTAGAATTTTGACTGCGTTATATTATATTTAAAACGCGGTTACATACAAAGAGTATGCGCCCTTGCCTTTTAAATATAATATGCCTTGTCAAAATTTAATTCTTTTCCAACCAGATTTGTGCCTTAGAAAGGAATGGTATAAAAATGATATATAGGCTTATTACCATTTATTTTATAATTGTATTAATTTATTTTAAAATGTGCCATATAGAAAATAACAAATTAGAAAAATTTATATTTTCTATTTTTGTTCCAATTTTTGGCTTTTTAGCTGTTGTTTTATCTGAAAATACAAAAAAATTACAAGTTAATGAAAAAAATGAGCAAAAAGAGAAATCTAATAAAGAAAAAGACAAAGATTATTTAACACAAATACAAAGTAGTTTAATAGATAATCTAACAATTGGAGATTATGAAAATGCACGTGAGATGGTATTATATACTAAATCCTTGAAATTAGAAGAACAATGTAAAATTTGTCATATGGCAATAAAATCAAAAAATGTGGAAATATCACATATTGCAGCAGTATCTTTAATGAAAATTCAAAATTATTTTGAAAAGTTATTTGTACATATGGAATTAAAAACTGATATGACTAAGGCGGAAAATCTTAAAAAATATATAAATAGTATTAATAATTATTTAAGGTGTAATTTAGTTCAGGGGGCTCTAAAGGATAAATATAAAGATAAATTAATTCAATCTATAAAATATTTACTGATGATAGATGAAAAGTGTGAAGAAATTTATTATAATATTTTAATAAATTGTTTTTTAGATAAAGAAGAATATGATAAAGCTATGCAGTATTTGAAAGATGAAATAAGTATATATGGAATGACAGAAGAGACATATAAATTAAGCTTAAAAATATGTATAAAAACTAAAAAGATAGATAATTTAAAAGAAACATTAGAAAAAATAAAAGGTAATTCTTTGATGGCATACAAGTTTAAAAGTATTTTAGAATTTTGGGATTAAAAGTATATGTTATATATATGTAGTAATTTGTGTCTTTTGAAAGGAATGTGATTAAATATGAAAAAATTCAAATTAGGAATATTACCATATATTATAATATTGTTTTTATTGGCATTAGCAATTATCAAAATAAGAGATACTCGTTTAATTAATACTTCAACACAAATGGCAAATTTAAGTGATTTGAATTTGATCGAACCAGAAGAATGGAATAGGCTATCTAATACTATTGTAAAATTAAAAAATGAAAATTCAATAGTTATTTATAATCCAGATGATGCAAATAGCGTTGGAATATACCAAAATGTAAAATATGTATTAGAGAAGATAGGGGTAAATGTAGTTGGAATAAAACTAAGTGAACAAGAAAACTACAGTGATTTGTCTGACTATGAAACTATGGTAATATGTATAGATAATTTACAAGATTTAAAATATACTGATGCTAAACTAAAAAGTTGGGTAAAACAAGGAAAAGGAATATTTTTTACAGCACCTTTACAAAATAATGAACTATTATCAAAGTTTTCAGATTTGTTAGATATTGAAGAAGAAAATATTGAGACTTTAAATTATGAAGACATGACTTTTAAAGATGATTTTCTTATTGGAGCTAAAGGTGCAGAATTTGGAAATATTGCAATTAATGGTTATGGATTAAAAGTTAAATTAAAAGATAATGCCATAGTTCATGCAATGACTTCTGAAGGAAATCCAGTTATATGGAATGTACAATATGGAGATGGACATGTTTCTGTATGTAATGCCAATTTTTTATCTGATAAAATTTCTAGAGGAATTATTACAGCAGCATATGCAGAATTACATAAAGCATATGTTTATCCTGTTATCAATGCAGCAATGTATTGTATAGACGATTTTCCATCACCTATACCAATAGGATATAGTAAATTGATATATGAGCAATATGGATGTAATATGGAAGATTTTAATTTTAATATTTGGTGGCCTAAAATGAAGAAGTTGGCAGAAAAATATGGAATTAAGTTTACAGGTTTATTAATACAAACATATGAGAATAAAGTTGAGCCACCATTTGATAATACAACATATTTTGAAACATCTAAGTACTATGCAAATGCATTATTGAATAGTGGAGGAGAATTAGGTTTACATGGATATAATCACCAATCTTTAGCTTTAAATGGGTTTGACTATAGAGATGACCAAGTAAACTATACTCCTTGGAAAAGTATGGATGATATGTGGGAGGCTCTTAGAAGTGCTATTAAATATGGAAAAACATTAGCACCTAATGCTAAAATAACAACTTATGTTGCACCAAGCAATATTATTAGTAGTTATGTAAGAGAAGAAATGGAAAAAAATATAGATGAAATAAAAGTATATGCAGGAGTATATATAGGAAATGAATCACAAATGGTACAAGAATTTGAAGCTAAAGAAAATGGAATTGTATATGTGCCTAGAACAGATTCAGGAATGGATATTTCATTAGATACAAATAGCGATTTTTTGATGTATAATGAACTTACATTTCATTATGTACATTCTAATTTTTTCCATCCAGATGATATATTAGATATTAATAGAGGTGCTGAACAAGGATTTGAAACTTTATACAGTAAATATGAAGAAATGGTAAAAAGTTTGAAGTCTACAAATATTAGAAATACTACAGTTGCTGAAGGTGGCGCAGCAGTACAAAGATATGATTTAACATCTTGCAGACAAAAATATGCTGAAGGAAAATTAATTTTAGATGTAGAAGGAATTTATGATAATGCTAATTATATGATTTGCTTAAATGATGTAAATAGCATAAAAAGTATTGAAGGTGCAGAATATGAAAAAATTAATGATAAATACTATCTACTAAAAATAAAGCATGAACATGTGGTTATAGAAGTTGAATAAAAAGGAAAGGAAAGTATTCCAAAATGCGAATCTGTTTAATTTTAGAAGGTTGCTATCCATATGTATTCGGAGGAGTAGCCACTTGGGTAAATCAATACATTTTATCTAAGCCAGAACATGAATTTGTAATTTTTACTATAGGAGCAGAAAAGAAAAAAAGAGGAAAGTTTGTATATGAAATTCCAAAAAATGTTGTAGAGATTAAAGAAGTATTTTTAGATGATATTGTACAAGATAAAAATATAAGAGCTAAAATAAAATATAAACAAGATTTTTTGGTAGAAATAAAAAATTTGATTTTAGGTAAAAAAATGAATTGGGATATTATTTTTAAAGAAGCAAGTAATCCTAATTGGAATACTGAACACTTTTTTCATAGTGAAGAATACCTAAATGTAATTCAAGAAATTGCCAAAGATGAACTAAACAAGAATGGATTAGTAGAAATTTTTTATGGTATGAAATCTATGTTATTGCCATTGTTACAACTATTATCTAGTCAAATACCAAAAGCAGATATTTATCACTCTGCTTCAACAGGATATGCAGGAATAATAGGTGCTATAGCTAATTATAAAACAAAAAAGCCATTTATTTTAACAGAACATGGAATTTATCCCAGAGAAAGAGAAGAAGAACTATTAGCTAGTACATGGATTGAAGAAAATCTAAAGAAAACGTGGATAAATTTTTTCTATCATATTTCAGAAGTGGCTTATGAAAAGGCAACAGCAGTTACTTCTTTATTTGAAAATGCAAAAAAGACACAAATAATGATAGGCTGCAGTCCTAGTAAATGTGTAGTTATTCCAAACGGAATTCATTTGGAAAAATATATTTCTATGCCAGACAAAGAAAATAATGGTTATGTAGATATTGGAGCATTTATTAGATTTTCAAGCATTAAAGATGTAAAAACTTTGTTATATTCATTTTATGAAACACATAGTGAATGTAAGCAAGCTAGATTACATATATTCGGTGCAACAAATGATAAAGAATATGAAAAACAATGCTTAGATATTATAGAAACCTTGGAATTAAAAGATTCAATATTTATTTATGGTCAAATAAATCCTATTGAATATATGCCTAAAATGGATTTTACAGTATTAACTAGTATTTCAGAAGGACAACCTTTAACAGTTCTAGAATCATTTGCTGCAAGAAGGCCAGTAGTTTGCACAAATGTAGGGTGTTGTAAAGAACTAATAAGTGGAAATAATGATGGTCTTGGTGAAGCTGGATTTTGCTGCACACCAATGGATGTATCTAGAATAGCTAGAGCCATGAAAATGTTATGTAATAGCGAAGAATTACGCAAGCAATATGGAATAAATGGAATGAATAGAGTAAAAAATGAATATACTTTTGAAAAAATGATAAAAGAATATTTCGATTTATATGAAAAGGAGTTAAAAAATTGGCAGGAATAGGTTTTGAACTTAATAAATTGATAAATAAAAAGAATTTTTTAGGAAAAATTAGTGGGTATTTTTATACAACTAGCTCATGTTTAGGTTCTATGATATTAGGTTTTGTATTGCTATTTGTAATTCAATATCTTGCAAAATCGATTGGGCAAGACAAGCTTATAGTAGAAACTTTTACTAGCTATACTACAAATATGGTATTTTTATCTATGATTTTGTTTAGTATTTTCTCACTAGTATTATCAAGATATATTTCAGATATGATTTATGAAAAAAAGCAAAGTCATATTAGACCTTCATTTTGGGGAGTTATTTCAATAATAGTGCCTATATCTTTTTTAATTGCAACTCCATTTCTAATATTTTCTCAAATTCCAATAATAGATATCATACTTTTACTTGTATTATTAGTAGAATTTGTTAGTACTTGGGTAATAACTTTATATATTACAATTTTAAAAAAATACAAAAAAATAACATTAGCATTTGGATTAGCCATTGTTATAACATTAATATTATTGGCAACTTTCTTTAAATTTGAAGTATTAAATATGGAAACAATGATTTTTACAATTATAACTGCGTATGGAGTAGTACTTATTTTACTTAATAGAATATTGCAAATGGAATTTGAACAAGAACCCAAATATACATATGAATTTCTTAAATGGTTTTCTAAATATCCATTATTACTATTATCAGGCTTTTTTAGCACATTAGGAACATTAATACATTTTTATATTATGTGGTTTGGACCAAATGGAAAAGAGATTCAAGGATTTATGCATAGTGCACCAATATATGATTTACCAGCAATAATTGCATATTTTTCTACAATTATTACTAGTATTACTTTTATTGCTGTTCTAGAGCCTAATTTTTATAAAAAATATGCGAAGTATTTTAAATTACTTAATAATTCTGGAAATTATCAGCAATTACAGACTGCAAAAAAAGATATGGAAAAAACTTTAAAAATAGAATTAAGAAATTTGATATTAAAACAATTAGTATGTACATTATTTTTTGTAATAATAATTAGTAAAGTTTTATCTAATTTAAATATAGGTATGAGCCAAAGTATGATAGAATGTTTTAAAGTACTTTGCATAGGTTATTCCTTATATGCAATAGGAAATGTTATTATGCAAATGCAATTATATTTTTCAGACAATAAAGGTGCTTTTTGGACATCATTAATCTTTTTAACTACAACAGCTTTAGGAACTATTGTAACATTATTTTTAGAGCAAACATTTTGTGGACTAGGAATTGTATTTGGAAGTGCATGCATGGCTGTTTTCGGAAGTAAGAGGTTAGAATATTATATTAATCATTTAGAATATAATGTTTTAAATACAAAACAAGATTCTAAAAACAGTAAATTATATATTTTAATTCAAAAACTGTACTTGAAAATAAAAAAATCTTTTAAAAGGAAATTGGTTAATAATATTTTCAATATTGGAACAATTTCAGTATTAATTATTATGTTATGTTTAAATTTTTATAAAGAAGAAAGAGTAAAAACAAAAACTTTTTCTTTTGAGGATAATGAAGTAATTTTAAATAATCCGGGTATGGGATTAGCTCCATGGGCTAGCAATTTGTCTACATTAGAAATGAAAACAAAGTTGGTTTATATTGATTTATCTTGGGTAGATTGGGAACCTCAAGAAGGAAAGTTTGATATTCAATCTTTTGAAACTAAAAATCATATAGAGGAATATAAAAAACAGGGAAGACAAGCCGTATTTAGATTTTATATGGACTACCCATCAGAAGAAAGGCACATGGACATACCACAATGGTTATATCAAAAAATTAAACAAGATGGAACCTGGTATAATACTTCATATGGAAAAGGATTTTCTCCTAATTATAATAATGAAATATTAATTTCTTACCATAAAAAAGCCATTGAAGCTTTAGCAGAAAAATATGGAAATGACGATTTCTTTGTTTATATAGAATTAGGAAGTATTGGGCATTGGGGAGAATGGCATGTAAATTATGAAGAAGGTGTAAAAAGAATACCAGACTATGAAACAAGAAAAAAATATATAGAACCATATGTAAATAATTTTAAAAATTCAAAATTATTAATGAGATATTCTGTTCCAGAATCTTTAGATTATAGTTGTGGATTATATAATGATATGTTAGGTGATAAAGTAAATACAAAATATTGGCTAGATGGAATGGAAGGCAAAGAAATATGGGACCAAACAGAAGATGAAAAATTAGTAAATAATTTAGAAACTTGGAAAACATCTCCTATAGGTGGAGAATTTGCATCATCATATAGTAATGAATATTTTTTAAAGGATAATTTAGATATTACATTATTACTATTAGAACAATCTCATCAAAGTTTTATAGGTCCTAAAATAATAGTAGATGAAAAAAACAACATAGACTATACAAAAGCAATGAATCAGGTTCTAAAAACAATAGGATATAGATTATATGCTAAACAGGTAATTATAAATCAGGTAGAACAAGAAAAATTAGAAGTATCTATTGATATCACAAACTCTGGAATTGCACCTATTTATAAACAAACTCAATTAGTATTATCTGTATATGACTTAGACGGAAATTTAATAACAAAATCAATAAATTCAGAATTTGATACAACTACTATTTTACCAAAAGAAACGAAAAAAGCTTATATGACGATAGATACCACAAAATTGCAAGATAAAAACTATTGCCTATGTATTAGCTTTGAAGATAGAAATACGGGAAATCCTATTATAGAACTTCCTATGGAAAAATATAAAGATAATGTATATAAAATAGGTGAATTTAGTTGGTAGTAAGTTGAGTTTATTTAGAAGAAAGGAATTTTTTAAAATATGGAAAAAAAATTAGAAGATTTAGTAAAACAAGTAGAAGTAGAAATTGAGCCGATTTTTAAAAATATAGATTCAATTTGCAGTAAAAATAGTGAGAAGGTATTAAAGGCTTTCCAAGAATGTAAATTACAAGAAGCACATTTAAATTCTTCAACAGGATATGGAATTGATGAGCCTGGAAGAAATAAAATAGAAGAAATATATTCAAATATATTTAAGGCGGAAGATAGCTTAGTTAGAGCACAACTTATATCTGGAACTCATGCTTTAGCAGTTACATTATCGGCGTTATTAAGACCTGGTGATACAATGTTAAGTATAACAGGAGAACCATATGATACTCTTCAAACAGTAATTGGAATAGGAAAAGAAGAAAGTAAGAGTTCTTTGAAATCTTTTAATATAAGTTATGAACAAATTGATTTAATAGATAATGATTTTGATATAAAAGCAATTAAAAACAGACTAAGTAAAAAAGATATTAAGCTTGTTGAAATACAAAGGTCTAGAGGGTATTCTACTAGAAAAAGTTTAACAATTGAAAAAATAGAAAAAGCTATAAATGCAATAAGAGAAGTAAATAAAGAAGTAATTATAATGGTAGATAACTGTTATGGTGAATTTGTTCAAGAAAAAGAACCAATAGAAGTAGGTGCAGATATAGCAGTAGGTTCTCTAATGAAAAATTTAGGAGCTGGAATTGCAACTTCTGGTGCGTACATAGTAGGAAAAAAAGATTTGGTAGAGTTATGTGCAGAAAGGCTTACTTCACCAGGAATAGGTAAAGAGATAGGACCTTCTTTGAACCAAAATACACAATTAATTAAAGGACTATTTTTTGCACCTAGTGTTGTTGCAAGTAGTGTTAAAACAGCTGTATTTGCAAGTAGAATACTTGAAAAATTAGAATATGATGTAGAGCCTAAATATGATGAAGTAAGAGCAGATATTGTGCAAACAGTTCATTTAGGAACAGAAGAAAACTTGGTTAAGTTTTGCCAAGGTATTCAAATGGGTTCTCCAATTGATTCTGATGTGATTCCATTTCCAGGTGATATGGGAGGATATGAAGATAAAGTAATTATGGCAGCTGGTACTTTTACTCAAGGTTCTACTATAGAACTTAGCTGCGATGGACCTATAAGACCTCCTTTTATTGCGTATATGCAAGGGGGACTTACATATGATTATGGAAAATTGGGTGTGATTAAAGCTATTGAATATATGCAGAAAAATTAAATAATTTCGAAAGTCAGCCTTAGTTCATTATAAATTTTAAGTAATTTTCAAAAATGCTCGTTCAAGATAAACTGCGTAAGAAATTCACATAAATTTTATGGCTCCCTTCCATTTTCTGCGAAAATGAACTCTTTCCATAAAATTTATTAGAATTTCTAACTTGTTTACTTTCAATACGCTTTTTTCAAATTACTTAAAATTTATAATGAACTAAGGCTGGGCTTTAAAAAGCATAATTAGAAGAATTGGAATCTCATCGATTTTACGTTAATATAAAATAATTTATATTATTCCTCGGTTCAATACACAAATTAGCAATCAAGAACTTGCAAATTTGCTCCTTTCACATTCATCATTTCATAAATTATTTTATATTAACGTGAAATCATAAATAATATAATTTTTTAGAAAAGGTATAAATAAAATGAAGGTTATTGTTATAGGTGGTGGACCTGCAGGTATGATGGCTGCAATAACAGCTGGCGAGAATGGAAATAGTATTTTATTACTAGAAAAGATGCAGTCATTGGGAAGAAAATTATTAATAACAGGAAAGGGAAGATGCAATATTACGTCTTCTTTAGATATGGAAGAATTTATAAAAAATATACCAGGAAATGGTATGTTTTTATATAGTGTTTTTAAAAATTATTCTAATAAAGATATAATACAGTTTTTAAAACGACAAGGGCTCGAAGTAAAAGAAGAAAGAGGAAATCGTATTTTTCCAGTTACAGATAAGTCTAAAGATGTGTTAGAATGTTTTATAAGAAGATTAAAAGAGTTAAATGTAGAAATAAAATATAATACAAAAGTGGAAGAGATTGTAACTGAAAGTGATAATGTGGTTGGCGTAAGGACTGATAAAGATTTTATTAGAGCAGACAAGATTATTTTAGCAACAGGTGGTAAAAGTTATACATTAACTGGTTCAACAGGAGATGGGTATGAATTAGCAAAAAGAGTAGGGCATAGTATTACTAAAATACAGCCATCTTTAGTGCCTTTAGAAACATTTCAGAAAGATATTTGTAAAAGATTGCAAGGGTTAAGTTTAAGAAATGTTGCTATTAAATTAGTTGACAAAGATAGAAATAAAACAATATATGAAGATTTTGGTGAAATGCTGTTTACTCATTTTGGTGTATCTGGCCCAATAATATTAAGTAGCTCTTCGCATTTAGTTAGAATAAAAAATATAAAAGAAATGTTTGAGAAAAAGAATATTTCATTAATAATTGATTTAAAACCTGCATTATCAGAAGAAAAATTAAATGAAAGAATTTTAAGGGATTTTGAAGAGTATAAAAATAAAATGTTTAAAAATAGCTTAGAAAAGCTGTTGCCACAGAAATTGATTCCTATTATAATAGAGCAAAGCGGCATTGATGAAAATAAAAAAGTAAATGAAATAAAAAAGCAGGAAAGAAGAACTCTAGTAAATATGTTAAAGAATTTTACCTTTGAAATTAAAAATTTTAGGACGATTGATGAAGCCATTATAACTAGCGGTGGGGTAAATGTTAAAGAGATTAATCCAAAGACAATGGAGTCTAAAATAGTTAAAGGATTATATTTTGCTGGCGAAATTATTGATGTGGATGCATATACAGGTGGTTTTAATTTGCAAATTGCGTATTCTACCGGATATACTGCAGGTTTATTAAATGAATGATTTAGAACAATAAAATGGAGGTTATAATGGATGAATTTATTACAATAAATGAAAATGTACAAGCAGAAATAGTTGAAAAAAAATCTAAATTTATTGCAAATCTTTTTTATGTAGAAAGTGTAGAAGAAGCGGAAAAAGTTATAAGAGAAACTAGAAAAAAGTATTTTGATGCTAGACATAATTGTATAGCGTATAGAGTTATAGATGGAAATCAAATTATAGAAAAGTTTAGCGATGATGGTGAACCGTCTGGAACAGCAGGTTCTCCAATGCTTAATATATTACAAAAAAACGGTGTAGCGAATGTTTTAGTTATAGTAACAAGATATTTTGGTGGAATACTATTAGGAACAGGAGGCCTACTAAGGGCGTATAGTGATAGTTTAGGTGCTGCATTAAACAATGCTAAATTAATCAAAAAATGTTTTGGAGATGAACTAAAAGTTACTTTAGATTATTCAGAATTAGAGAATTTTAAGTATTATTGTAAAATAAATGAAATTGTAATAACAGAATGTAATTATTTTGAAAAAATTGTATGTACTCTAAATTTAGAAGAACAAAAAACTGACAAATTATTAAATGATTTTGAAACAAAAAATATTTTTCTAATTAAAATAGAAAAAATATCCAAAAAATATATAACAAAAAGTATATAATAATACTGCTTTTATAAAATAACTGGTAAAAAATACCAGTTATTATTGCTTTTACTCGAATAAGATACTATAATACCAAATGTAAATTATTTCCATAAATATAAAATTTATGTGTTCTAGAAAGGATTGGTAAAAAAATGAAAGAAAAACTTAGTGTTCTAATTGCAGATGATAATCAAGATTTTAGTCGTGCAATATCTTCTTATATTAATGCTCAAGATGATATGGAGGTTATTGCAATTGCAAAAGATGGTAATGAAGCAATAGATATGTTAACAACAACATCTCCAGATATTTTGTTATTGGATGTTATAATGCCACATTTAGATGGATTGGGAGTTTTAGAAAAATTAAATATGATAAGGATTGAAAAAAAGCCTATATGTATTATGCTCTCAGCAGTAGGACAAGATAAAATAACACAAAAGGCTATAAGTTTAGGGGCGGAATATTATATTGTAAAGCCATTTGATATAGAACTATTAATAAAAAGAATTAGGGAGATTAAATTTTATAAACCTAATAATCAATCTCTAGGTGGTTTTATTACAAGAGAAACAAAACAGCAATATGTTGAAATTGCTAATAAAGATGTAAAAAGTGAGGATAATTTAGAAGCACTTGTTACAAATATTATACACGAGGTAGGGGTTCCAGCACACATAAAAGGATATCAATATTTAAGAGAAGCAATTATAATGGTTGTAAATGATATAGATGTAATAAATCAAATAACAAAGAGTTTATATCCAAAAATAGCATTAAAGTTTAATACTACACCTTCCAGAGTAGAACGTGCAATCCGTCATGCAATTGAAGTTGCTTGGGGCAGAGGTGACCAAAAAACAGTTGAAAATATTTTTGGATATACTGTAAATGCTTTAAAAGGAAAGCCTACAAACAGTGAATTTATAGCAATGATTGCAGATAAATTGAGATTGGAATTAAAAAGTGCATAGATAATATAGAAAAATGCGTGAAATTTTTTATAAAATTTCACGCATAAAACAATTTAGTATACAGGTTGTTTTGTATTAACTGCATTATGCATAATTTATAAGCTTTAAGTTTGCTGAAGTAGCATATGTTACATATAACTGTATAAATTTCAAATTATTGTAAAAACTATTATAAATACATAATTTGAGGAGGATTAATTTATGCAAGAAAGCAAATTAAAAAATATGGTAATACTAAAAAATTTGCCATCTAATTTAGTAGAAGAAGCAATTGTAATTTTAAAATCGAATAAAACTGCCAAAAAGCTAGTAAAGATAGAAGAAAAAAACAAGAAGGATAATACTGTAAAAAAAAATAAAGAAAAAGATTATGTTTTAAAAGAAGCAGAGATATTAATTTCAGAGTATTTATCAAAATTAGAAAATCATAACAAACAACTTAAAAATAGGCAAATATCAAACAAAAAATATAAAAGATTAAAAATATATTCCTATTTTTCAAGTTTAATAATTGTGTTAGAAACAATTATGCTTCTACAATAGGAAAGGGCAACTTTCCTATTGTAGAACAGGCTACGCCTAAGTTTGCACAGTTTTTTTTTAACCAAAAAATTCGCACGGAACAAAATAATTTAATCATAAAACACCTTTTCCAAACATATAGTTTAGAAAAGGTGTTTTAATTTGAAAAAAAATTGGCAAGAGAAAGGTATATTATTATGGAGAGAACTATGAGTGTTGAAGAAAAAATAAGACGAGCTGAAGAAATATATGAAAGAAAAAAACAAGGCGAAAGTAGGACAACTACCAAAGTACCTGTAAATGACACAAAAAAAGATATAAAATTGTTTAAAAAAATGTTTATTCAAATATTAATATTTTTGTTAATATATTTTGTTATTTATATAGTAAACAATAATAAATATGTTTTTTCAGATGATTTTATAAATAAAGTTAATGAAATTCTTTCTTATGATACTAATTTTATTGAAATTTATAATAATATAAAAAATGAAATAAAAAAAATAACAACAAAAATTGAGGAAGAACAACCAGAAAATCCAATAGAAGGAGCAGATGTTAATAACGAAAATGTTGAAAATATTATAGAACAAAAACTTGTAGAAGAATCTCAAAATCAAGAAAAGCAAATACAAAATGAATCTAGTCAAAATGAACAAAATAAAGAGCAACAAAATGAAAATAATCAACAAGATAATATAGATCAAAATAATGATGATAATAATGAATCAAATATTCAGAATTTATCTCAAGAAGAGCAAGATATAATAGCTATAAAAAATACTACTAGTTTTATAAAGCCTGTTGAGGGTATTATAAGTTCTAGATTTGGAATAAGAGAAACTGCAACAGGGAATGTTCCTAAAAATCATACTGGTACAGATATAGCAGCAAATCTTGGAACAAAAATAAAGTCTGCAACAGATGGAGAAGTTGTACTTGCTTCAAGTTTAGGGGATTATCGGTAAACATTTAAAAATTCAAATAGGAGAAGTTAGTATAATTTATGCTCATTGCAATGATTTATATGTAAAACAAGGGGATAAAGTTACTCAAGGTCAAGAAATTGCAGAGGTTGGTTCTACAGGTAATTCTACTGGACCACACTTGCATTTTGAAATTAGAATTTCAGAAAGAATTATAGATCCACAAAAAATTATAGAATTGTAATGAAAAATAGGTTGCAGTTCAGTAATAATTAATCACGCTAAGCAGGACAACGGAATTTTAAGTTACTTAAATGTAACAAAAATAGAAGGGAATGAAAGAATGCTATTTAGAATAGATTTAAAAATCTTTATATTTTTGATAATATTTTACTTTACAAAACAAATAGAAATATATTCATATTTAATGATATTTGCATTTATTCACGAAATTGGACATCTATCAGCAGGTGTTTTATTAGGAATGAAACCCAATAAATTAGAGATAATGCCATATGGAATTTCAATTTCATTTAAAATAATTCCAAAGGATTACAATAAAAAAATTAAAAGAGGAAATATATTAGTTGTTAAAAAAATATTTGTAGCATTAGCAGGTCCATTAACAAATTTAATAATAATTATTTTAGGATTAAGTAAAATTGTTAGTATATTTTCAAATTCAATAATAATATACTGCAATTTATTATTACTTCTTTTTAATTTAATACCCATTTATCCATTAGATGGTGGAAGGATTTTAAAATCTATTTTACATATTATTTGTGGAAAAAATAAAGCTGAAAAATATATAAACAATATTTCTTTTATAATGTTAATGTTAATAACTGTTCTTTCTAGTATAGCAATTTATGTTACTGAAAATATAGCAATTTTCTTAATAGTATTATTTCTTTGGGGAATTTTTATCAAGGAAGACTTAATTTATAGAAGAAAAAATAAAATTTATAATTTGGTAGAAAAAACTATTGAAATATAGTTAAATAAATAGTAAACTAATACTAAAGATAATGAGTAAGGAAACTATAAAGGTTGAAAAATAATTGGAATTTTGAATGTTCTAATCATATTTTTGAATCAGAAAGGGATGATAGTACTAATGAAAAATTATAAATTAAAAAGGGAAAACGGTGTTTCTTTAGTTTCGCTAATTGTAACAATAGTTGTATTAATAATAATTACAAATATATTGATATATAATCTTAAGGGAAATTTAAGATTAGGAAATTTAAAAAATATGCAAAATGATATAAATAATTTATCTCAAAAAATTTCTTCATATTATGCTAAAAATGGGAAAATTCCTGTTAAACTTGAATATACAAATACAGGACATTTAAATTCAATTGTTGGCGCTACAGATACAGGTAAGTTTTATATAATTGATTTATCTTCATTAGAAAATTTAACATTAAATTATGGAGAAGATTTTAAGAATATAAATGAAGAATCAACTGAAGAACAGATAAATGAATACACAGATTTATATATTATTAATGAAGTAAGCCATAATATTTTTTATGTAGAAGGAATAAAAGTAGATGATAATGATACTTATTATACATATTATGGGGCAGACGAAAAAGACATGCAACCAGTTGATTTAAGATATGTAGAAAATGTTAAAATACCAAGTGGATATTCGTATTTAAGTGGGACAAAAAGTACCGGAATAGAAATCAAAAATAACTTAGATGATAACCTAAAATATACTTGGGTAGTAATAAACGAAGAATTAACTAGTATTCCAGAAAATGTACAAATTGAAAATGAATATGAAGAACAATTTAAAAAAAGTGTAAATATGTATAAAGGATATTATAAAAGTACATCAGATAATAGTGTAATATATCTAAGTTTAGAAGAAGAATGGACACCTAAATATGATAAAACAGGTAAATATAAAGATAAAAATGGAAATACAGTTACAGTACCACAAGGATTTCAAGTATGTACAACTCTAGGTAAAAATACTGTAGAGGATGGCTTAGTAATTAGAAATGCAAATAAATATCAAGGTTCAAATGATATAATAGATGATAGATTTGTGTGGATTGAAGTGCCAAAAAGTATTTATACAACTGCAAATTCGGAAACAGACTATGATAATATTGAAAACGATTTGCAGAATTATGTAGCTTCTTATCGTGAAGGAGCAACTAATTTCAAGGATAAATGGTATGCAATAGATAATACAACTGAAATAAATGAAGATATGAATAATTTAACAGATAATCAAAAAAATTTAACAAGTAATTGTTGGGGACTTACACATGATGAATACATAGAATTAAGAGAAAAGATGTATTCAAGTATATATAAAAACGGCGGATTTTGGATAGGACAATATGAAGCAGGAGTTGAAGATGAAAGACAAAGTAATGCAACAGATTTGACTACAGCAAAAAGCAATGTAAATTTATATCCATATAATTTTCTAACATGTTCTCAAGCACAGGGACAAGCTGATGATGTTAATTCTGGAGATTTTACAAGTAGTTTAATGTTTGGAATACAATGGGACTTAATTTTAAAGTTTATCGAAACAAAATCTGACAAAATAAAATATGATATTAATGTGGATTCTTCAAGTTGGGGAGAATATAATCAGATATGTACAACAGGTTATTCAGATGAAAAAAGTGTATTAAATATATATGATTTAGCAGGAAATGTCTCAGAATGGACATTAGAATATTCTAGTGATAATAGTGAGCCTTCATGTATAAGAGGTGGTGACAGTAGTAATAAATTTGCTTCTAGCAGAATTATGAAATCCATAGATGAAAATGAAACTGGAATAGGTTTCCGAGTGGCGTTATATTAAAATTTAAGTTAATGTTTAATTCGGAAAGCTTTAAATTCATATTTTTTATACAATAGGAAAGTTATCCTTTCCTATTGTATAAAAAGAGCTTCGCTCTATGCATTGTACAGAATTTTTTTTGCAAAAAATTCGCACGGAACAAATTTACGGAAAGCTTTACTATTTGTAATTTGTTGCTAATTAGAATTTATAGTTTAAAATAACATACTACAAATTTATTAGCTTTCCTATTTGTTCTATCTGATTGGCAAAGAATAAAAATACACAAGAGAATAAAAAAACTTATCTTTAAGATATATACTTAAAGATAAGTTTATAGATATAAGATATCAATAAATAATTAGAATGTCAATAGGTTTAAAGATTTTTCTTTAAACCTATTTTTAAAAAGATATTCGAAAAAAATCAAATAAAAAAATTGATATAAATGTTGCTATCCTTGGAAATATCCTGATTTTGATTTTATCTTTAAGTATATATCTTAAAGAGAGAATTGAAGGGGGAAAACAGATGAAAAAGAAATTAAAAGGCACAAAAGGTATTACTTTAATAGCATTGGTACTCACAATCATTGTCTTGTTAATACTTGCCGGAGTAACAATAGCAACATTAACAGGTGAGAATGGAATATTATCACAGGCACAGGTTTCAAAGGATTCAACAGAAAGAGCAGAAGAAAAAGAGAGAATACAATTAGAAGTACTTGGAAGTTATGAAAATGATGGAACTTTAAGTATAAGTAATTTAAAAAGTAACATATTAGCACATATAGAAGGAGCAACACATGACAATGCAAATAATTTTCCATTAACAGTAACATATACTGTAACAGGGCATGCATACAAGGTTGAAAGCGATGGTACTGTAAGTAAAAAAATTGGAGTGAATTTAAAAAAATCTTCAACAACATTGCAAATAGTAGATGGAGTAAAGGGAGAAGAACAATTAGAAGTTGAACTAGTAGGAATTACAGGAACAGTAAATTGGTCATCAAGTGATTCTACAAAAGTTAGCGTTACTCCACTAGAAGATACAACAAAAGCAATAATAAAAGCAGAAGCAGTAACAACAGAAGATGTAGAAATAACAGCAAGTATAGGAGGAGAAAACTCGATTTGTACAGTAAAAGTAGAAGAAAAGAAATCTATAACAGGAATAATATTTGACTCCACAAATCCATCAGAAGTAAATGTAGGAAGTACAGTTCAAATAAAAGTTTCTGAAATAATACCAGAAGATGCTACAGAGATATTAAATTGGTCTATAGCAGAAGAAGATGCAAGTAAAGCAACAATAACAGAAGTATCAGAAGATGGAAAAACAGCAACAATAAGAGGAGATAGTGATGGAACAGTAACAATAATTGTTCAAAATACTAAAAAAACATTAATAAATAATACAACAAACATAACAGTAAAAAGCCCAAGATATTTAGCTAAGCTAGCAGATGTAGGAGATTATGTAGATATAGATTTAAGGTGCTCAGAATATGGTGAAGGTTGGAGAGTTTTAAGCAAAACTGGAAGTGGAGAGAATGATACAGTAACTTTAATTTCAGCAGGTAAACCAGTTCAGTATCATTATAAAATGGCCTCTAGTGGTGTATATTATGAACATGCTTTAAGAGCTTTTAGTGATATGAATCAAATTGTGATGGAAAATGGGACCAATGGGGGATTCCAAGAGGACGTTATAACTGGGCATAAAAGCCAAACAGGAGAAACGGTAAATTGGAAAGACTATTTTACTGATCCATATAATGGAAAATGCTATAAATATTTTGACAAAACAAAAGGTATACACGCATTTGGGTGCAATAGTGATAAAGATGGTAATATTTATGGTACTAACACAGAATTTGAAACTTTATATGAATATATTACAGGAAAAAAATTGATGATGAAAAGCATAACGAGAATATCTGATCGTGGTTTAAAGAGTGCTTTATCAACAGGAAAAATTTGGAATGAAAGATGGAACAATCTATTTAGTGGAACTGGAAATAATACATCTTATTATTATATAGCTGGTTCTCCATATAGCAATTATTGGATTTGGGGAACAAATGGTGATGAAGTAAAATATGGAAGTGATAATACACACGAAGGTGTTCGACCTGTTATATCTCTTAAATCAGGTATTTTAACAACTTCTGGTGATGGTTCAAGTTTAGCAAATGCATTTGTTTTATCTGTAGATTAAATCTAAAGGTTATAATAGAATTTGGTCTGTCAGTCTTAACTGCTTGTAAAATTGAAAAATCATAATAGAAATTTAAAAATCTATTGTGATTTTTCTTTTTTTAATATAAAATATGTAAAGAAGAAACATGTAGGAGGTAATAGTGTGAGAAAATTACCAACAGGAATAAGTAATTATGAAGAATTAGTAAGAGATAATTGCATATATGTAGATAAAACAATGTATATTGAAAAATTAGAAAATTTATCTGATAAAAGAATAATGTTTTTAAGACCAAGAAAATTTGGTAAAACACTGTTTACAAGTACAATAGAAAATTATTATGATATTTTGAAAAAAGATAAATTCAATATTTTATTTAAAGATACGTATATAGGTAAAAATCCTACAAAAAACAAAAATAGTTATCATATTTTAAGATTTAACTTTTCAGGTATAGATACATCAAAAATTGAATCAACATTAAATGATTTTAAAGATTCAGTAGCTGTATCTATTGAAGGATTTGTAAAAAAATATAATATGGATTTTTATGTGAATTTTGAACAGTCTGCAGAAAGCATGTTAAATAGTTTATTTGAGGCATTTAAATATCAAAAAAGTAATCAGAAAATTTATGTAATAATAGATGAATATGATCATTTTGCAAATGAACTCTTAGGATTTAAAACAGAAGAATTTAAAAATGTGGTATCAAAAAATGGAAAAATAAGAAAATGGTATGAAATATTAAAAAAGGGAACTGAGTCAGTAGTTGAAAGAATTTTTATTACTGGAGTAGCACCAATAACTTTAGATAGTACTACAAGTGGATTTAATATAGCAAGAGATTTAACTAAAGACATAAAATTTAATGATATGTTGGGATTTTGTAAAAGAGATGTAGAATATCTAATGGACGAGTTAGAAATAGATAAAGAAAAGCAAAGTAAATTAATGCCGGTAATAAAAGATAACTATGATGGTTATATTTTTTCAAATATGATAAAAGAAAATATAGATAATTTTAGAATGTATAATTCAAATATGACGTTATACTTTTTAAATAGCTATATTGAGCAAAATCAAATTCCAGAACAGCTAATAGATACTAACATTATAAGTGATTATAGAAAAATAGAAGGTTTTTTAAATCTATGTAAAGATAATAGAAAGTATGAAATATTAGAAAAAATTGTTTTAGGAGTGCCCATAGAGAGTGAATTAACTGAAAAATTTAATGCTGAATTAATCTGGACTGAAAAGGAATTAATTTCACTATTATTTTATTTAGGATATTTAACAATAGTTGAGAAAGGCTATAGCAAATGTAAATTTAAAGCACCAAATGACGTTATAAAGAAAATTTATTCTGAATACTATCTATCATATTTGAGTGAAAGAGCGAAAATAGAAATGAACTTGATAGATACTGAAAAAATAAATTATGAGATGTTAGAATTCGGAAGAATTGATAAAATAATCAACACAGTAGAACAATATTTACATAGTTTATCAAATAGAGATTATATTCGCTTTGATGAGAAATATGTAAAAGTAATTTTTTATTCTATTTGCAAAATGCTTGGAACAATGATAGTAAAATCAGAATTGGAAATCAGCGAAGGATATGCAGATATTTTGTTAATTCCAAGAGAAAAAATAGAAGAAAGATATGGAATTTTAATAGAGTTCAAATATATAAAACAAGAAGAATATATAAAAGATAATGACTTGCTACAGAAAAGACAAGAAGAAGCAAGGACGCAACTAGAAAGATATAAAAGTTCTCAAGAAATAAAATTAATTCCAAAATTAAAAGCATATTCTGTTGTTGCTATAAAAAGTAAACTAGAAGTAAAAGAGATTTAAAAAATAATGAACTAATCTTTAAGATATATACTTAAAGATAAAGTTTATAGATATAAGATATCAATAAATATTTAGAATGTCAATAGGTTTAAAGATTTTTCTTTAAACCTATTTTTAAAAAGATATTCGAAAAAAATCAAATAAAAAAATTGATATAAATGTTGCTATCCTTGGAAATATCCTGATTTTGATTTTATCTTTAAGTATATATCTTAAAGAGAGAATTGAAGGGGGAAAACAGATGAAAAAGAAATTAAAAGGCACAAAAGGTATTACTTTAATAGCATTGGTACTCACAATCATTGTCTTGTTAATACTTGCCGGAGTAACAATAGCAACATTAACAGGTGAGAATGGAATATTATCACAGGCACAGGTTTCAAAGGATTCAACAGAAAGAGCAGAAGAAAAAGAGAGAATACAATTAGAAGTACTTGGAAGTTATGAAAATGATGGAACTTTAAGTATAAGTAATTTAAAAAGTAACATATTAGCACATATAGAAGGTGCAACACATGACAATGCAAATAATTTTCCATTAACAGTAACATATACTGCAACAGGACATGCATATAAGGTTGAAAGCGATGGAACAGTAAGTAAAAAAGTTGGAGTGAATTTAAATAAATCTTCAACAACATTGCAAATAGTAGATGGAGTAAAGGGAGAAGAACAATTGGAAGTTGAACTAGTTGGAATTACAGGAGCAGTAAATTGGTCATCAAGTGATCCTACAAAAGTTAGCGTTACTTCACTAGAAGATACAACAAAAGTAATAATAAGAGCAGAAGCAGTAACAACAGAAGATGTAGAAATAACAGCGAGTTTAGGAGGAGAAAACTCAGTTTGTACAGTAAAAGTGGAAGAAAAGAAATCTATAACAGGAATAACATTTGACTCTACAAATCCATCAGAAGTAAATGTAGGAAGTACAGCTCAAATAAAAGTTTCTGAAATAATACCAGAAGATGCCACAGAGATATTAAATTGGTCTATAGCAGAAGAAGATGCAAGTAAAGCAACAATAACAGAAGTATCAGAAGATGGAAAAACAGCAACAATAAGAGGAGATATTGATGGAACAGTAACAATAATTGTTCAAAATACTAAAAAAACGTTAACAAATAATACAACAAGCATAACAGTAAAAAGCCCACAATATTTGTCAATTGCTAACGAAGGAGATTATGTAGATATTAATTTACCATATGTTGATAAAAGTGGAAAGAATTTAACGGGATGGAGAATTTTAAGAAAATTTGGTAGTGGAGATAGTTGCTCGATAAGATTGATATCATCAGGGCACCCTATGACTTTTTATTACCCAGGTGGTAGTTCAACTACAACCTTAAGTTATCTAAATAATTTAAAAATTAATATAACAAAAGCTTCATCGGCAACTACGGTTGGATTTCAGAGTATTGGTTTTGGAAATGGAGATGAAACAAGCTATAATTTAGAGGCAAGGTTAGGAAATTCTGATATATTTGGTAGTGCTAGAGCACCAATTTCAAGTGATTTTAATGGAGTTACTAACAATGAATTAGTTTATAAGAAAAATACAGTATATTGGCTAGGTAATAATATTACGAATGTAATGCAGTTCATGAATGATAGAGGTACTGTTTTAACGACAAGTAGTGAAGGTACAAGAGGAGTTCGAGTAGTTATAAATCTTAACTATGGAGTCCAAATTCTAGATGGAGCTGGAACTATGTCGAAACCATATAAATTAAAAGGAATATTATATCCATAATTCAAAATAAGATAGGTTTATTTTCACTTCGAATTGGGTAGATAGTTTAGAAACTTCATGAAGTTTCCTATTGTATAAAAAGGGCTTCGACCTAAGCGTTGCACAGAAATTTTCTAACGAAAAGTTTGCGTAAGAACAAATTTACGGAAAGCTTTGCAATTTATAATATGTTGCTTATTAAAATTTATAGTTTAAAACAATATACATCAAGTTTATTGGCTTTCCGATTTGTTCTTATTAAAATTTCTACATTAAGTTTTCTGGATTTAAGTCTTTTAATTCATCTAAAACGAATTTTCCTTCTTTTCTAACTAAAACATCATCAAAATAAATATTCCCTCCACCAAATTCAGGAGTTTGAATACATACAATATCCCAATGTATAGAAGACCTATTTCCATTATCACTTTCATCTAATGAAGTACCAGGTGTAAAATGAAAACTTCCTGCGACTTTCTCATCAAATAAAGTATCTCCAATTGTATTCGTTATATAAGGGTTTAATCCAAGCGCAAATTCTCCAATATATCTTGCACCTTCATCAGTATCTAAGATTTCATTTAATTCTTTAGTTTTATCTCCGGCTTTTGCTTTTATAATTTTTCCATTTTTTAATTCAAAATAAATATTTTTAAAAGTTATACCGTTATAAGTTGTTTCTGTATTGTAGGTTATATATCCATTTGCACTATATTTCGTAGGGCAAGATGCAACTTCTCCATCAGGTATATTAAAAGTTCCATAATATTTTTCAGCAGTTATACCTTTTACACTAAAAGTTAAATCTGTTCCATTACCTAAAATATGTATTTTATCTGTTTTTGATAATAATTCTTTAAGTGGTTGCATTGCTTTTTCCATTCTTGAATAATTAGCAGTACAAACATTATAAAAAAATTCAGTAAACTTTTCTAAAGACATATTAGCCATTTTAGCCATAGATTCATTTGGATATCTTAAAATGCACCATTTTGTATTTTTTACTCTTTCTTCAAAATGAATTGGATTTTGATAAAGTCTATTAAATATTTCCATACTTTCTTTTGATATGCCTTCTAATTCTTTAGGATTAGCAGAACGAATACCAATATAACTATCAACATCTTTCATTTTTATAAGATCATATTTTGCATAAGCATTAATTTGTTCTTCATTACAATTTAACAATATTTCTTTAAGAATTTTATAATTAATTATATTAAATAATGGAATTGCTCCAATGTCTTTTGCTTGTTTAATTAATTCACTAGCTAAAGGAACACAATCTGTTCCAATCATTTCTATTAAAATTTTTTCACCTTTTTGTAGTTTTACTGAATGATTAAGTAAAATTGAGGCTAATTCTTTATTTTTAGAGTTTAACAAAGTTAATCACGTTCCTTTCCATGTGCACGAATCAGTATATAACAGAATCAATTTTGACTCAGACAAAATTATAATCATTTTTTAAATTGATTCTTCTTTGCATATTGACATCATATAACATTAATACCTTTTTTACAAGTTATTTGAATCATAAAATTTAGCAATTTTTATATTCCAAAATGTTCCAAATTTTTTAAAATTCTTTCAGAGTTTTTACAACTTGTTCCAATTCACAACATTTGCATACTAAAAGTAGCTAATATTTTGCTTGAACAAAGATTTATAAGCTTGTTCAATATTAGTAATTTGAAGTGTTAAGTGAATAAAAAATAAATTGCCCCAAAGATATTTATTTGTCAAACTTTTGAATACTTTATTAAGGAAAAACATTATCCGGTAACAAAACCGCAATAGAAATAAAGAAATCTATTGTGGTTTTTATTTTTTTAATGTAAAATGTATAGAGAAAAATAGACATAGGAAATGTGTGCCCTAAAAGTAAAATAAGAAAGGGATGAGTTTTAAAATGAAAAGATTGCCAAAGGGAATAAGTAATTATGAAGAGTTAGTAGAAGAAGGATATTATTATGTAGATAAAACTAAATATATAGAGAAACTAGAAGGCTTAGACGATAAAAGAATAATGTTTTTGAGACCACGAAAATTCGGAAAAACATTATTTACAAGCGTTCTTGAAAATTATTATGACATATTAAAGAAAGAAAAATTTGATAAACTTTTTAAAGATACATATATAGGCAAAAATCCAACAGAACAAAAAAATAGTTATCACATATTGAAATTTAATTTTTCAGGGATTGATACAAGTAGTGTAGAAGAAACATTAGAAGGGTTTAAAGATACTGTTTCAGTGTCTATTCAGGATTTTGTGCATTCGTATAATTTAGATTTTAATGTAAATATGGAGCAGTCTGCTGAAGGTATGCTAAATAGTTTATTTGAAGCATTTAAATACCAAAAATCAGGACAAAAAATATATGTAATAATAGATGAATATGATCATTTCGCAAATGAATTATTAGGTTTTCATACAGAGCAATTTAAAAATTTAGTATCAAAAAATGGAAAGGTACGTAAATGGTATGAAATTCTAAAAAAAGGAACAGAAACAGTAGTAAATAGAATATTTATAACAGGAGTAGCACCAATAACATTAGATAGCTTAACATCTGGATTTAATATATCGAAAGACATAACAAGAGATCAAAGATTTAACGAAATGGCAGGATTTACAAAAGATGAAGTTATAGAACTAATGGATGAACAAGAAATTTCAAAAGAGGAACAAGATAAGCTATTACCAACAATGCAAGAAAACTATGATGGATATAAGTTTTCAATCGGAAGTAAAATACATATGTATAATGCTAATATGTGCTTATATTTATTATCAGATTATATAGGAATAGGTAGGCTTCCAGAAAGTTTAATAGATGTAAATATAGCAAGTGATTATGCTAAACTATCAAAAATGCTACAAATATGTCAAGGAGAGCAATCAAAGAACATAATTGAACAAACAATTTTAGGAAAAGGAATAGTAATGCCTATAATAGATAAATTTAATCCAGAAATAGAATTTGGAGACCAAGAATTAATATCAATGTTATTCTATTTAGGATATTTAACAATATCAAATGAAGTATTGGGAACACCAGAATTAAAAATTCCAAATAAAGCAATGAAAGAATTGTATGCAGAGTATTTTCTAGAAAGTGTAGAAAAGAATATAGAATTTAGAATAGATAGAATAAATTATAGTATAATGGCACAAGAATTGGCTTTTGAAGGAAAAATTGATAAAGTAATAGAAGTATTAAAAGAATATTTAAAGAATTTATCAAATAGAGATTACCAAAAATTTAATGAGAAATATGTAAAAGTGCTATTTTATTCTATAGTAATGAATTTAAAAAATGCATATTGGATAAAATCAGAATATGAAGATGAAAGAGAATATCCAGATTTATTACTAATACCAAGACAACAGGATAAAGGATATTATTCAATAATGATAGAATTTAAATATTTAAAGAAAGATGAAGCAGACAAATTAGAAGAAAAACAAAAAGAAGCTAGAGAACAAATTAATAGATATTGTGAATATGAAGAAATAAATGCTGTAGATAATTTAAAAAAATATAGTATAGTAGCAGTTGTAGACGATATTCATTGTGAAATAATAGAAGATTAATTTTTATTATACAAATTAGTTTATTATATTTAACTTAAGATATAGAACAAATAAAAAACTTTATCTTTAAGATATATATTTAAAGATAAGTTTATATATATAAGATATCAATAAATATTTTTATAAATTTTTACAAAAATAAAAGTAAAATAGGAGAAAACAATGAACAAAAAAAGTCTAATAATTCTCACAATAGAAATAATATCTATAATAATATTATATATTTTTATAAATTCCGAATACATAAAATTAATTCCAGAATGTTGGATACACAAAAATACTGGCTTATTATGTCCATCATGTGGAGGAACAAGATGTGTAGCATACATTATGAAAGGAGATTTTGCTAGTGCATTTTTTTCAAATATGGTGTTTTTTATAGGAATAGTATATTTATTTATTACGAACATAGTATATATAATAAACTTAAATAGAAATAAAAAAATACTAACATGGATATATCCTAAATATTGGTATTCAATAGTTTTTGCCATAATTTTAGTTATGTACACAATTCTGCGAAATGTATTGTAAAAAGTAGAAAAATGTAGTATAATAATTAGTAATGGTAGAAAATATCGAGATAGTTTATTAGAAAGGAAAGTGATTAAAAATGGAAGAAGAAAAAAAAGAAGTTATTGAATTAAAAAAGTCAGAAGAAACAACAAGTGAAAATACAAAGCCTGTAATAGAATTAGCAAAAGAGGAAAAAACAGAAAATAAACAAGAAACATCAACAACAACCACAACATGTACAACTACATCTACAACTTCTACAGCAGAGCAATCAAATAATAATGTAGGAGGAACGACAACAGCTCAATATGAAGAAAATAATAAAAAAGGTCTTTGTGTTGCATCATTAGTTTTAGGATTAGTAGCATTAGCATTATGGTGTTTATGGTACATATCAATACCATGTGGAATTTTGGCTATTATATTTGGTATATTTGGTATGAAATCACCAAATAAAGGAATGGCGATAGCAGGTTTAACGACAGGGATAATTGGAATGTTAATTACAGGAATTATATTAGTAGTTTTAGTTATTGCAGGTATTGCGGAAGGGATATCTGATGCAACAGATACAAATTATAATAAAAAATATAATTACAGCTTATTTGATTAAAAAACATAAAAACACATTTAGTAACCTAAAACTAAATGTGTTTTTGGTTCTACAAATTTATTGGCGTTCCGATTTGTTCTTGGCAAATAATAAATTTTATGATAAATTTAATGTAGATAAATGCCAGAATTTGTTGGAAGATATCCAGACAGATTTGTGCATTAGAAAGGAACAATATTAAAAATGAGTGATACAAAAGAAATAGTAAAAAGTGAAGTAGAAGATTATGCAAAATTCGATATAATAAGATATGCACAGGTATGGGAAGATGCAGATATATTAATTGAAGCATTAGATATAAAAGAAGATGATAATATATTATCTATTGCTTCAGCTGGAGAAAACGCAATAAGCATGCTAATAAAAAATCCTAATAAAGTATATGCAATAGACTTAAATGCAAATCAAATAGCATGTGTAGAGTTTAAAATAGCATGTTATAAGTACTTAGAATACAAAGAATGCATGGAACTTATGGGAGTATTTTATTCTGAAAATAGAATGGAATTATATAAAAAAATAAGAGATAATCTTTCTGAAAAAACTAGAAAATATTTTGATGAAAACTTAAAAATTATCAACAATGGGATAATAAATTGTGGAAAGTTTGAAAATTATTTTAGAATATTTAGAGAAAAGGTATTACCAATTATACATAATAAAAATACAAGGAAACAATTATTAGAAGAAAAATCTAAAGAAGATAGAAAAGTATTTTATGATAAAAAGTGGAACAATTTAAGATGGAAAATGGCATTTAGATTATTTTTTTCTAAAACAATTATGGGAAAATTAGGAAGAGATAAAGCATTTTTTAGATATGTGAATGTTAATGTAGCAGAACATATTTTAGAAAGAACAAAATATGCCATAACAGAATTAGATACATTTCAAAATCCATATTTACAATACATTGTTACTGGAAAATATGATACAGTTTTTCCAGTAGCATATAGAAAGGATAATTTTGAAATAATAAAAAATAATATAGATAAAATAATACTTCTTCCTGAATCTATAGAGACATTTATCGAAAGAGATGATGTAGATTATATTAGTAAATGTAATTTTAGTGACATATTTGAATATATGAGTGAAGAAGAAATGTGTAAAATAATAGAAAAATTATTAACAAAGTTAAAAGATGGTTCAAAAATTGCTTATTGGAATATGCTTTCAGAAAAAAGGGCTTCAAAGTTTATTGAAGAGTTAAAATATAAAAAAGAAGAATCAGAAGAGTTGTTTAAAAAAGACAAAGCCTTCTTTTATAGTGATTTTATAGTAGAACAGTTTAAATAATAGTTTTAAGATTATAATCAAACTAGCTAACTAATCACAATAAATAGTGAAAGGAATGAATTTTTAAATGATTATAGAATGGACAAGCATATTATTAATAATTGTTTTATTAAGTATTGCATTATGTACCATAAAGATGATAGAAAAGAAGCTAAATCTTGAACCAGAAACTAAAAGAAAAATGCTTCATGGGGCAATGGGAATAGTAATGCTATCATTTCCATATATCTTCAAATCAAATTTCTCTGTGGGTTTACTTGCAATTATTGCAATTTTAATATTAATAATATTAAAAAGAACGAAATTAAGGGAAAGTTTAGGAACCGTTTTATATAGTGTAAATAGAGAATCGATGGGTGAAATTTTCTTTGTAATATCAGTATTTTTAATTTTTTGCTTATCAAAAGCAGATAAAATTTTATTTAGCATACCAATACTAATACTTACATTTGCTGATAGTGCAGCAGCTTTAGTGGGAAAAAAATATGGAAAGAAAAATGTAGCAAAATTAAATGAAGATGCAAAAAGCATAGAAGGTAGTTTTATGTTTTTTATGGTAGCATTTATGGCTACACTTGTGCCTTTATTATTATGTACAGAAGTAGGAAGAGAAGAAACATTAATTATAGCTACAATTATTGGATTTAATGTATCATTAATAGAAATGATATGCCATACAGGAAATGATAATTTATTTATTCCACTTACTACATATGCATTTTTAGCAACACATATTAATTTAAATATTGAAAGTTTAAGGATAAATTTATTAATTTTAGTTGGAATCTTTTTATTAGTAAGTATTGTAAATAGGGTAAAATCTTGGAGTAAATTAGCACTTGTTGAAACAATAGTAATTGGATATTTAACAATAACTTTATATGGAATCTATGCAGCAGTACCCCCACTAATATTATTTTTTAGCACTATGAGATTTCCAAAAATAAGAGAAAATGAAAAAAATAATTTATATGACGCCAGAATAATAGAAACAAATATATTAGTAGGAATAGCAATTTGTGGAATTGTTGCAATAACAGGATTAAAAAACGAATTTTTCATGATATATGCTTTAGCATATAGTATGCATTTAGCAATAAATACATTTGTAAGATTAAAATATTATTTTGAAATTCCTGAAGAAGATAGTTTAATTTTATCTTTTTCAAAAGGATTGGTTTTAATTTTTTTACCAAGTATAGTAATAAAAAAAATAGTATTTAATACTTTACCATCAACAGCTATGGTTCTAATAGAAATTGCATTATTATTAACCAGTTGTTTAATGATATTTAAGAAAAAGAGAGAGGTAAAAGAGGAAGAAATATCTATAAAAAATGGGTATTTACATATGAAAATTGTTTTAGTTTTAGTGACTATAAGTGCTTTAACACAATTTATAGGATAATTTTTAAAATTTTGAGAGGAGGAACGCGTTGGAATAGAAAGCCAACACGAAATATAAATTATGGAATTTGAAATAATAGAAAATGAAAAAAGTGTAAAAGTAATAATTAAAGAAAATGAAAAAAATCTAGCAAATGCTACATGCTTCTGGAAGAATACTCCTAAAATAGATGGAAAAAATATCGGAGCAATAGGAGAATTTGAATATGAAATAGAAGAAGCAGGAATTAAAGTTCTAAATAAATGTGAAGAAATTTTAAAAAGTAAAAATGTAAAAACAATAGTAGCTCCTATGAATGAAAATACATGGAAAAAGTATAGAATACTAAAATTTTCAAGAGGAGATGATATGTTTTTACTAGAAAATGTAAATCCAATTGAACATAATGATTTATTTATAAAAGCAGGATTTAAAGAATTATATACATATACATCAACGAAAGGATTAATAAAAGATGCGTATACCTCAGAAAGCCTAGATATTATAGAAGAAAAAATAAAAAGTGAAAATATAAAAATAAGAAAATTTAATAAAGCAAATTACATGGAAGATTTAAAAAAGATATATAACATATCAATAAAGAGTTTCTACAGAAATCCACTTTATACTGATATTAAAGAAGAGGAATTCTTAAAACAATATGAGCAATATATACAAATGATTGATGAAGATTTAATTTTAATTGCTGAAAAAGGTAATAAAGAAATAGGCTTTGTATTTAGCATGCCAGATTTTAATGAACTAAAAAGCACTGGAAAAATTAATACAATTATAGTAAAGACTATTGCAGTTATTCCGGAATATGAAAAACTAGCTATAGGAAATGTTATGCTAAGAAAAATTTCTCAAATAGCCAAAAAGAAAGAATATGAAAAATGGATATTTGCATTTATGTATAGTAATAATACTTCTCAAAAAATGGCAAAAAGAAATAGGACAGAAGTGATTAGAGAGTATGCTTTATATGGCAAAGAAATAATTGTATAAATCTTAGCGAAATAAAGCAAAAAAGGAGATAATATATAATATGAATAACTTAGCATTCAAACTAATAAAAAACTATGAAAGTAAACCAGATAAAATATGTTTAATACAAAATGAAACACAAGTAAATTATGCAAATTTATATAATATGGTATCAAATTTTAAGAAATATCTGGAAAGTATTGGCATAAAAAAAGGTCAAAAAGTTTTAATATTGGTTCCAATGTCAATAAATTTCTATGTTACGCTTTTAGCAATTTGGTCAATTGGAGCTATTCCAAGCTTTATGGATGCAGGCTTTATAAAAAATGGCGTGAAGAAAAATGAGTTTGATGAAATTGGTGCAATAATTGGAATAAGTAAATATATTTTATATTCAAATATAAATAAAAATCTCAAAAAATTAAAAAAGGTGAATGTAAGTATTATAAATAAATTAAACTATAATGAGAAATTAGAAATACAAGAAGTTGATAAGGATTTTCCAGGTATTTTAACATATACAAGTGGAACAACAGGCAAACCTAAAATTGCTGAAAGAACACATGATTTTTTAAAAATACAAGGTGAGATTTTAGAGAAAAATCTAGATTATGAAAGTGAAGATACAGAAATATCAACAATACCTATATTTACTTTATCTAATATAAATGTTGGAATAACAACAGTTATAGCAGATGCAAAATTTTCAAATTTAGGACAATCCAATCCTAAAAAAATAATTAGTCAAATTATAAAAAATAAATCAAATAGAATAATGGCAGCTCCAGGACTTCTTAATGTAATTACAGATTATTGTATAGAAAAAAACATTATATTAGAATCAATAAACAAAATTTTTACTGGTGGAGGAGCAGTATTTATAGATACAATAAAAAAAATAAAAAAAGTTTTTCCAAATAGTAAAATAGTAACTTTATATGGCTCAACAGAAGCAGAGCCAATTGCAAAGTTAAATGTTGAAGAAGTAACCAAACAAGACATAGAAAAAATAGAAAATGGATATGGAATTTTAGCAGGAAAAATCGTAGGTGTAGAAGAATGTGAAATAATAAAAACTAACTTGAAGGATATAGGAAAATTAACTTCAGAAGAATTTAATAATATTAAAACAGATAATGTAGGAGAAATTGTAGTTACAGGTAAAAATGTGTTAAAAGGCTATGTTAATGGAGTAGGAGATAAAGAGAATAAGTTTTCAGTAGAAGGTAAAGTATTTCACAGAACAGGAGATTTAGGTTTTTTAGATGAATTTGGCAGATTATGGTTAAGAGGGAGAATAAAAGAGCCATATTTTAATATAGAAGCTGCTCTACATGCAAAATTTGATATAGGAAAGACAGCAGTTTTTAATGATGATAACAAGATAATTTTAGTATTAGAACAAAAGGGAAAGATATCTGAAGAAAATATAAAAGCTGCAATAAAATTTGCCAAAATAGATGATATAAGATATGTCAAAAAAATTCCTGTTGATAAAAGGCATAGTACGAAGGTAGATTATAAGGAATTGAGAAAAAATTTAAAATTGGATAGATAGTTACTTAATTATAGTATTTGTAAATCAGAAAGGAATGAAATTTTAAATGAATTTTTTAAAAAAGTGGTATACATATCAAAAAGAGAGATTTCCGGTATTAACTTTTGCACTTTATATTTTTTGTATTGCATTTGCCACATTTTGTATAACTAATTATTGGGGAAATATAAATTACAATAATCCAATAGAAAAACTTAGAAGATCATTTTATGGTTTAAGAACTGAGCAATATATAATAGATTATTATAGGTTAATTCCAATGTTTATAGTTGCATTTTTACAATTTTTAATGATTCGTATTGTAGATGAATTTAAAGACTATGAAGAAGATTGTAAATATAGACCATATAGACCTGTGCCAAGAGGATTAATAACATTAAATGAATTAAAAATATTATTTATTATATGTGCAATAATACAATTGGGGATTACATACATATTTGAACCAAGAGCAATATTTCCATTACTAATAGTTTGGATATTTTTTGCAGTAATGAGTAAAGGATTTTTTATAAAAAATTTTTTAGACAAGCATATATTAGTCGAAGTTGCTCTAGATGAATTATTAATGCCAATATTAGCTTGGTATTTATCTTATTTTGCAAGTTATACATTACCAATAAATAGTACGGATTTTATAAATGTAGTGACTTTTTTAGTAATGACATATATAGTTTCATGGATTGTAGAAATTGCAAGAAAAATAAGATGTAAAAAGGACGAAGAAAAAGGTGTAAAGACATATACAGCAGTTTTCGGAATTGGTGGAGCTATTTCAATTTTATGTGTATTAGAAACAATATTGGCGTTTATACAAGCAGCTATATTAGGAAAACAATACTTTAGTATAATTATTGCAATATACGTTTTAGTAAATATAATTAATCTATTGTTTGTTAAAAAGAAAACTAAGAAAACGGCTAAATTAGTGGGTCTATCGGCTAATTTGTATATAGTTATTGCGTTTTTGAGTTTAGGGCTTTTAATAATATAGTGTTACAGTTCAGTCAATGCTGTCAACCTAATTTTTAATTATTATTTGCTATTAGCTCATTATAAATTAAAAAAATTTTCAAAAATGCTCGTTCAAGCTGAACTGCGTAAGAAATTCACATGAATTTTATGGCACCCTTCCATTTTCTTCGAAAATGAACGCTTTCCATAAAATTTATTAGAATTTCTAACTTGCTCACTTTCAATTCGCATTTTTCAATTTTTTTAATTTATAATGAGCTAGAGATAAAATAACAAGTTTCTTTTAAAATTAGGTCGACAGTATTGGCAAAAAAAGAACAGAAAGGAATGATACTAAATATGAAATATGTATTAGAACAGAATTGTAAAGAATATGAATTAATGGGTGGAAAAGCTACAGCCTTATCAAAATTGGGAAGAGTAATAGATAATATTCCTGAGTGGTTTGTAGTTTCTTATCAAGGTTTTGATATAAATAATAAAAATATAAAAAAAGAAGCGGAAAAAGAAATAGAAGAAGCACTAAAAAATTTCTCGGATAGTACATATTTTGCTGTAAGATCGTCTGCTAGAAATGAAGATTCTAAAGACAATTCATTTGCTGGACAGTTTGATACATTTCTATATATAGAAAAAGAAAATGTAATAGAAAAAGTTCATGAAGTTTATATGTCTGCATTTTCAGATAGAATCGAAACTTATAGAAAAGAAAATCATATTGGAGAAATTGTAGTGCCATCTGTAATTATTCAAAAAATGGTAAATAGTGAAAAGGCGGGAGTAGCATTTGGTGCAAATCCTATAACATCTGACGTTAAAGAAATTGTTATTTCAGCAGTGTTTGGATTAGGAAGTAGCCTAGTAGATGGAATTGCAACATCAGATACATACACAATTCTACATAATAATATTAGCAAAAATATTGTTAATAAAGATTATTATCATAAGTTAGAAAATGGAAAAATAGTAAAAGAAGAAGTAGACGATAAATTACAAAAAGAACAAGTATTGGAAGATAATGAGATAATAGAAGTAAAGAAACTAGTAGAAACAGCACAAGAATACTTTGATAGATTTCAAGACATAGAATGGGCTTATGAGAAAGGAAAGTTATATTTATTACAATCAAGACCAATAACAACACTTGCAAGTAAAGAACAAAAAACTGGAAAAATAAATGTATTTGATAATAGTAATATTATAGAAAGCTATGGAGGAATAACTACACCTTTAACATTTTCTTTTATTAGAAATGTTTACGAAAATGTTTATATAGAACTATGTAAAATTTTTAATGTAAAGAATGAGAAAATAGAGGCAAATGCACAAATATTTAAGAATATGCTGGCATTAATAGATGGAAGAGTATATTATAATTTGTATGGTTGGTATGGAGCACTTTCTATGTTTCCAGGATTAGGGAGCAATAAGAAATTTATGGAACAAATGATGGGAGTAAAAGAATCAATTCCAGATGATTTGTTTCCAGTACCAGAAGCTACATTTAAAGATAAACTAGGATATTTAAATACAGGCTTAGGACTAGCAAAAGGATTTTTTAAAATCAGAAAAATGACAAATAAATTTTATGAAAGATTAAATGATGCATTAGAAGATAAAAATATAAATGAAATGGATTTATATCAACTTCATGATTATTATTACGAGCTTGAAAGAAAGCTTTTACATAAATGGGATGCGCCACTGGTAAATGATTTTTTAGCTATGATATTTTATGGACAATTAAAACAAAAGTGTAAGCAAATATTTAAAGAAGAAGAAAATTTAATACATAATGATTTACTTTGCAGCGATGGTGGTGTTATTAGTAGTGAGCCTGCCAAAAGAATAAAAGAAATGGCATATATAGCAAAGGATAATAAAGAATTGCTTGAATTACTAGAAGATGAAGATGTATATTATATAAAAAAGAATCTACCTAAATATACAGAATTTAATGAAAAAATAGAACAATATTTAGAAAAATTTTCAGACAGATGTTTAGAAGAATTGAAGCTAGAAACAGAAAATTTAAAAGATAATCCAATTAGCTTATACCATTCTATTTCTACATTTGCAAAAAGAATAAAGAATAATAAAGTAGAAGAAATAGATGAAGAAAAAACAAGAAAAATAGCAGAACAAAAAGTAAAAAAGGCATTTGGAGTCAATTATATAGGAAGAGCTAAATTTAACTATATATTAAAGCATGCAAGATACCTAGTAAGAAATAGGGAAAATCTTAGATTTCAAAGAACTAGATTGTTTGGAAGAGTTAGAGAAATTTTCCTAAGAATAGGTATGATATTAGCATCTATGAATGTAATAGAAGATAAAAAAGACATATTTTATTTAGAAGTTGATGAAATACTTTTTTATATAGATGGAAAATCGACTACAAATAATTTGAAAGAATTAATTCAAATTAGAAAAGAACAATATGAAAAATATAAAAATGAAAATCCTGATGAAAGATTCTATACATATGGAGCAGTAAATATAGGAAACGATTTTAAAAATAAGAATAAAAATAATATTACAGAAACAAAAGATGCTAAAATGGAACTAAAAGGAATAGGAGCATCACCACGGTAAAGTTGTAGGAAAAGTAAGAATTATAAAAAATCCAACAAATGCAAAACTAGAACAAGGAGAGATTTTAGTCGCAGAGTATACAGACCCAGGATGGATAATGTTATTTCCCGCAGCTACTGGGATTTTAGTTGAAAGAGGAAGTTTGCTTTCACATTCAGCAATAGTTTCAAGAGAATTAGGAATACCGGCAGTTGTTGGTGTAACAGGTTTATTAGATAATTTAAAAACTGGTGAAATGGTAGAATTAGATGGAACAACAGGTGTAATAAAAAAACTATAAGAATAATCTCCAAATTAGAGCATATATATTTAATAGCTTTAATTTGGAGGTTTTAAATTTGAAAAATAATTGGCAAATTTCGGAGTGGCAACTGCGCTGCGAAAGCTATCAACGTACAAAAAGTACGCCTCAAGCTTTCTTGCTTGTTTGCCTAGAAATTTATCCAATTCTTTTTCAAATTTTATGTGTGCCTTAGAATAAGAAAGGAATGGAATAGTTAATGTTTCTAGTCTTTAATAAAGAGAAAATATATGCATACCTTGTATCTGTTGTAACAGTAGTTGTATTATTTTGTGTAGCAAATACAATTAATTTAAATGAAAATGCCGTGCAAACATCTGCAAAAGTTCAAAAATTATTGCCAATATATAATGTACAAACAGAAGAAAAAAAAGTTGCATTTACAATGAATTGTGCTTGGAATGATGATGATATAGATGATATATTGAAAATCTTAAGTGATAATAATACAAAAATAACATTTTTTATGGTTGGAGATTGGATTGATAAATTTCCGGAAGCGGCAAGAAAAATAAGTGATGCAGGCCATGAAATAGCATCTCACAGTAATACTCATCCACATGTAAATAATTTATCCTATGAAAAAAATATAGAAGAAATAGAAAAAAGCAATGATAAAATTAAAAAAATAACAGGAAAGAGAACTAAAATTTATAGAGCTCCGTATGGAGAATATAATGACACAGTAATACAAGCAGCAACAGATAAGGGGTATTACACAATACAATGGAATCTAGATACATTAGATTATAACGGACTTACAGGTGATGAAATGTGGAATAGAATTAAAGATAAACTAAAAGAAGGTGATATTATTTTAAGTCATAATGGAACTAAAAATACCGCAAATAGTCTAGATATGTTAATTAAAAATATAAAACAAAAAGGATTAGAAATTGTTACTATATCAGATTTAATTTATAAAGACAACTATTCTATTAATTCAAGTGGAACTCAAATACCTGCCACAAGTAAGCCTTAGAAGTTTGGTTTGAAAAATAATTGGCAAATTTCGAAAGGAATAAAGTTTAAATATTTTTGTAAAAATAGTATAAAATTTCCAAAAGTGGAAAGAATAAAAATATCAAATGTTAAGGGGATATATAATGTCATTTATAGGAGTTATTTCAAATAAGAAAAATTTTGACAGTATAAAAAATGAATTAATAAAATTTGATAATAATATTAGTTTAATTCATATAAGTTTAAAGAGTATTGCAAATATAAAAAATATAAAATTTGAAATTATAATAATAGATGAGAAAATCGAAAAATTTGATAATTATAAATTAAGTCTGCAAAAAATTTGTAAAGAATCTAAATATATAATTATAAATTCAGATTTAAATAAGGATTATAAATGTTTAAAAAGCTCTTCAAATTTAATAATTACATTTGGGCTAAATAGAGAAGCTAATATTACAATTTCAAGTATAAGTGATACAGATATCCTAATTTATAGACAAAAGTCTTTTGAAAATAAATATAGTAAAATGCTTGAAATAGAAGAAAGAAGAGTAGAAATCAATCCTGAAAATAGATTGAGAGTATACGAAATGCTAATTATTTATGCTTTTTCTAGTATATGCTCCAAAGTAAATGTTTGAAAAATTAACCAAATTTTAACTTTTTTGAACAAATTTAACTTTTTATGTAGACAAAACCATAAAAATGGTGTATAATGGTAACTATAAGTTGTATGTGCGTAAGGAAAAATATACTATAGAGTTATCTAAATAATATAAAAATAGATAACTAATGTAAAATTATAAAAGAGTTTTACATACCGATAAAAAAGAAAAAATAGGGAGGAAAAGAAATTGGATACAAATTATTTAGAAAACAACTATTTAACATTAGTTGGAAAAGTTACAGGAGAAAAGGAGTTTAGCCATGAAATATATGGTGAAAGATTCTATATTTTTAATTTATCAATACCACGTTTAAGTGGGAATAATGACATTATACCAATTACTGTATCTGAAAGATTAATAAAAGAAGATACATTACAAGAAGGTAGAAAGTTATTAGTTAAAGGTCAATTTAGATCTTATAACAGCTATGAAAATGAAAGAAATAGGTTAATACTTACAGTATTTGCTAAAGACTTAATGGAAGTAGAAGAAAGCGAAGAAGACGAAGAAAACGAAATCGTTAGAAAAGATATTATAACAAATGAAGTTGTTTTAGTTGGTTATATTTGTAAAAAACCTATTTATAGACAAACACCATTTGGAAGAGAAATATCAGATATATTACTTGCAGTTAATAGAGCTTATAATAAATCAGATTATATTCCATGTATTGCTTGGGGAAGAAACGCAAGATTTTGTCAAAATCTTGAAGTAGGAGCTCAAGTAAAAGTAGTAGGTAGAGTTCAATCTAGAACTTATGAGAAAAAACATGAAGATGGAACAGTTGAAAACAGAATAGCTTATGAAGTATCAATTGGAAGCTTGGAAGTAATAGAAGAAAAACAAGATGAAAATGAAGTAGAAACAGAAAATCAAGAAGCTGTTTAGAGTTATAATCTTAAAAAGCTGTAAATTGTAGCCGTTTAAAATTAAAAAGTTTCAAAAGACTAGTCTTTTGAAACTTTTTTTGATATAATATAAAAACAAAATTATAAAGGAATGATAGAAGCATATGTTAGAGGAAGAAAATAATAAAAAACGAAATGGTATATTAAATATAAGCAATAAAACAAAATTTACAATATTGGCAATTGTGTTGATTGCAATCTTTTGTATATCATTAACACCAGTAACATTGCAAAATGATACTTATTACACTATAAAAATAGGAGAACACATAGATAAATATGGAGTAGATATGAAAGATCCATTTTCATGGCATACGAATCTGGACTATACATATCCTCATTGGGGATATGATTTATTAATTTACTATATTTATTCTATATTTGGAATGACAGGAATATATATTTCAACTTGCGTATTAGCCGCAATACTTGGGATTTCGATATATTTGGTTAATACAAAATTGGCAAAAAATCAATTGGTTTCATTTATAATAACTATAGGTACAATGTATTTAATAAGAGGATATATTGCAGCAAGGGCACAACTAGTTACATTTATATTATTTATTTTTACAATATATTGTATAGAAAGTTTTCTAGAAAAAAAGAAAAAAAGATATGTTTTAGGTTTAATAGTTATTCCTGTATTAATAGCTAATTTACATGTTGCAGTATTTCCATTTTATTTTATATTATATTTACCATATATTGCGGAGTATGCTATTTTTACACTTTCAGAAATCGTTTTATATAGAAAACTAAAATTAAAAAGTCTAAATTTGAAGCTTAAAAAATTAGAAAAGAAACAAGATTTGAATATAGATAAAATTGAGAAAATAAAACACAATATTTCAGAAATTGAAAATAAAAATGACAAAATAAAAATAAGAAGGTCAACACAGTTAAAAAATCCATATAAAATAAAGTTAGAAAAAAATGAAAATGTGAAGTGGTTAATTTTAATAGTGATAATATGTGCACTTACTGGTTTATTAACACCATTAGGAGATACACCATACACATATCTAGTAAAAACAATGCAAGGGAATACTACACAAAACATAAATGAGCATTTACCAATGACATTAACACAAGAAACAGATATGATGTGTACCATTATTGTCTTCTTATCAGTTCTAACTTTTACAAAAGCAAAAATAAAATTATGCGATTTGTTTATGCTTGGAGGTTTAATTTTCTTAGCCTTAAGTTCAAGAAGACAAATAAGCATGTTTGCAATTATATGCTCAGTGATTTTAAATAGATTAATAATGGAAGTTATTTTAATATATGAGAATAAAGGATTTGAAAATCTTGTTGATAAATTAGTTAGTAAATTTATACCTGTAACATTAACAGTAATAATTGTGTTAAGTTTAAGTTTTTACTTTGCAAAAGATAAATTTAATGACAAATTTATATCTGAATCAACATATCCTGTAAAAGCTTGTGATTATATACTAGAAAATATAGATTTGGGAAAAGCTAAATTTTATAATGAGTATAATTATGGGAGTTATATGCTTTTTAGAGGTATACCAGTATTTATAGATTCTAGAGCGGATTTATATGCACCAGAATTTAGCAAAAAAGAAGATGACATCTTTATGGATTTTATAGAAACGTCTGGTATTGCTAAATTTTATGAAGATATCTTTGATAAATATGGAATAACACATATAATTACTTATGAAAATTCGAAGATGAATATGATTATATCTAAAACTAATTATCCTGGTTATAAGGAATTGTATAAGGATAAGTATTTTGTAATTTATGAAAGAAGCATTTAATTCGAAAAATAATTGGCAAATTTCGTCGTTTAACTGCGCTACGAAAGCTATCAGCGTACAAAAAGTACGCCTCAAACTTTCTTGCTTGTTAGCCTAGAAATTTATCCAATTCTTTTTCAAATTCTATGTGAGTAATAAGAGCAAAAAGAAAAAAGGTACTTTCGGGTAAAATAATTGGCAAATAATTTTTAGATGAAAAAAGGGTGAAAATTAAAGTGGACAATTTTATTGTAAAAAAAGATGAAGAAGCAAATAGAATAGATTCATTTTTAGCTAGAAAGATGAAAGATACTTCAAGGGTAACTATTCAAAGGTTGATATTAGAAAATAAAATATTGGTAAATGGTAAAAAAACAAAGGTATCGTATAAAGTACAGGAAAATGATGAGATTACAGTTGAAGAAGATAAACCAAAAGACATATCATTAAAAGCTCAAGAAATACCAATTGAAATAATATATGAAGACAATGATATAATTGTTGTAAATAAACCGAAAGGAATGGTTGTTCATCCTGCTAATGGAAATCCAGATGGAACACTGGTAAATGCAATTATGGCAATTTGCAAAGATTCATTATCAGGAATTGGTGGAGAAATTAGACCTGGAATAGTTCACAGACTTGATAAAGATACATCTGGGTTATTAATTGTAGCTAAAAATGATAAAGCACATATTAATTTAAGTGAACAAATAAAAAATCATGAAGTACAAAAAACATATTTAGCATTAGTTAGAGGAATTGTAAAAGAAAACGAGGCAACAATTAATATGCCAATTGGAAGAAGTACAAAAGATAGAAAAAAGATGGCAGTAACCAAAAATGGAAAAGAAGCTATTACACATTTCAAAGTTCTACAGAGATATGACAAATATACACTATTGGAAGTTAAAATAGAAACTGGAAGAACTCATCAAATAAGAGTGCATTTAACTCAAATTGGTTATCCTATTGTTGGGGATACAACATATTCAAATGGTAAAAATGAGTGGGAAGTAATCGGTCAATGTTTACATGCCAAAAGTTTAAAATTTAGGCATCCAATTACAAATGAAAATATGTTTTTGGAAGCTGATGTTCCTGAATATTTTAAAAATATATTAGATGATTTGGAAAAAAGGAAAAGAATATAATTTGGAAAAAGGTTCTGAATTAACAAATAAAAAAATTTATCTTTAAGATATATACTTAAAGATAAACTTTATAAATATAATGTACCAATAAAAATCTACTATGTCAATACTTTTAAAGAATTTCATAAAATTAAATTTAAAAGGACTATTTTAGAAAATTAGTTTCTAAAAATCTGTATAAGTACAGTTTTTTCAATGAATTTCTGAATTTTGATTTTATCTTTAAGTATATATCTTAAAGAGAGAATTGAAGGAGGAAACATATGAAAAAGAAGTTTAAAGAAACAAAAGGTATTACTCTTATAGCATTGGTACTAACTATAATCGTGTTGTTAATTTTAGCAGGAGTAACAGTTGCAACATTAACAGGAGATAACGGAATATTAAGCCAAGCACAAAATGCTAAAAAGGTAACAGAATATTCAGCAGCAGAAGAAAAAGTAAAAGTTGAGGTAATGGGAAGCTATGGCACAAATGGTAATTTAGAGTTATCAAAGCTAGTTGAAAATTTAGGACATGTAGGAACTGTAACAAAAGCAACATTTCCAGTCGAAGTAACAGTAGATGGAAAATCATTTACGATAAGTGCAACTGGAGCAGTAGAAAAATCAGGACCAAGACCAACAGTAACAAGTGTAACAGTAACATTAGAAAATGGAGATGAAGTTCCAGAAGAAAAAGTAGAAGAAGGAACAGTATTAAAAATTAATTTAACAGCAAATATAGAAGGAGGAACAATAACTTCAATATCACCAAGTGTACCATATACAACAAATGGAACAGAAAAAAGTAAGACGTTTACAATAACAGGTTCAGCAGATGGAGAAAGTTATAGTATAGAATATACAGTACAATTATCAGAATATTATGTATTACCAAATCCGGAGGCCGGAAAAACAACAATTACAAAAAACAGAACATTATCAGGTTCAACAAACACGTCAAAAATGACATATAAAAATCCAGTAATACCACAAGGCTTTAGTGCGATAGACACAACAGCGGCTAAGTGGCAATATGAAGATGAAACTACATTAGACGAAGTAAAAGGTTGGAATAATGGCCTAGTAATAAAAGATGATTTAGATAATGAATTTGTATGGGTACCATGTACGACAGGAACATCAGATGAAGTGGTAACATACTCTAAAAATATAGATTATCCAAAAGATCCAGGAATGGCATCGTTAGAAGATGTGACTAATGCAATACCAGTAACGGAAAGTACACAAATAGAGATATATGGTGGTTTTTATGTTGCAAGATATGAATCAGGATTAGATTCAGCAACAAATGACCCAAGTGAAACAACACATGTAAATAATAACTATAACAGTACACCAGTAAGCAAATACGGTAGTAAAATTTGGAATGATATAGACTTTGACCATAGTTTTTATGTTGCAAAAAAAATGATAAAAAATAGTACAATCTATGGAAATAATAAAAGCGGATTAATAACAGGAACGCAATGGGATACAATAATGAAATGGTTAGAAAGATCCAATATAGGAGTAGGTGGCACTATCGGAACGCAAAACTGGGGAACATACAAAACAATAGATTATGGCAATACAGGGTATTATTTCATATATGGAAATTCAGTAGGAAATTGGATAAATGGAACATTTTCACATAGTGCATATGAGTTTAATACAAGTATCAACGATTCAAATCCGGCACATTTTCATGCATCAGGATTAAATACTAATAAGGGATATCAAAAAAATATAGCAGATTTAGCTGGGAATGTTTCGGAATGGACGAGTGAGTTATACACATATATATATGATAATGAAAATAGAATAGCTTATATTACAAGAGGTGGAAATAGTCAGTGTAGTGGGATTGATAATCCTGCGAGTATGAGCAGCCAACCTGCATGTTGGCGTAGAGGTTTATCAAACAGAACCTCTTTTGGAATAGGTTTTAGAGTAGTACTTTATATCCAAGAAACTGAATAATTGTTGCGTAATAAAAAATCACAATAGAAATACAAAAATCTATTGTGATTTTTCTTTTTATAGGGTAAAATATTGGAAGAGAATAAGACGGAAAAACAATGGAAAGGAAATTGAGTTTAGTATGAAAAAATTACCTTATGGAATTAGTAATTATGAAGAGCTTATAATAGAGGATTATTATTATGTAGATAAAACGATATATATAAAAAAAATAGAAGATTTACCAGAAAAAAGAATAATGTTTTTACGTCCAAGAAAATTTGGAAAAACGTTATTTACAAGCACTTTAGAATATTATTACGATATAAAAGCAACAGATAGTTTTGAAAAATTATTTAAAAATACATACATAGGAAAAAATCCAACCAATTTAAAAAATAGCTATTATATTTTAAGGTTTAATTTTTCAGGTATAGATACGTCAACCACAGAAAAAACAGTAGGTGGTTTTAAAAGTAAAATAATAGGTGGGATAGAATATTTTGTAGGAAAATATGAATTAGACTTTTATATAAATAGGGAAGATGAAGTTGAAAGTATTTTAAATAATTTGTTTATTGCATTTAGGATGCAAAGACCAAATGAAAAAATATATGTAATTATAGATGAATATGACCATTTTGCAAATGAACTTTTAGGTTTTCAAACAGAAAAATTTAAAGAATTAGTATCAAGAAATGGAAAAGTTAGAAAATGGTATGAAGTATTAAAAGAAGGAACTGAAAATGTTGTAGATAGAATCTTTATAACAGGTGTAGCTCCAATAACCTTAGATAGCTTAACATCTGGTTTTAATATCGGAAAAGATATAACACAAGATGAAGAATTTAATGAAATGTTAGGTTTTACACAGGAAGAATTAAAAGAATTATTAAATGACCAACAAATTATACAAGAAAATCAAGCAATAATTTTGCCAATACTGAAAGAAAATTATGATGGATATAAATTTGGTATTAATGCAAAAGAGAAAATATATAATTCAAATATGTGCTTATATTTTTTGAGCGATTATATAAGATTAAAAAGAATACCAGAGAAACTAATAGATGTAAATATAGCAAGTGATTATAGTAAATTAAGTAAAATGCTAAGCTTATCTAAAGGAGAGAAAAAACAGGAAATATTAGAAAAAACAATATCTGGAGAAGGAGTAATGACAGAAATAACGGAAAAGTTTAATCCAGAGGTTGAGTTCAAAGATGAAGAATTTGCTTCAATGTTATTTTATTTGGGATATTTAACAATTGCAGGAGAGAGATTAGGAATACCGGAATTAAAAATACCTAATAAGATAATGAGTGAAATTTATTCAAGTTATTTTCTAAATTTATTAAACAAAGAAAATAATTTAAGTATTTCAAATGATGAACATAATAAAATACTTGAAGAGATAGCATTAGAAGGAAAAATAGACAAATTAGTAGAAATAGCACATAGATATTTAAATAATTTATCAAATAGAGATTATCAAAAATTTGATGAGAAATATGTAAAATTGATATTTTATTGTATAGCAATGAACTTAAAACTATTTTGGATAAAATCAGAATTAGAAGTAAATAGAAATTATCCTGATTTATTATTTGTTCCAAAGGATAATACAAAAGGATATAAAGCAGTAATGATAGAATTTCAATATTTAAAAAAAGGTGAAAAAAGCAAATTAGAAGAAATAAAAGAACAGGCAAAAGAACAATTGAAAGCTTATTGTGAATTTGAAGAAATAAAAAATATTAAAGATTTAAATAGGTATGTAGTGGTTGCTGTAAATGATGAGCTTTTTGTTGAAAAAATAAAATAATATTAAGGAATTATATTAAAAATGAATATTAAAAATGAAATACGTTTGCAAAAGTTTTTAGCAGAAGCGGGAATTGCATCAAGAAGAAAATCTGAAGAGCTAATTACTCAAGGGAAAATAATGTTAAATGGTAAAATTGTAACTGAATTAGGAACGAAGGTAAATCCGGACGAAGATAAAATAATATATAATGGAAAAGAAGTTAAAATAAAAGATGAACATGTATATATACTTTTAAATAAACCCATAGGATATGTAACAACAGTTAAAGATCAATTTCAAAGAGATTCAGTTTTAGACTTAGTAAAAGTTAAACAAAGATTAGTACCAGTAGGAAGATTAGATATGTATACATCTGGTGCATTAATTTTAACAAATGATGGAGACTTTGTTTATAAAGTAACACATCCAAAACATGAAATTGAAAAAACATATACTGTAACTATCAAAGATTTGATAAAAGAAGATGAAGTTGAAATTTTAAAAAATGGTGTTGAAATTGATGGATATAAAACAAAGCCAGCAAAAGTTAAAATATTAAAAACTGATGAAGAGAAAAATTTTTCAAGATTAGAAATAGTTATTCATGAGGGAAAAAACAGACAAATTAGAAAAATGTGTGAGGCAATTGGACATAAAGTTTTGGCACTACATAGAAGTAAAATTGCAGGTATAGGTGTAAAAGATATACCACTGGGGAAGTGGAGATATTTGACTAAACAAGAAATTGAAAAAATTTGTAAAGATAGTATTTAAATATTACAATTCACAGCTAATAAAACTTTAAGCCCGCGCCAGCAATTACTATATAATTTTTTAGGAGGCAACCCAAGAGGTTATCGCTTGGAGGTGCCTCCTAAAAAATTATATAGTAATTGCGCTAGGCAAGGCACACTATTTTAAAAGCTGTGAATTGTAACATTTAAGTAACGTAACATTGCAAAAATTTTCAAAAAGCCTTGTATAAAAAATATAATTGTGATATAAATATACTATAAATTAACTAATTACTAAGATTTTGAACAATTTAAGCTAAATAGAAAGGCGGAATTTTTGTGGAAGAAGAATTTGATAAAGATGCAAAGACTATACTAATAGTTGATGATGAGCAACCTATAGTAGAAATATTAGTATACAATTTACAAAAAGAAGGATATAATACAATAGAAGCAAATGATGGAATAACTGCAGTCAATATGGCTTTGGAGAAAAAACCAGATTTAATTTTATTGGATATAATGCTTCCAAAATTAGATGGATTATCTGTATGCAAGAGAATAAAAAATTCTTTAAACATTCCAGTTTTAATGTTAACAGCTAAAGATGGTGAAATAGATAAAATATTAGGACTTGAACTTGGTGCGGATGATTATATTACAAAGCCTTTTAGTGTAAGAGAGCTTGTTGCAAGAGTTAAAGCTAATTTAAGAAAAGTTGATGCAGTAGCTGCAAATAAAAAAGTTGAAAATGTTCAGGAAGAAGCAAAGAAAGAAAGCAAAATAGTAGTTGGAGAGTTAGAATTAGATTTAGATAAATTTGAAGTAAAAGTTAGAGGAGAAATAATAGATTTAACATTAAGAGAATTTGAGGTACTAAAATTTTTAGCAATGCAACCAGAACAAGTAGTAACAAGAGAAACATTGTTAGAAAAAGTATGGGGCTATGAATATTATGGGGATATTAGGACAGTTGATGTAACTGTAAGGAGAATAAGAGAAAAAATAGAAAAAGATACGTCAATGCCTAAAATTTTAATAACAAAAAGAGGTGTAGGTTATTATATTGCCTCAAAATAAAAGTGTTTCTGTACGAAATGTTTAGATTAGAAAATTTCTGCAATAGGCAGGGGATACTATATCTAGAAAATGTGAATAAGAATAAAGCAGAGATATTTTATAAATTAGATTTTAAAGGATTTAAAGGAATTTAATAATTAAGGACAAAAGACTTATTATGTATTTTCATAATAAGCCTTTTGTGTAAATATAAAATAATAGAAAATATATTAAGCGTCTAAGTAAGCTGCGTAGCTCGAAGCGAAAATAAAAGATTTTATTTTCAAAGGAAAATTATTTTTTTCTAATTTAAATAATACTAAAAAATATAGCAAAATAAAAAATATATGTATTAAAGGAGAATTTAAATATGTTAAGAAAAGATACAAGAAAAATTATGGTAGGAAATGTTCAAATAGGGGGACAAGATAAAGTTGTAATTCAGTCTATGTGTAATACTAAAACTAAAGATGTAGAATCTACGGTAAATCAGATTTTACAATTAGAAAAAGTAGGATGCCAAATTATAAGAGTTGCCTGTTTAGATATAGAAGATGCTAAAGCAATTAAAAAAATCAAAGAGAAAATACATATTCCAATTGTTGCAGATATTCATTTTGATTATAAAATTGCTTTGGAAGCAATAGAATCTGGAGTTGATAAAGTACGAATAAATCCAGGAAATATTGGATCTGAAGATAAGGTAAGGCAAGTAGTTGACAAGTGTAAGGAAAAAAATATACCAATTAGAATAGGTGTAAATGCCGGTTCTCTAGAAAAAGATTTGTTAGAAAAATATGGAAAACCAACAGCGAAAGCAATGGTTGAAAGCGCCAAAAGACATATTGATATTTTAGAAAATATGAATTTTAAAAATTATGCTGTATCTTTAAAAGCCTCTAATCTAGATTTATGTATAGAAAGTTATGAGGAAGCTTCTAGAGTATTTGATTGTCCTTTACATTTAGGAATTACAGAGGCAGGAACAGAATTTAGTGGAACAGTTAAATCTAGTATAGGTTTAGGTTATATGTTAAGAAATGGAATAGGAGATACAATTAGAGTTTCTTTATCAGATGATCCAGTTAAAGAAATAAAAGTTGCTAAAGAAATTTTAAAAGATTGTAATTTGTATCATAATACTCCAACTCTAATTGCATGTCCAACTTGTGGAAGAACACAAATAGATTTAATACCAATGGCTAAAGAGGTAGAAGATTTCCTACAAACTATTGAAGCAGATATTACAGTAGCTGTTATGGGATGTGCTGTAAATGGACCGGGGGAAGCAAGAGAAGCAGATATAGGAATAGCAGGAGGAATAAAAGAAGGGCTTTTATTTAAAAATGGAGAGATAATAAAAAAGGTAAAACAGGAAGAGATTGTTAAAGTTTTAAAAGAGGAAATTTTAAAAATGATATAATGTATTACAAGGAATATTGGAAGGAAGATATTAAAGTTTGAAAAATAATTACAATTTTGGCTTTGTCAAATTTCATTAAAAACGCGGTTACATACAACAAGTATGCGCCCTTGCCTTTTTAATAAAATTTTCCTTGCCAAAATTTAATTCTTTTCCAAACTGATTTGTGCCTTGTGAAAGGAATGTGATTATATATGGATATAATAGTTGGAAAAACAGCTGGCTTTTGTTATGGAGTTAAAAGAGCAGTTGATGGTGCAATAGAAGAGTTAAAAAATAATAAAAAAATAAATTGTTTAGGGGAGTTAGTACATAATAAACAAGTAATAGATAGTTTGAGACAAAAGGGATTGAATTTTATTGAAAAAATTGAAGATTCAACTGAAACAACAATAATAAGAGCACATGGAATTACAAAGAATACATATGAATATGCAAAGAAAAATAAAATAACTATAAAAGATTATACATGTCCAAATGTATTAAAAATCCATGAAGTTGCTGAACAATATTCTAAAAAAGGATATTATATATTTATATGTGGAAGTAGTAATCATCCGGAAACTGTAGGGACTATTAGTTATTGCGGAGAGAATTATTTTATTATTGAAAAAGAAGATGACATTGAAGAAGCATTAAATAATTTTAAAAAGGCTAAATTCACAAAACTATTATTAATAGCACAAACCACATATAGCTTACAAAAATTTGAAAATATAAAGGAAGAAATACAAAAAGGATTATCTGAAAATATAGAGTTAATAGTTAAAAATACAATTTGTAAAGCGACGGAATTAAGACAAAAAGAAACGGAAAAAATATCTAAAGAAGCCAACTATATGATTATTATTGGAGGAAAGAATAGTTCTAATACCAAGAAATTATATGAAATTTCTATTCAAAATTGTAAAAATAGTATTTGTATTGAAACTGCAGAAGAATTAAATAAAGAGAATTTGGAAAAATACGGAAAAATAGGGATTATGGCAGGTGCATCTACTCCTCAAGAAAGTATTGATAATGTGATTAATGAGCTTTTAAATATATAAAATTGAGAAAGAAGAATTAATATTAACAGCATTTAGAACAGGCTCGCATTCAGATTTATTTGAAGGAAGAAAATAAAAAAAGTATAGAATTTATCTATACTTTTTTAATGTGCATCAGTAAGTATTGGTTTTAGATTTACTTTTATTATTGTACCTTCTGGAACTTGTTCGTCTTTTGCATAATCTTGTGTGATTACAGTTCCACTACCTTCTATGCTTATATTTAAATTTTGAGATTTTAATATATTTGTAGCTTGTGAAGCATTTAATCCTTTTAAATCTGGAACAGTTACTGAAGTTGCAATGTCGTTTTCTTCGCCATAAAGTATTATTATTGAGTTTTTTGGAAGAGAATATCCAGGTTTAGGATTTTGATTTTTTACAAGTACAGTATTTGAATCTCCGTTAACGTAAGTTTTTGTATTAAAGCCGACTTCTTTCAAAGCTTTCTCAGCTTCTGCAACGGTTTTATTTCTTATATCAGGAATTGTTATTAAATTGCTATTAGAATTATTCGATGTATTTTCATCTGAAGGAATTCCTAAATAAGGTAATATTTCAGATAACATTTGGCCAACAACTGGTCCGGCTATTGTACCACCTTGATGTCCATTTGCACCTTGAGGATCGTACAATGTAAGTAATAATACAACTTGTGTATCTTCAACTGGTGATATTGCAACATAAGATGCTACATATCCTTCATCTGAATTTGCTTCAGTAGGTTCTGAAGTTCCAGTTTTTCCTCCTATTGAATATCCAGAAACAGCAGCATTTTTACCAGTTCCGTTAGTAACTACAGATTCCATCATAGATTTTACTTGTTGTGCAGTTTGTTTAGATAAGACTTGTCTTACTTGTACTGTAGGCATTTGAGTTACAGATGAATTGTCTGAATTAGAAATTTCTTTTACAATTCTTGGTTGCATTAAAATTCCATCATTTGCTATACATGATATTGCTGTTACCATCTGTAATGGAGTAATATTTAATCTTTGACCAAATGACATTGTGGCAATTTCTACGGGCCCTACATTTTCTAATTTTTGGAATATACTGCTTTGTTCACCATATAACCCAGAATTAGTTGAATTAAACAATCCAAAAGCATCATAATATTTATATAATACAGGTGCAGTAATTCTTCTTCCTAATTGTATAAATGCTGGGTTACAAGAATTACAAAGTGCTTGCCTTAATGTTTGTGTACCATGAGGATTATAACTTCTCCAGCATTTTATAGTACGATCTTCTACTTTTTCAGCACCAGTACAATAAAAATCGCCTGCTATATCAGGAGAAGTTATATTTTCTTCTATTGCAACTGCTGCTGTAATAACTTTAAAGGTAGAACCTGGTTCATAAGTTTCTAAAACAGATTTATTTGACCACATTTTGTATAATGCTTCGCTCTTTTCTTTGGTAGAAAGAGATGCATAAGTTTCCGATAATGTAGAATTTGGAGTATAAGGTGCATTTAAATCGTAATCTGGATAGCAAGCCATACCTAAAATATCTCCAGTTTTAGGATTCATTACAATAACATTTCCTCCACGAGTACAATTATTGTTATTAACAGCTTGTTTTAAATACTTTTCTATAATAGTTTGTATATTTAAGTCTAGTGTTAAAGTTAAATCGCTTCCATTTTCTGCTGAAATATATGTTTCTTCAGCATTAGGAATTTCCCTCTGGTCACTTCCTTTTGAACTTACTATTTTTCCCGGAGTACCAGTTAGAATAGAATCCCATTTAGATTCAAGTCCACTTAAACCTTGATTATCAATTCCACAAAAACCTATTACACTAGATGCAACATTTGAATAAGGATAATATCTTTTTGAATCTTCATCTATATTAATTCCAACTGAAATTTTATTTTCTTTCATCCATGATTTCAATTTATCTACTTTTTCTTGTTCTACTTTTTTTATTATTGTTTCAACTTGAGAATCACTATTTACTTTTTCTAAAGTTTCTTCATAATTCAATTCGAAAATTTCAGATAAAGCTTTTGCAACTTTTTCTTTGTAATCTTTTGTATCTACATCATTACTTTTAGAAATTTTTTTAGGATTAATTGTAATTGTATCTACTTGAGCGCTTATTGCAAGTGCTTTACCAGTTGAATCATAAATATTTCCTCTTTTAGGACTAATTATTTGATTTATAGCCTGTTGCCTATATGCTAGTTCTTTTAAATAATTTCCTTGTACAAATTGAAGAAAACCAATTCTTGTAATTAAAAGCGCAAATAGTGTAATAATAATTACTAGCATTATTTTCATTTTTCTTGAATTAATCAGATTTTTAGAATCAAAATTTGTTTCCATTTTTATAATATTATTGGTACTATTTTTATTATTTTTTTCGATATTATGATTTTTAAAATTGTTATTTTTCTTCTTTAAAGAATTATTAATGTTTTTACTTTTTTTAGGAGTATTTGACATAAGTTCACCTCTTTTGTTTTATAGTTATAATTTAAATTTATTAATTATAACCTTGCAACTATATTTTATATTAAAAATATAGAAAAATCAACAAAACGTAAAAAAATGTGTTATAATATTAGGAAAGATGTTACAATTCACAGCCGATTATAATCTAATATATAAATGTTAATATATAAATATTTTTCAAAAAATCTCGGCTGCATTACATATTTAAGAAATTCTAATTTAATAAAATGAGCCTCTTTCATGTTAAAAATCTTGCAGATTTTTCCATGAACATCCCTCATTTTATTAAAATAAGAATTTCTAATAATATTTCATTTGCATTCGATTTATTTTCAAAATATTGATATATTAACATTTAGAAATAAAAACATAGCTGTGAATTGTAACAGGAAAGGGACAATTATAAATGAGTAATATTTTAGAAGAAACTAAATTTATTTTAAATAAATACAATATAAAAGCCAATAAATCTTTGGGACAAAATTTTTTGATAAATGATAATGTTGTAAATACAATAGTAGATTGTAGTGAAATATCAAAAAAGGATTTAGTTATAGAAATTGGACCAGGACTTGGAACTTTAACTAAATATTTATTGGAAAAAGCAGGTAAAGTTATTTGTATCGAGCTTGACAAAAGAATGATAGAAATATTAGAAGAGAGATTTAAATTTTATGATAATTTTTGCGTTTTAAATCAAGATGTTTTAAAAGTGAATTTACATCAATTAATAAACGAAGAAAAAGAAACAGAAATAATAGAAAATGTTAAAATTGTTGCTAATCTTCCATATTATATAACTACACCAATAATTATGAAATTATTGGAGGAAAGATTAGATTTAGAAAGTATAACTGTAATGATTCAAAAAGAAGTTGCAGATCGATTAATAGCTATACCTGGAAGTAAAGATACTGGTGCAATTACGTATAGTGTCTATTATTATGCAGAATCAAAAGATATAATGGAAGTTCCTAATAGTTCTTTTATACCTGAACCAGAGGTTACTTCGAAGGTTATAAAATTAAATATTAGAAAAATATCACCAGTTAATGTGAATAATGAAGAATTAATGTTTAAAATAATAAAGGCTTCTTTTATGCAAAGAAGGAAAACATTACTAAATGCATTAACTAATTCACATATATTTGAAAATAAACAAAATGGAATACAAATACTTGAAAAACTAAAAATTGATATTAACATTAGACCAGAAAATTTAAGCTTACATGATTTTGCTAATTTAGCAAATGAGATTAATTTGAAAAATAATAACAACCAGTGTTACAGTTCAGTAACTTAAAGTGGGGGTGTCCTGCTTAACGTGATTAATATATAAAATATTTTTCGAATAATCTCGGCTCTCTTCCATTTAACACTAAAAAATTCTAACTAATTTTGAAAGCACCCTCAAAGACAAGCTTTGAGATTCCCTTTCAAAATTATTAAGAATTTTTAAGTTATTCCAGTCGCATTCGATTAATTCTCAAAATATTTTATAGATTAATCACTTTCGGGGACTTCAAGATATATTGTTACTGAACTGTAACTGACCAGTAAAATGAATAAGAAAAAGGTATTTCATTTTAGAAAAAAATATGATATAATAATAAAGAATTGTATAACAAGCAAAAATTTCAGATTTAAGATTGAACTTTGAGAAGGGAATGAAATTATAGTGAATCAAATTTTAGTTACCAAAAAACTATATATAACACCAGAGCTTAAAAGAAAAAAGAAAATTTATAAGTTTGATTTCTTTTTATCTATTTTTTTGGTTTGTATTTTGATTTCAGCATGTATTTATGCTGAATATGATAGAAATAAAAGTGAGGAAGTTTCTAAAGAAATACTATCAGATTTGGATATAAAAGTAGATGACACAACAGTTGCAAAAAGTAATGTTTTAGTTGTTGTTTTAAATGATGAAAATGTTGATAAAAATAATGTTGATAAAGACGATTTTATTGAAGAAAAGTTAAAATATACCAGTGCAGAAAAAAAGACTACAAGCGAAGGGTATAATTATTATACCATTGGAACAATTAAAATACCAAAAATAAATTTAAATTATCCTATATTAGAAGGAGAGAATAATTCTGATGAAGAAACAGAGGCACTATTGAAAATTTCACCTACTAAATTTTGGGGACCAGAAATAAATGAAGTGGGAAATTACTGTATAGTGGGACATAATTACAGAAATAAATTATTTTTTAGTAAAGTTCCAACATTAGAAAAAGGTGATATAATAGAAATAACAGATTTATCAGGAAGAACAATAAATTATAAAATTTATAACAAATATGAGGTTGAACCAGATGATGTTACTTGTACTACACAATTAACAAATGGCCAAAAAGAAATAACCTTAATAACTTGTACAAATGATAGTAAACATAGAATAATTGTAAAAGGAAGAGAAGTTAAATAAATGTAACACACATCCATAAATTACATAAAAAATATATATAGTAAAGGAAAGATTAATATGGCTTTTGCATCAATGTTTATAATACCATTTTTAGCATTTTCGATTGTAGCAATAATTGTTTTTTTAATTTATATTTTAACAAAGATTACATTTTATATATTTCAATCCATAGGATTATATAAAATATCAAAGATGAACGGTTATAAATATCCGATTATTGCATGGATACCAGGTGTATCACAATACATTATAGGAAAATTTAATAAATCTAGCAGGTTAGGTGTTTTATATAGTATATTAACAATAATGAAGTATCTGTTAATTGTTGTAGTATTTAGTTTTGATAATTTCGTTTTATTTAATTTATATTTAGTTTATTTAGTTATTTATTTTGTTTTTGATGTATTTATAATGGATAGGTTTTATACAAAGATTTTTGAAAATCCTAATATTTATACAATTATTACAACTTATACTTTCGGCTTTGCTAAGCCAATCTTTATTTTTATGGCTAGATATAAATTAAAAAAATAATGGTGAAATAGTTGCAAAATATTGATTTTCAAATAGCAAACTAAAAGAAGAAGGATTTAATTATATTAAGATTATGTTTGATACTAAATGTTTATATGAAATGGCAAAGCTACTTAAAGGAGATATAAATATATGCAATTAATTAATGCAATAATAGTTTTTTTTACATCAAATTATTATATATTAAGCACGCAATTTAATGTTGAAATACCAATAGTTATATTATTATTTGTTTTCGCAATAATAAACTTATTTCCTACAATTTGTATGAAAAAACTCAAAGAGAAAAAATTAGAAAGTATTAGAAAAGCGTATACTCTTTTAGAGATTTTTTTAATTTCAAATGTAATGTCTGTAATATATTTTTTATTACAATTAACAGTTTTTCATAGTGATTACAGAATAATACTTTTAAATATATTATTTATATTTATACAAGAATTTATTATTTTTTGGAATGGTATAATTAGGTTATATATTTTTTCTAGACAATTAGGTATTAAGTATAGAGTGATAGGTGCCATCTGTGGAATGATTCCGATTGTACATCTAATTATTTTAATAAAAATGATTAGAATTGCTAAAAAAGAGGTTCAATTTGAAAATAATAAATGCATATTAAATGAAAGAAGGAAAGAAGAACAGATTTGTAAAACAAAATATCCACTTCTTCTAGTACATGGTGTATTTTTTAGAGATTTACAGATTAGAAATTATTGGGGGAGAATACCTAAAGAGCTTATTAAGAACGGAGCAACATGCTTCTATGGTAATCATTCATCTGCATTATCAGTTGAAGATTCAGGAAAGGAACTTGCTAATAGAATTAAAGAAATCGTAGATGAAAATGGAATTGAAAAGTTAAATATAATAGCTCATTCTAAAGGTGGATTAGATTGTAGATATGCTATTTCTGAGTGTAATATTGAACAGTATGTTGCTTCTTTAACAATGGTAAGTACTCCTAATAGAGGTTGTGAATTTGCAGATTTTTTGTTTTCAAAAGATTCCAAAGGAATTATTGATAAAATTGCTAAAAAATACAATTCTACATTAAGGCATTTTGGAGAAAGTGAACCGAATTTTAAGAAGGCAACAAGTGATTTAACAAGTAGCTATTGCAATGAATTAAATAAAAATTTAAAAAAGAGTAATAAAGTTTTTTATCAATCTATTGGAACAAAATTAATAAAAAGTAATGCTGCTAGATTTCCATTAAATATGACTGCAAAGTTTGTCAAGTATTTTGATGGAGATAATGATGGTTTAGTTGGAGAAAAATCTTTTGAGTATGGAGATAGATATGTTTTTGTAATTCCTAATGGACACAGAGGAATATCACATGGTGATATTATTGATTTAAATAAAGAAAACATAGATGGATTTGATGTAAGAGAATTTTACGTTGAACTAGTTCATGATTTGAAAGAAAGAGGATTTTAAGAAAGATTTTTAACTAAGAAAATTATGTGAAGTAATACATGTTAGCATTAGTATAAGTTATGAGAATACGTATGGAAGAATTATTATGGAGAGATAAAACAAGAAAATATAGTTGAGATTCCAAAGGAAGTTGTTGATATTTTGTTACTGAACTGTAACGATATTTTTGCTTTAATTCAACAATTAAATGGAATATAAAAGTATAATTTATTTTGAACCAAAACTCATGTTTTATAGCAAGGTATGAGTTTTTGTTTGATATTAATAACTTGGGAACAATTTATATTACTTTTAGTAACCAAACTCCCGAAATTACATAAAATATATCATTGTATTTTATGTAATTTTGGGAGGGGAGATTAATGGCAAAGATATTAATTTTTAATAATGATTCTAATCGAATGGAAGTATATTATAGAGGTGAAAATGAACCAATGCCATATAATACAAATGGTACATTAAAGTTAAGAGAATTTAGAGGCTCAAGCAAAAGTAATATTTTATGGACCACCAAAAGAACAATGCAAAGTTGGAATAGTCAAAGATATATTTATGGTGGACCAATACCAGTTGGTTTTGCATTTAAAAGACCATATGAAGGAGGACATGGAAATCAGAGTCAACATTATGCTGGTGTAGCATTTGATGTTGGTCAAACATTAACACAGTCGCAGAGAAACATATTATGGAATAGTGCAAAAAATTCTGGAGTATGGGCTTATGTTGAACCATTAAGACTAACACCTACATGGGTACATTTTGATAAAAGGTTCCGGAACACCTGCATGTTCAACTGGAGGATATCCACAATTAAAAAGAGGTAGTGTAAGCAATTATGTTTGTATAGCACAAGATGATTTAAATACTCTTGGATTTAGAACTGGTGGATTAGATGGAATTTATGGGCAGGCAACACAAAATGCTGTAATAGCATATCAAACAAGAAGAGGCTTAATAGCTGATGGAATAGTTGGATGTAACACGTGGAGATCATTGCAAGAGGATGTTGTAGGAACAGGCTCAACAAGTACTACAATAAATTAAAATTGATAGATGGTAAACTGGATTAGAAGATAAAAAGGCATATCGATAAAGAAACATAATATGCCTTTTATAAGTCTTTATGAGTGTTCTAAGTATTTGGGATCGTTTTGAATTTTTAACAATTCATTTATAATAGAATTGGCAATATTTTTATTATAGTCATTTAATTTATAATAATTTTCTAAAAATTTTGTGTCTTCAATGTTATTTAATAATGGTTTTTCATTCTTAATTAAATCATCAAATAAAAAATCTGAATTTATATTCAATGCTTTACAAATATTAGTTATAGTAGTTGCACTACCAAAAGCTATGCCTCTTTCTAATTGGCTAATATACCTAGGAGATAGAGATAATTTCTCTGCAAGTTGTTCTTGAGTATAAGAAGCTTTGGTTCTTGCCAACTTTATTTTTTTGCCAATATTTATTCTTAAGGTTTTTTCTTGATTGTTCATAAACTTTCCTCCAATATATTAATTAAAGCAAGTATAGCAATTACAATTTAAAAATAAAACGAACTGTTAATAAGAAAATAAACTTAAAATTGATATTGATAGTTTGTACGATTTGGGAATTAAGTTATTTGGTTTTCATAGTAGTAACCAATGAATAGTTACAATTTACAGCCGATTATAATCTAATATATAAATGTTAATATATAAATATTTTTCAAAAAATCTCGG